>JAKOUL010000012.1 GCA_029776735.1 Dictyoglomota bacterium
AGATTCCCTTTAAAACCTGGGGAAATTTCTTCTTCAGAGATCACATGTGCTAAATAAACGGAGAATTTTTTGTGTTTTGCAAAAAGAATTCCATCTTTATAACCAAAAGGAGAAAGGAAATCTGAGATGATAATTATTATCCCCTTTCTTTTTAGGGAGGATAAATAATTCTTTATAGCATTATTCATATCTGTAATACCATCAGGCTTTATGGTATTCAAAAGTTTTAAAAGCTCAAATATATTCCCTTTTTTCCTCTCTAAGGGAAATATCTCTTTTATTCCATCTTGAAAATAGGCAAAATTCACCTTTTCCCATGAAGAAATGCCAAGATATGCAAAAGCTAAAGCCATCTGTTTTCCATAAAAAATCTTTGATGGACTACCAAAACCCATAGAAGAAGAAGTATCAAGAAGGATATGAATATCTAGCTCTTCTTCTTCCTCAAAAAGCTTAATCAAAAATTTTTCAAACCGAGCATATATATTCCAATCTATATAACGAATCTCATCTCCCACCTGATAAGACCTATAATCAGAAAATTCGCTCCCTTTTCCCATCTTAGGGCTTTCTCTTTCCCCAAGATATCCTAAGTTCTTGAGTTTCTTTACTACAAGTCTCAATCTTTCAAGTTTTTCTAAGAAATCTACATCAAGTTCCTCTTTCATTAAACTTCAGGCACCTTCTCTAAAATATCTTTTAAGACCTCATCAGGGGATATCCCCTCTGCTTCTCCCTCAAAACTTAATATGATTCGGTGACGTAGAGCAGGAAACGCTACATTTCTTATATCCTTAAAACTTACATTACTCCTTCCTTCAAAAAGAGAAAGAGCCTTTGCTCCTAAGATGAGAGCTTGAGCTCCTCTGGGACTTGCCCCATATTTCACATATTTTTTTACCTTCTCGGTAGCAAAGTCTGTCTCTGGATGAGTAGCAAGGACTATTCTTACTGCATAATCTTTTACTACCTGAGATACAGGTACACTTCTTACTATCTTCTTTAACTCTTCTATAGTTCTACCATCTGCCACTTTACTAACTGTAGGCATCTCTATATTTGTAGTTCTCTCAATGATCTCTAAAAGTTCTTCTTTCCCAGGATAAGCAAGGATAAGTTTAAAGAAGAATCTATCAAGCTCTGCTTCTGGAAGAGGATAAGTACCTTCCATCTCTATAGGATTTTGAGTAGCAAGCACAAAAAATGGCTTTGGCAAAGGGTAAACTTTACCACTACTGGTTACATTTCCCTCCTGCATTGCTTCCAAAAGAGCAGACTGAGTCTTAGGAGTTGCTCTATTTATCTCATCTGCTAAAATAATATTGGCAAATATAGGTCCTTCTTGAAACTTAAAATGTTTTCTACCCTCTTCATCTTCTAAAATAATATTTGTACCAGTAATATCTGCAGGCATAAGATCTGGGGTAAACTGGACTCTTGAGAATTTAAGATCTATTATCTCGCTCAGGGTCTTTACAATAAGAGTCTTTCCTATACCTGGCACTCCCTCTAAAAGTACATGCCCTCCTGAAAAAAGGGATATTAATATTAAATCTATTATTTCATCATATCCTACTATTACTTTAGCAATCTCTCCTCTTATTTTTCCAATTACATCGGTAAAATCTTCTAAGGATAAAGCCAAAATAAAAACCTCCTTTACTGAGAAAAATATATTTTTAAAATATCTTGGAACTCTTGGGGAAGAATCCTAGAAGCTACAGGATTTTCTTCTTGATATTGAGGGCTTACACTTACTGAGTCTCCTACAGTTTTTCTTTCCCCTGTTAAAGTAGGAGCTTGGAAAAGATAGTTCTTCCCTTTTTCTTCCTCTTGAGGAGATGGGACAGATACATTTTCTCCAGAGAAAACCTTTCTTTCAGATTCCTTCTCTCCAAGCTTAGTATTTCTCTCCTCAGTCCCAGGAAGAGAGCTTGAAGCGTCTTTTTTATCCACAACCTTACCTCCAGTGATAGGAGCTTGTGTCATTCTTTCTTGCTGCGATTGGGCAGGCATATTTTCAGTGCCTGCAGTTTGTCCTTCCTCTTTTTCCCCTTGTGAAGAGCTACCTTCCTCCATAGAAGGAGAGACTTCTGAAGCTACTGATCCTAAGGAAGGCATATTATTGGAACTACCTATGCTACTTTTTTCATTTCCTTCCTTTTGAGCAGTACTTTCTTCCTTCTTTTCTTCTGTTTTCTGGCTCTCCTTTTGGCTCTCATTAGATTTTGCATTATTTTTATCAAAGTCCCATTGAGATAAAAATTCTTCCAAGGATTTTGGGGTCTCAAAACTTTCTACCTTCTCTTTATTGAAATCTTCCTGTGATACTTGCTGTTTTTTAACTCCTTCGCCTTCTAAAACATTGTCAGACAGACGAGCTTTCTTCTCTAATAGAGAGTTCTTTTGCTCGTTATATGCCTTTTCATTCCCTTCAGGACTAAGAGCAGATACCAGATTTTTAGGAGGAGAAACAATAAGATTTAAAGCTAAAAGAATTAGGGTAAGAAAAGCCAGACTTTTTAAAAGCTTTGAAGGTTTAAAAGGATAAGCCTTCCTAAGATCAATATATCTAATTCTTTCTTCAAGATCTTCCTTAAGTCTTTCTATAAGACCATAAGGATCTTGATGCTCTTTATATTCCCAAAAAGTGATGAGTCTTTCTTCCAATGAAAAATGCCTATCAGCTTTTACTATAACCTCTAAATCCTCGGGCTTTTTCTTTTTTAAAAGATATAGCATAAAGATAGGTAAAGGTAGAAGTAAGAAAAATACACTGAAACTGAAAGACAAAATTTTAAAAATTAAAAAAAGATCAAAAGTTGCAATTAGAGAAGTAAAAAATCCTTCTATTAAGTAATAATTATTTACTTTTTTTAAGAGTCTTCCGATATTCTCAAAAAAACATTATTCTTTATCATCTCCCTTATAATATTTTAACCTTTTCTGAGCTATTAGTATAGAGACTAAAAAAATAAGTAAATAAAAGAAAATAATGATAGGAAGGTGAATCTTAGGGTTAAACACCACCTTTACATAAAGTATGTTTTCTGCTTTTACAAGCCAGAGGATATTATTGAGGGGAAAGAAAAAAGAAGTCTTAGGAAAAAGAAATGGAAAGAGAATAAAGAAGACATAAGTACTCCAATGAAGAAACCAACTTAAAGAAGGATTTTGGAGTGTAGACCAAAGTATTCCCAACCCTAATACAGGAATAGCGTCCAAAAGCAGCATAAGGTAAAGATAGAGAATCCTAAGAAGAGAGTAAGGAAAGCTAAAATTTATAAGAAGATTAAAGGGTAAAAGAAGAATAAGTAAAAAACAAAGATAAAAGAGTATAGAAAGAGCTCTACCTATAACTATTTCAAAAGTAGAAAAGGATGAATATTTAGCTAAATTTATTATTTTAAATTCCTTCTCAGAAAGAAGATTTCCTGAGGATATTACCGAGGTAAGATAAAGAAGAAAGAGAAAATGAAGGATAGCAAATATGAGGAAAAGATCAGGCACTGAATATCTATTTAAATCCAAAGTTTGAGATGGCCAAAATACAAAGGATAATAGGACAATGAAAAAATAGTATGTAAATTCAATCCTTAAATATTTAGGATCCTTTATCTTGGCTCTGAAATCCACAAGCCACCAAATCTTCATTTCTGCTCCTCTCTTAGAGGAATGATAATAATATTATCTCTTCTAACTCCTGCATTTAAATTAAAAAAGTTAAGGATATTTACAGAATCTTCAATCCTCCCCCAAAGTATTATCTTCTCATCATCTATAGGATCGCTTTTTATTTTATACTTCTTAAGAATCTCAGAGAGCAAAGAAGGTCCTCTCAAACCACTAAGCCATACTGTCCATACCTTCTTCTCACCTTTCAAAAGATCTCCCACAAGGTTTTCCTTATTATCTACTTTAACAATACAATTTTTAATATTAAATTTAGAATTATTCTGCAGCGTTAGAATAAATCTATCAGATAGTATCTTAAAATCAACATCAATGGGAATTATATGATAAGAGACACCTTCCAAAAAGTATACTCTATTTCTCTCTGTGTACATTTTCAATAGATTCGTCTTTCTATCTACGATAAGAGAAGTAGCACCCTTTTGAGGCTGATAATAAGCATTATAAAGGACAAAAATATTAGGAGAATAAGAGAGTGATATCTCTCTTTCAAAGGGAGAAAATATGGAAAAAGTAAAGAAATTCTCAGCCACATAACTTTCAGGATCTAAATATATAAGACTTTGTTCTCCTACTGCTAAGGCATCTTTTGTAAAGGATATTCCCAAATAAGCACCTGAAAATGAAAATATCCCTATTAAAATAAGAAATATTATGAGGAATCTTCTTCCTTGTAAAAATTTTCTTATTAAAAAAAGGAGCAGAAAGTATAAAGATAAGAATAACAATATTTCAAATTTCCCTGGGTAGATAAAAGACTGACCTTCAAGAAGAGAAAGATCAGGTGTATATAAAAAGGTATTATGAGGGATCTTTAAGCCTACAGGATTTAAAGTAAAATATTTATTTATAGATGGTATCTCGTCTGTAAAGAAAACTCTTTTTGTAAATATTCTTGCCATAGTAAGGGAATTTTTCAAAAGAGAAGACATGTTATCCCAGAAATCCCTATCTATAAGGATAAGATCGTAGGTATCATAAGCTCTATAATTTACAGGAAGTTTACCTTCTTCATATATTCTTTGTACTCTTGCTTTTCCAGATATATTCAAAGGGATATTTTTCTTACTTGGCACAAGGACCAATGGAAGAGTAATCCTTTCTATAGTAAGTGCTAATTTCTCATCTTTAAGTACCTCTCCTGAAGAAGTCAGAACTCTTACTCTTAAAGGATATCTAAAATCTATAGGTGGAATGAGAAACTCAACTTTTTTTCTTGAAAGGGGTAAAATTTCTACTTTCTCTTTGTAGATAGTCTCACAATAACCTGCATATCTAAGCCCTTGGGTATAGACAACCTCTATATCAAGAGTTAGTTTACTCCCAGGATTATATATATCTACAAAAAGAGAAGTAAACTTCTCCAGCTTCCATTCCCCATCTACTCCTAAGTCTATCTCTATATCAACCTGTTCTGCATAAGCTACGGAGAAAAGACTTAAAAATAGAAGTATAAAAATAATCTTTTTCATACTGTTTTAATTATACAATCTTGTAGTAAAATAAGCATTATGATAGCATATCTTTTTTTATTAGGAAGAATAATTCTCTTAGGATATGAAAAAATCGTAGTAAAACAAATAGGAACAGAAAGTGATAGTAAGGTCGCCTCTTTTTTATTTTTCTTTACAGCCACTCTTTTCTTACTCCCTTTTGCAATCTTTGATAAATCTACTAAGGATTTTCAAATCTTAAAATATGGCATACTTAGTGGCTTTATATATTCCATCTCCTTTATGTTATATGTAAAATCATTATCCATAGGTGAAGTATCCTTAGTAGGACCTCTCTATAATTTTAATGTATTTTTCCTATTAATCCTTACCAGTATATTTCTTAAGGAGCCTTTTACGATACAAAAACTTATAGGTCTTTCTCTTTTAGTCTATGGAGCATCTTTCCTTAACAGACAAAAAAATTTTTTATCCTCTTTAAAGGTCCTTATCACTAAAAAAGAGACCTTATTAATGATATTGAGCTCTTTTCTTATTGCTATAGGTAGGACTATAGATGGATTTGTGGTAGAAAAAACAAGCCCTATATTCTATTGTTTCTTCCTTTACTTTATGATAGGCTTCTTCCAATTTATCTATATTCTATTTAGTAAGGAAACAAAAAGTATTTATTCCCTTTTTAGGAAGCATCCTATATTAGTAAATTTGGCAGGTATTTGTAATGCTTATTCTTATTTATTTCTTCTCTTTGCATTTCAAGCAATTGATGTCAGTGTTGCAGAACCTTTATCTATGTTGAGTATGGTTATTACCTTAATTCTTGCTCATTATATCTTTAAAGAGCAGATAAGAGTACGCTCTTTGGGTGTCCTTATTATGATTACAGGATCGTGGATATTAAATTTGAGGTGAAAAATGAAAGAGAACTATCCTGTATTAGAGATTAATCTTTCTGCTATCCATCATAATGCAAAGATTATTGTAGAAAAGGGGAAGGAAAATGGAATATTTATAGATGGTGTCACCAAAGTCTCCCTTGGGGATCCTAATATTGGAAAGACACTTATTGAAGCTGGAGTTAGAGGTATCTCTGATTCCAGGGTTGAGAGTATAGAAAGAATGAAAAGAGAAAATCTAAACACTGAATTTACTCTTATAAGGCTTCCTTCTCTATCTCAGATAGCAGAGACTGTAAAATATGCTGATATTAGTTTAAATTCAGAGCTTAAAACTATAGAAGAGCTAAATAATACTATCCAAAAAGAGAAGAAAAGACATAAAATCATCATAATGGTAGAGATGGGAGATTTAAGAGAAGGTATATGGGATAAATCTGAACTTAGGAATGTAATATCTACAGTATTAAAGATGAAAAACATTGAACTAGTAGGTATAGGTACAAATTTCACATGTTTTGGTGGAGTAATTCCCACCCAAGAAACATATATGGAATTTTCAGATCTCGTAGAAGCTTTAGAAAAAGAATTCTCCATAAATTTCCAGCTCATCTCTGCAGGAAATTCCAGTAGTATTCCACTACTTTTTGATAGAAAGATACCAAAAAAGATAAATCATCTTAGAATAGGTGAGGGAATCATGCTTGGAAAGGATACAGCCTTCAGAAATCCTATACCTGGGGCAAGATTAGATACTTTTAAACTCATAGGGGAAATTGTTGAAAGAAAAGAAAAGCCTTCTTTACCTTG
>JAKOUL010000031.1 GCA_029776735.1 Dictyoglomota bacterium
TCTGCAACTCCTATCACTTCTTTTCCCATCTCAATTATTAACTTCTTAATTTGAGCTTCCACAATACTGGCAGTACTCATTCCCTTCCCAGGAATAATTCCAGAGATCCCAAGAAAAACCTTATCTACTCTAAACTCCCTAAGAACTCTCTCTGCTAAAGGTCCTATTAATGCCAAAGTTTCTTTTCTTAAATTCCCACCCGTTAATATAACCTCTACACCCCTTGCATTTAATAATTCCCGAGCTACATCTATAGAATTTGTTAATACTGTTAAATCATGCTTATTTTTAATATTTCTTGCAACCTGAAGAGTGGTGCTTCCTGTTTCTATGAAAACTGTCTCTCCATCCTCAATCAATTCTGCAGCCTTTTCCCCAATAGCCATCTTCTCTTTTAAATTTTGTCTCTTTTTTGTTACATATAAAGGTTCAAAGGAAAAACTTTGAGGAAGAACAGCACCACCATGGGTTCTTTTAACTAATCCTTCTTTCTCTAAAGATGCTAAATCCCTTCTTATAGTAGCACCCGTGACATTGAATACTCTTACTAAATCCGATACCTTTATTCCCCTTTCCTTTTCTAAAATCTCTAATATTCTTATTCTTCTCTCTTCTGATAACACCTTTTACCCTCCATTCCATATATATTCATTTTTTTCAATTTTTATTTTCATTTCTGGAGCTATGCTATCATAGTTTTTTATTTATTGCAAGGAAAAGACCTAATGGATTCATAAATAGATATGTATAAATTTATTCATATTTTTAATAATAAGATTTATATTTCCATTAAATATCCTATCACTATTGCGAACCACTACAATCTATTTTTGACATAGATAAAAAAGAAGTGTTATATTTAACATATAAAAAGAAGTGAAAATTTATATAGAAAAAATTGAAAAAGTTTGAACTAATTAGAGGATCCTTTCATATACTCTATAATAAAGAGGGAGGTTCATAATTATGAACAATTATGAAAAGAGTTATGAGATACTCAAAAACAAATTAGAAGAAAAAGGAATTGATATTAAAAAAGTAGAAGAAAAACTAAAAAATTTTAAAGTAGAAACTCCAAGCTGGGGTTATGCAGACTCAGGAACAAGATTTGCAGTATTTAAACAAAAAGGAGCTGCAAGAAATGTAAAGGAAAAAATTCAAGATGCTGCTATGGTACATAAAGTTACAGGAATATGCCCTACTGTTGCCCTTCATATTCCCTGGGATATGTATGACGATTGGGATGGACTTCTAAATTTTACTCTATCCCTTGGAATAAAACCAGGAGCTATAAATCCCAATCTCTTCCAAGATGATGATTATAAATTGGGAAGCCTATGCCATCCTGATAAAAAGGTAAGAGAAAAAGCAACAAAACATATAATAGAATGTATAGATATTGCAAAAAAGTTAGGCTCTCGGGATATCTCTTTGTGGGTTGCCGATGGGACTAATCACCCAGGACAAGATGATTTTAGGGGAAGGAAACATAGATTAGAAGAGAGTTTAAAAGAGGTTTATGAACATTTAGAGCCTCATATGAGACTTCTTATAGAATATAAATTTTTTGAGCCTGCCTTCTATCATACCGATATACCTGATTGGGGATGTGCATTAAATCTATCTTATAAATTAGGAGAAAAAAGCTTTGTATTAGTGGACTTAGGACACCATCCCTTAGGGACAAATATTGAGCAGATTGTTGCAAACCTCTTAGATGAGGGTAAATTAGGAGGTTTTCATTTTAATAATAAAAAGTATGCTGATGATGATTTAACCACAGGTTCCATAAATCCTTATGAGCTCTTCTTAATATTTAATGAGTTGGTATCTGCTGAGGAAGATGGATTAAAGGTAGATATTGCATATATGATAGATGAATCCCATAATTTAAAGCCTAAGATAGAAGAAATGATCCAAAGTGTAGAGAATATATATAAAACTTATGCAAAAGTGTTAATAGTTGATAGGAAGATATTGAGAAAATATCAGGAAGAGCAAGACATTGTTATGGCTGAAAATACTCTTGTTTCTGCCTTTGATACCGATGTAATGCCTTTGATTTATAAAGTAAGAGAAGAGATGGGAGTTCCTTTAGATCCATTAAAAGCCTTCAGAGAAAGCGGATATATGGAAAAGATAATTAAAGAAAGAACTTAGAGGGGGAAAGAGATGAAAGAGAGAAAATTTCTTGCCTTTGATCTGGGAGCTGAAAGTGGAAGAGCCCTTGTAGGAATTTTAAAAGATGAAAGGTTAGAAGTAGAAGAAGTCCATAGATTTATAAATAAACCTGTAGAAATATTGGGGAGATTATACTGGAACCTTCCCCAGATTTTTCATGAGATAAAAGAAGGAATAGGGAAGGCTTTTTCTAAGTATCCTGATATTGAAAGCATTGGTATAGATACCTGGGGAGTTGACTTTGGATTAGTAACCAAAGAAGGATATTTAGCAGGACTACCTGTCTGTTATA
>JAKOUL010000033.1 GCA_029776735.1 Dictyoglomota bacterium
GCCAGGGAGTATAAAGCCCCACACACATTTCAATGCGCAAGTATATGTATTAAAGAAGGAAGAAGGGGGTAGACACACGCCATTTTTCAGTGGATACAAGCCACAATTTTTCTTTAGGACGACAGATGTAACAGGAGAGATAAAGTTACCAGAGGGAGTACAGATGGTAATGCCAGGTGATAATATAGAGATGGAGATAAAATTAATAAAGCCGGTAGCATTAGAGGAAGGGTTAAGGTTTGCAATAAGAGAAGGTGGCAGGACTGTTGGTGCAGGTGTCGTAACTAAAATTATTGAGTAATGGGGGCGATCTGTTGTTATGAGTAGTTATTTAGAAAAACAGAAAATAAGAATAAAGCTAAAAGCATTTGATCATAGAGTTTTGGATCAGTCAGCTAAGAGAATTATAGAGACTGTAAGAGGAACCGGAGCTAAGATATCTGGTCCTATTCCTCTTCCCACTAAGGTGACTCGTTATTGGATATTACGTTCTCCTCATGTAAATAAGAATTCGGGAGAACATTTTGAAATAAGAGTGCATAAAAGACTTATTGATATAATTGATCCTACAGCAAAAACCGTAGAGGCTCTTATGAATTTAGAGCTTCCTTCAGGCGTTGAAGTTGAAATTAAAACATAGAGAGGGGAAAGAATTATGGCTGCTCCTACGACAAAAGTGATTTTGGGAAGGAAAATTGGAATGACACAAATTTTTGGAGAAAATGGTGAGGTTATTCCTGTTACTGTTGTGAAGGGAGGACCCTGTCTTGTTTTATCAGTTGGAGTAAAAGAGGAGAATGGTTATGGGGCAATTAAATTGGGGTTTGAAGAATGTAAAGAAAATAAGTTAAATAAACCCCAAGCTGGGGTTTTTAGAAAATTGGGCTTTCCTCCTTTTAAAATACTTAAGGAAGTAAAAATTATTAATCCAGCAGATTATCAGGCTGGACAGGAGATAAAAGTAGATATTTTCCAAGAGGGTGAATTAGTTGACGTAACTGGGAAAAGTAAGGGACATGGTTTTACAGGACATGTAAAATTATGGAACTTTGGACGAGGTAGAATGTCTCATGGCTCTAAGTTTCATAGGAGACGTGCATCAATTGGAGCTTCTGGAGTGCAGCATGTAATGAAAGGACAAAAAATGGCAGGAAGATGGGGTAATGAAACTGTCACTGTTCAGAATTTAAAGATAGTTAAAGTAGATAAGGAAAAAGATCTACTTTTTATAAAAGGTGCAATTCCTGGACCAGCTGGAAATCTTGTTCTAATTAGAAAAGCTGTTAAAGATATAAGTAGGAAGGGGCTAGAGAAATGATTCAGCTTCCAGTGTATAATCAGAATGCTGAGAAAATTGGAGAAATAGAATTAAAAGAGGAACTTTTTGGTGTAGAGGAGAGACCTGATCTTTTTCATACTTGTGTAGTTATGCATCTTGCTAATGGTAGGCAAGGAACTCATTCTACTAAAAGGAGAAGTGAGGTTAATAGAACTGGGAAGAAAGTTTGGGCTCAAAAGGGTACTGGACATGCAAGGCAAGGAGATAGAAAAGCACCTCATTGGGTAGGCGGAGGAATAGCTTTCGGACCTAAGCCTCGTGATTATTCATATAAAATTCCTAAAAAAATGAGAAGACTTGCTATACGATCTGCATTATCTACAAAGGTTAAAGAAAACACACTTATTCTGGTTGATAAAATAGAACTTTTACAACCAAAAACAAAAGAACTTGTAAATATACTTGATAGATTTGGTTTGAAAGATTCTAAAGTGTTAATGGGTATTCCTAAAAAAGATGAGAATTTAAAAAGAGCAGCTATGAACTTAGGAAAAGTTAAAACAATGGTGGCTTCTTGCTTAAATGTTTATGATTTATTAAAATATGACTATTTGATTCTAACGGTTGATGCTATTCCTATATTAGAGGAGGCATTTCTAAAATGAGAGACCCATATACAATTATTTTAAGACCAATTGTTACAGAGAAAAGCTTAAACTTGGCAAAAGAAGGAAAATATGTATTTGAAGTTGTAAGAGATGCGAATAAAATAGAAATTGGGAAGGCTGTAGAAGAGATCTTTAAAGTTAAAGTTAAAAAAGTTGCAGTAGTGAACCAAAAACCTAAAGAAAGAAAATTCGGACTTTCTCAAGGTTTTACTCCTGCAAGAAAAAAGGCTATTGTTAGTTTAGAACCAGGATATAAGATAGAACTTATAAGTGGTGTATAGGAGGTATAGAAGGTGGGACTTAAAAGATTTAAACCAATTACGCCTGGTTTAAGACATTTGGCTATTTCAGATTTCTCTGAAATAACCAAAGAGAAACCTGAAAAATCCTTATTAAAAGCACTCAAGAAGAGTGGCGGAAGAAATAATTTTGGTCATGTAACCTCCAGATTTAGAGGTGGAGGTAATAAGAGACTTTATAGAGTGATAGATTTTAGAAGAGATAAAGATAATATCCCAGCTAAAGTGGCAAGTATAGAGTATGATCCTAATAGATCTGCAAGGATTGCTTTACTTCATTATTCTGATGGTGAAAAAAGGTATATTATAGCCCCAGAAGGAGTAAAGGTTGGGGATATATTAATGTCTGGGGAAAGTGTAGATTTAAGGATTGGAAATAACCTTCCTTTAAAGAATATTCCTGATGGTACTTCAATATATAATTTGGAACTATATCCAGGAAAAGGTGGGCAACTTGTTAGAGCTGCTGGAACTTCTGCTCAAATTTTAGGAAAAGAAGGAAAATGGGCATATGTAAGATTACCATCTGGTGAAACCAGATTGTTTGATTTAAGATGTAGAGCTACTATTGGACAGGTAAGTAATGTGGATCATCAAAATGTATCTTTAGGAAAAGCTGGTAGAAATAGATGGCTTGGTAAAAGACCTCATGTAAGAGGTGCAGCTATGAATGCTGTGGACCATCCTCACGGTGGCGGTGAGGGTAAAGCTCCTATTGGGCATCCTGGACCTCTTACTCCATGGGGTAAACCAACACGGGGCTATAAAACTAGAAGGAAGAGAAAGCCATCGGATCGTTTTATTGTACAACGAGCAAGTGATAAAAAAGAAATGAAGTAAAAGGGAGGAACCAATGGGTCGTTCACTAAAAAAAGGTCCCTATATAGATCCAAAGCTGCTTAAAAAAGTTAGGGAGCTTAACGAGAAGAATGAAAAGAGGATAATAAAAACATGGTCTCGTAGCTCAGTAATAGTGCCTGAGATGGTAGGCCATACTATTGCTGTTTATAATGGAAGAAAACATATTCCTGTATATATCACCGAAAATATGATAGGGCATAAATTAGGAGAGTTTGCTCCTACTCGTACTTTTACTGGTCATAGGGTGCCTACTGCTCGTATTACCGCTATAAAGTAGGGAGGTTAGATTTTATATGATAGAAGTTAAAGCTGAAAGCAAATATATTAGAGTGTCGCCTTATAAAGCAAGGCGAGTTATAGACCTTGTAAGAGGAAAAATGGTAGAAGAAGCTGAAGCTATTCTTGAAAACCTTCCTCATAAATCTGCATATTTTATATTAAAATGTCTACGGTCTGCAAAGGCTAATGCTGAACATAACTATGGATTAAGAGCAGAGAGATTATATATCTCTCAAGCATATGTTAATGAAGGTCCTCGATGGAAAAGGATTAGCCCTCGGGCAAGAGGAAGAGCAGATATTATACAAAAAAGAAATAGCCATATTGTGATTTATGTAAAGGAGAAGGAGGAATAGTATGGGGCAAAAAACACACTCTTATGGATTTAGATTAGGAGTTACAAAAGATTGGAAAAGTCATTGGTTTGCAGAAAGGTCTGATTACTCTTCTACACTACATGAGGATTGGGCAATAAGAAATTATATAAAGAGCAATTATCAGCAGGCAGGTATTTCTCTTATTGAGGTAGAAAGAAAGGCAGTAAATAGAGTTGATATAACTATACACACCGCAAGACCAGGAATGCTCATAGGTCGTGGTGGTAGCGAAATAGAAAATATAAGGAAAAATCTTATAAATTTAACTAATAAAAGTGTATTTGTTAATGTTATAGAAGTAAAAAATCCTGAGCTTAATGCTCAATTAGTTGCTGAAAATATAGCCACACAAATAGAGAAGAGAATTAGTTATAAGCGAGCTATGAAACAAGCAATAAATAGGGCTTTGAAAGCAGGAGCAAAAGGTATAAAGATTATGTGTGGTGGAAGATTAAATGGTGCTGAAATCTCTCGTTCAGAATGGTTTAAGGAAGGTAGAATTCCGTTGCAAACATTAACTGCTGATATTGATTATGGCTTTGCAGAAGCTCTTACTATTTCTGGTGTAATTGGGATTAAAGTATGGATTTATAGAGGAGATTTATCTGAACTTGGTAAAGAACCTATTGAAGAATTACCTTCTAAAACAGTAAGTAGAATTATAGACGAAGAGATAATAGATGAGAAAGATGAGGTGAACTACGATGTTGATGCCTAAAAGAGTAAAATACAGAAAACAACATCGTGGAAGGATGAAAGGTAAAGCTACCCGAGGAAATAGGGTAGTATTTGGAGATTATGGAATTCAAGCTTTGGCTCCAGCATGGATTACCAGTGAACAAATTGAAGCGGTAAGAAGAACTCTTACAAGACATGCAGGTAAAAATGGAAGAGTATGGATAAGAATTTTCCCTGACAAATCTGTTACTGCAAGACCTGCAGAAAGCAGAATGGGTGGCGGAAAAGGAGATGTAAAAGAATGGGTAGCAGTTGTAAAGCCAGGGACTATTTTATTTGAAATTGCAGGAATACCTAAGGAAGAAGCGATGGAAGCTATTAGAATTGCAGGGAGAAAATTACCTATAGAGACAAGATTTGTTACAAGAGAGATAGGTGGTGAATAATTATGGGGAAAAGAGTTATAGAAATTAGAGAAAAAACTGATGAAGAATTACAAGAAGAGCTTAAAAATTTGCGAGCGGAGCTTTTTAATTTGAGGGTACAACAAACTACAGGAGGGCTTACTAACCCTCATAGAATAAAGATGGTAAGGAAAGATATTGCTCGTGTTCTTACCATATTACGGGAGCGAGAGCTTAAAAAATCTTAAAATTGAGGAGAGATATTCATGGCTGGTGAGAGAAAAGAAATGACAGGAAAAGTTGTTAGTGCAAAAATGCAAAAGACTATAGTGGTTTTAGTGGAACAGGTCCGTTCTCATCCTTTATACAAAAAAACAATAATCAGAAGAAAAAAATATAAGGTACATGATGAAAAACAAGAGGCAAAAGAAGGAGATATAGTCTTAATAAGAGAGACAAGACCACTTTCTAAGGAAAAGAGATGGAGACTTATAAAGATCCTGAAGAAAGCTGAAGTTATACCTACTATTTCTCTTGAAGAATCAGATAAAATTGACTCAGAGGTGGGTGATATAAATGATAATGCCACAGACCAGATTAACGGTAGCTGATAATAGTGGAGCAAAAGAGATAATGTGTTTCCGTATCTTAGGTAAGAAGAAGGTTGCACAAGTAGGAGATATTATTGTTGCAAGTGTTAAGGATGCAGTTCCAAGGGCAAATATAAAAAAAGGTGATGTGGTTTATGCGGTAGTAATAAGAACAAGAAGAACTATAAGACGTAAAGATGGCTCTTATGTGAGATTTGATGATAATGCTGCTGTTATAGTAGATAAGGATGGGAATCCCAGAGGGACAAGAGTTTTTGGTCCTGTAGCAAGAGAGCTTAGAGACAAAAACTTTATGAGAATTATTTCTTTAGCAACAGAAGTAATATAGAGGTGAATACAAGATGGATATTAAAAAAGGAGATTTAGTACTTGTAATTTCTGGGAAAGATAAAGGGAAGAGAGGAAAGGTTATCTCAGTTCTTCCTTCAGAAAATAAAGTAGTAGTTGAAGGGATTAATATAGCCAAAAAACATATGAGACCTACTGCTAAAGCGAGACAAGGCGGAATAGTTGAAAAGCCTGCTCCTCTTTATAGATGTAAAGTTATGCTTATTTGTTCCCGTTGTAACCAGCCAACAAGGGTAAAACATACTTTTCTTGAAGATGGAAGAAAAGTAAGAGTTTGTTCTAAATGTAAAGAGATAATTGACCGTGTTTAATAGGGAGGAAGATAAAGAATGGAAGTTTTAAAACAAAAATATCTTCAGGAAGTTGTACCCACAATGATGAAGAGATTTGGATATAAGAATCCAATGGCAGTACCTAAGATAGAAAAAATTATTGTAAATGTAGGAGTGAGCGAAGCAGTGCAAAATCCAGGTGTTATTGAGTCTGTGGCTAAAGATTTAAGTACAATTACAGGGCAAAAGCCTTTAGTTAGAAAAGCCCGTAAATCAATAGCTAACTTCCATCTTAGAAAAGGGATACCTATAGGATTAAAAGTTACTTTAAGGGGAGATAGAATGTATGCATTTTTATATAAACTTATCAATGTAGCCTTACCAAGGGTTAGAGACTTTTCTGGGCTTTCTACTAATTCTTTTGATGGAAGAGGAAATTATTCTTTAGGATTAAAAGAACAATTAGTTTTCCCAGAGATTGAGTATGATAAGATTGATAGAATTCGTGGTATGGATATAACTGTTGTTACCAATGCGAAGACTGATGAAGAGGCTAAAGAACTTTTAGCACTTCTTGGTATGCCTTTTAAAAAATAAATGAAAAGAGAGGGAGGAAATTGTGGCTAAAAAATCTCAGGTAGTAAAATGGCTTAAGCCTAAAAAGTATAAAGTAAGAGAATATAATAGGTGTAGAATTTGTGGAAGATCAAGAGGTTATATCAGGAAATTTGGTCTATGTCGTCTTTGTTTTAGAGAATTAGCTCTAAAAGGTGAATTACCAGGTGTTAGGAAAGCAAGTTGGTGAGGAGGGTTGCTATGACTGTAACAGATCCTATTACTGATATGCTTGTTAGAATTAAGAATGCTAATATGAGAAGACATTCTACAGTAGATATTCCTCACTCTAAAGTTAAAGAAAGAATTGCTGAAATTTTACTTGAAGAAGGATATATTGCAAAATACGAAGTAATAGGAGAAATTCCTAAAAAATATATACGAATTTCTTTGAAATATAAAGGAAGAACTCCTGTAATACAAGATATGGTTAGAATAAGTAAGCCTAGTAGAAGATATTATGTAAAAAAAGAAGAAATTCCAAGGGTTCTTGGAGGACTTGGGATTGCAATTGTCTCTACCTCTCAAGGGATAATGACTGATAAGCAAGCAAAGAAGTTAGGAGTGGGCGGAGAACTTATCTGTATGGTGTGGTAGAAAAAGGAGGAGGAAGATTATGTCAAGAATAGGAAAAAAGCCTATACCAGTACCTCAAAATGTACAAGTAGATATAATGGAAGGAAATGTGGTAAAAGTTAAAGGACCTTTGGGAGAATTAGAAAGGGTTTTTTATCCCTCACTTAGTATAAAAAAAGTTGATAATCAAATTATTGTGGAAAGACCAAATGATGAAAAATTTATGAAATCTATTCATGGAACTACGAGAGCCTTAATTAACAATATGGTTTTGGGTGTGACTCAAGGATTTGAAAAACGATTGGAGCTTCAAGGGACAGGTTATAGAGCAAGGGTACAAGGCAATAAACTTTTTTTAGAAGTTGGTTTTTCTCGTCCCATAGAGTTAGAAATCCCTACAGGGCTTTCCGTGGCTGTGCAGGATAATACTAAAATTTCTATTAAGGGAACTGATAAAGAATTAGTAGGAAAACTTGCAGATACTGTAAGGAAAGTAAGACCTGTAGAGCCATATAAAGGTAAAGGTATCCGATATGAGGGAGAAAAAGTTAGACAAAAAGCTGGAAAAGCAGGTAAGAAGTAGGAGGTCTGATCTAATATGATTAAGAAAAAGTCTCGTAAAGAACAAAGAAAAATTAGACATTTAAGAACAAGAGAGAAGATTTCTGGAACTCCAGAAAGGCCAAGACTTGCTGTGTATAAAAGCTTAAGATACATATACGCTCAAATTATTGATGATACTAAGGGGTATACTCTTGTTTCTGCTTCTTCCTTAGAGAAAGAGCTTAAAGGGCAATTGAAGTCTACAGATGATATGGAGGCAGCAAAATTAGTCGGAGAAGTAATAGCTGAAAGAGCTTTAGAAAAAGGAATAAAAAAAGTTGTTTTTGATAGAGGTGGATTTCTTTATCATGGAAGAATAAAAGCTTTTGCTGACAGTGCAAGGGCAAGAGGTCTTGAATTTTAAAATAGGGAGGGAAATATTTTGAAAGAATTAGAGCCTGTATTTAAGGAAAGAGTCATAGAGATAAGAAGAGTAGCGAAAGTAGTAAAAGGAGGAAAAAACTTACGATTTAGGGCTTTGGTAGTTGTTGGAGATGAACAAGGTACTGTAGGTGTAGGTATAGCAAAAGCAGCAGAAGTTCCTGATGCGATAAGAAAGGCAGTTAGAAGAGCTAAAAAGAATGCAGTAAAAATTTCAATAAGTAAAGGTACTATTCCTCATGAAGTTGTTGGAAAATTAGGAGCATCTAAAGTTCTTCTGAAACCTGCTGCTCCTGGGACAGGTGTGATAGCAGGAGGAGCTGCAAGAGCAGTATTGGAACTTGCAGGAATAAAAAATGTACTTGCTAAGGCTTTAGGTTCTACTACTGCAACGAATCTTGCTCAGGCAACTTTTAATGCTCTTAAAAGTTTGAATTCTCTTCCTGAAATTGCAGACATACGTGATAAGAAAGTATCAGAAATCATAGGAAAAGTAAATACAGAAGAGAATAAGGAGGGAGAAAATTGAAACTTTATGAACTTAAACCTAAGCCAGGCTCAAGAAAGAAACCCAAGAAATGGGGACGTGGGTATGCAGCTTCTGGAAAATATGCTGGAAGAGGAATGAGTGGACAAAATGCAAGAAGTGGGGGTGGTGTCCGACCTGATTTTGAGGGAGGACAAACTCCTTTAACCAGACGTCTTCCAAAATTAGATGGGATTCCACGAGCTCCCAGAAGAAAATATGCTATTGTAAATTTGTCAACTTTAGATACTAAATTTAATCCTAATGATTTAGTAGATCCTGACATTCTTTTAGAGAAAAAGATACTTAAAGACTTAAAATTTGGAGTGAAAATTTTAGGTAATGGTGAAGTTAAAAAGCCTCTAATAGTAAAAGCGCATGCATTTAGTAATGAAGCACGGGAAAAAATAGAGAAAGCAGGCGGAAAAGTTGAGGTGATTGAATAGTGTTTGATACTCTGATAAAGGCTTTTAAAATTCCTGATCTCAGGAAAAAAATTCTTTTCACTCTTTTTATTTTTGCTGTTTATAGATTAGGTTCTCATATTCCTGTTCCAGGAGTAGATAGAGTAGCTCTTAGTAATCTTTTTAGAAGTCAGGGAGCCTTGGGTTTTTTAAATCTTTTTACGGGTGGAGCTCTTTCTAGATTTTCTATAGTTTCTATGGGTATAATTCCATTTATTAATGCATCAATTATGATGGAGCTTCTTACTGTAATTTTCCCCTCCTTGTCAGCATTAAAGAAGGACGAGGATGGTAGGAAAAAACTCACAAGATATTCAAGAAATCTCTCGGTTTTATTAGCTGCAATAGAAGCTTTCGGATTAACTATATTTATGCATAATTTTAAAGTTATTCCAAGTTTGACACCACTTTATGTTATAAGTAGTGTTATAACTCTTACTGCTGGTAGTACTTTTGTAATGTGGTTAGGAGAACAAATTTCTCAATATGGAATTGGAAATGGAGTTTCCTTATTAATCCTTACATCTATAGTAGCAAGATTTCCTACAGATATTGCTCGTACTTTTGCTTTATTAAGTAGGGGTGAAATAAGTATTTTTAATGTTATAATATTTTTCTTGTTATTAGTTTTTATAATTATAGGAGTAGTATGGGAAGAAAGTGCAGAAAGAAGAATTCCCATACAGTATTCTAAAAGAATTGTCGGAAGAAGAGTTTATGGTGGACAGAACACTTATCTACCTTTAAAATTAAATCAGGCAGGAGTAATTCCAATAATATTTGCTATAACCATATTAATGATTCCTCAAACTTTTATTCCTATGGTTAAAGTAGGTTGGTTAAAAGCAATTTTAAGCATATTTTCTCCAAATTCTATTGTTTATCCTATAATTTACTTTTTATTAGTTTTAGGTTTCACCTATTTCTATTCTTCTATAGTGTTTGATCCTGTAGATTTAGCAGAAAATCTTAAAAAATATGGTGGGTTTATTCCAGGTGTAAGACCTGGGAAACCTACAGAGGAGTATCTTACAAGAACTCTAAATAAATTGAACTTTTTCGGGGGGATTTTTTTAAGCCTAATTGCTCTTATACCTACTTTTATCGAAAGTATTACTGGAATTACAGAGTTCCAATTAGGTGGTACAAGTATACTCATTATGGTTGGTGTTACATTAGAGACTATTAAGGCTCTTGAGGCTCAAATGATAATGAAGAGTTATGAGGGGTTTTTGAAATGAGAAAAGCGATAGTTTTTTTAGGACCTCCAGGTGCAGGAAAGGGTACTCATGCTAAAGAAATAAGTAATATTCTAAACATTCCTCATATATCTACGGGAGATATATTTAGAGATGCTGTTAAAAATCAAACGGAGATTGGCAAGAAAGTAAAAGAATATCTTGACTCGGGTAAATTAGTACCTGATGAGTTAGTATGGGCTGTAGTAGAAGAGCGCTTAAATAAAGAGGATTGTAAAAATGGTTTTATCCTTGATGGATTTCCGAGAACTATTCCTCAAGCAGAGATGTTAGAGGAGTTTTTGAGAAAAAATAATACAGTGATAAAAGTAATATATCTGGATGCTCCAGATGAGTTAGTTGTAGAAAGACTTTCTTCTCGTAGAATCTGTAAAAACTGTGGAGCAATTTATAATATAATTTCTATGCCTCCTAAAGAAGATAACAAATGTGATATATGTGGCGGTGAACTATATCAGAGAAGTGATGACCAGCCAGAGGTTATAAAGAAAAGGCTGGATACCTATTATCAGGAAACGAAATCTTTAATTGATTTCTATAATAGCAAAAGTTTAATGTACACTATTAGTGTGAAAAAAGAAAGAGAAGAAATAGTGGAAGAGATACTTAAGGTGGTTAAAAATGGAACTGAAGAGTAAAGAGGAAATTGAGATTATGAGAAAAGGAGGAAGCATACTGGCTAAGATATTTGAGAGATTAGAGTTAGAACTTGCTCCAGGAATAACGACTTATGATCTTGCGAGGAAGGCAGAAAATTTCATGAAGGAGTATAAGGTGAAGCCAGCTTTTAAGGGTTATAAAGGTTATCCTGATGTAATATGTATATCAATAAACGAGGAAATTGTTCATGGAATACCAAGCCAAAAAAAGGTTATAAAAGATGGAGATATAGTAAGTATAGATAATGGAATAGAATATGAGGGATTCTTTTTAGATGCCTCAAAAACCTATCCTGTGGGAGAAGTTTCTCCATTAGCTATGAAGCTTATAAAAGTTACTGAAGAGGCATTATGGAGAGGGATAGAAGAAGCAAAAGTTGGAAGACATCTCTCTGATGTATCATGGGCTATCCAAGAACATGTAGAGAAAAATGGTTTTAATGTAATTAGAGATTTTGTAGGGCATGGTATTGGTAGAAGATTGCATGAACCACCAAATGTACTTAATTATGGTCCTCCTGGTATGGGACCAATTTTAAAAGAAGGGTTAGTTATTGCTATTGAGCCAATGGTAGTTACAGGAAGTTATGAAGTAAAAATTCTTGAAAATGGTTGGACTGCAGTTACGGCAGACGGTGGCTTATCAGCGCACTTTGAACATACTGTAGCGATCACAAAAAATGGCCCTCAGGTTTTGACTGTGGACTGAGGTGTGTCCTTTTATGAGCAAAAAAGAAAAAGAAGTTATAGAAGTTATTGGAACTGTAAAAGAAGCCTTGCCAAATGCAACTTTTAAAGTACAATTAGATAATGGTCTTGAAATATTTGCATATGTGTCTGGAAAAATGAGAATGAATTTTATTAGAGTAATGCCTGGGGATAAAGTAAAAATAGAACTCTCAATTTATGATCTTACTAAAGGGAGAATAATTTATAGGTTTATCAATAAGGAGGTTAATAAAAATGAAGGTTAGATCTTCTGTAAAGAAGATATGTGAAAAATGTAAAATAGTTCGTAGGAGCGGTAGAGTTTATGTTATCTGTGAAAATCCAAGACACAAACAGAGACAGGGATAGGGAGGTGTTTTTGTAAAATGGCACGTATTGCAGGAGTAGATTTACCTAAGGATAAGAAAGTAGAGATAGCTTTGACTTATATATATGGAATTGGGAGTGCTACAAGTAAAAAAATCTTGGAGACTACAGGCGTGGATCCAAATAAGAGAGTAAAAGATCTTACTGAAGAGGAAATTAGTAAACTTAGAGAAGAAATAGAAAATAAATATAAGGTAGAGGGAGATTTAAGGCAAGAAGTTGCTGCTAATATAAGAGGTCTTATAGAAATAGGATGTTATCGTGGTATTAGACACAAAAGAGGGCTTCCTGTTAGAGGGCAAAGAACCCGTTGTAATGCACGTACGAGGAAGGGACCTCGTAAGACTGTTGGTGCTAAGAGAAAGGAAAAATAAAAAATTAAATTTGGGAGGGAAAGACCTTAAATGGCAAAAAAGAAAAGAGTAAGAAAACCTCGTAAAGAAAAAAGGATTGTTCCTGTGGGAATTGCTCATATTGACTCAACTTTTAATAATACTATTGTTACAATAACTGATCCAGAAGGAAGTGTTTTAACTTGGGGAAGTGGTGGAACCGCTGGTTTTAAAGGAACAAAAAAAGGTACACCTTTTGCAGCTCAGATCGCTGCTGAGATGGCTGCAAAAAAAGTTATGTCTGAATATGGAATGAGGAAGGTAGATGTGCTGGTAAAAGGACCTGGACCTGGGAGAGAAACTGCTATCCGATCCTTGCAAGCTGCCGGCTTAGAAATTTCTCTTATAAAGGATGTCACCCCAATACCTCACAATGGGTGTCGACCTCCACGTCGGCGTAGAGTATAAAATTTTGAGGGAGGAATAAAGATGGCAAGATATACAGGATTAGATTGTCGTTTATGTAGAAGAGAAGGAATGAAATTATTCCTTAAAGGAACTAAGTGTTTCTCTGAAAAATGTCCTTTTGAGAGAAGAAGTTATGCGCCTGGTCAGCATGGTAAAACTCAAAAAAAACTTACCGAATATGGAATTAGATTGAGAGAAAAGCAAGAAGCAAAAAGAATATATGGAGTTCTTGAGAGACAATTTAGAAGATATTTTGAAGAGGCATTAAAAGGTAAAGGTATAACGGGAGAAAAATTATTACAACTTTTAGAATCAAGGTTGGATAATGTGGTTTATAGATTAGGATGGGCTCTATCCCGAGATCAAGCAAAGCAGATTGTTTCTCACGGGAAAATCAAGGTCAACGGAAAAAGAGTAGATATTCCGTCTTATAATGTAAAACCTGGGGATATTATAGAACTTTCTGATAAAGATCTTATTCCTGTTCAAGAAGCAATTTCAGCTTTTGGAGATAGATCTATTCCTGCTTGGTTGGAATTAGATAGAGAGAACTTTAGAGGTAAAGTTTTAAGACTTCCAAATAGAGAAGAAATAGATACGCCTGTCCAGGAGCAACTTATCGTTGAGTTCTACTCCAGATAGGCATTTTAGGACAGGCAAGGAGGTATAAAATTGATAGAGGAGAATGTAAGGATTATTGTGGAAAGGCTTACTGAAGATTATGGACGTTTTGCTATAGAGCCGTTAGAAAGAGGTTATGGCTGGACTATTGGAAATGCTTTGAGAAGAATTCTTCTATCCTCTATAGAAGGAGCAGCGATAACTTCTGTAAAAATTGATGGAGTAAGACATGAATTAGAAGTTCTTCCTGGATTGAAAGAAGATGTGTTAGAAGTTTTAATAAATCTTAAAAAACTTGTAGTAAAAATTGAAGATAATAATTCTCATATATTGGAGTTAGACGTAAAGGGTCCAAAAGTTATAAAAGCGGGAGATTTTTTTGTGCCTGCAAATGTAAAAATTATCAATCCTGATCTTACGATAGCAACCTTAGTAGACGAATCTAATTTTCATATGGAAGTAGAAGTAAGAAAAGGGAAAGGTTATGTAACTACTGAGGAAAATAAAGAACTCAATCAACCTATTGGTGTTCTTGTCTTAGATTCTATCTTTTCTCCTGTGAAAAAAGTAAGCTATGAGGTTGAGAAAACAAGAGTTGGAAGGAGAACAGATTTAGATAAACTTATAATAGATATATGGACTAATGGTGCTATTTCTCCTGAAGAAGTTTTTAGAGAAGCATCCAAAATACTTATGGAATACTTTAAATTACTTTATGAAAAAGAATTTCAATTGCCTTACGAAGAAAAGGCAGAGGAGATTCCTATTATAGAAGAGACCCAAAAAGGATTGTCTTTGGAAGAGTTGGGTCTTTCTACACGTGCCTATAATTCTTTGCGTCATGCAGGAATTCATACTATAGATGATCTTCTTTTAAAGACAAAAGATGAGTTAATGAGGATTAAAAATTTTGGGCAGAAATCTCTTCAAGAATTAGAGGAAAAACTTAAGGAGAAAGGATTAAGACTGAGAGATGGAAATTCTGATTCAGAGAAAGGAGAGAATTTAGAATGAGGCACCGCAAAGCATATAGGAAGTTAAGTAAACCTACACCTCAAAGGAAAGCCTTACTTAGATCTCAACTTATATCTTTATTTGAACATGGTAGGATAGTTACTACCTTACCCAGAGCAAAAGAAGTTGGTAGAATTGCTGAGAAACTTCTTACTATTGCAAGAGAAGACTCTGTATATAATAGAAGGTTAGTTTATGCATGGCTCCAGGATAGAGAGCTTGTAAGAAAGGTTTTTGTGGAAATTGCGCCCCAATATAAGGATAAGAATGGAGGATATGTTCGTATTTTGAAGATAGGTATGAGAAGAGGAGACGCGGCTGAGGAAGCAGTACTGGAATTTGTATAATGATCCAGATGTCAAATGTTTCTTTTGTTTATCAACCTGACACTTCACAGGAGAGGGTAGCTCTTAAAAATATAAACTTAGAGATACCTTCTCCTTCTTTTTTAGCTATTATTGGAGCAAATGGCTCAGGAAAATCTACTTTTGCAAGATTGCTAAATGGTCTATTTATACCTACAAATGGCGATGTAGTTATAGATGGAATTAATACGCGAGATACAGAGAAGATATGGGAGGTTAGAAGAAAAGTAGGGCTTGTATTTCAAAACCCAGATAATCAAATTATCGGTATGACAGTAGAAGAGGATATTGCCTTTGGATGTGAAAATTTGGGACTTCCTCCTAAGGAGATAGAAGAAAGAATAGATTTTGCTTTAAAATCAGTTGGTATGGAAGAGTTTAAGAAATATCCACCACATCTTCTTTCTGGCGGGCAGAAACAAAGAATTGCTATTGCAGGAATTTTAGCTATGCTGCCTAAGTATATGGTATTAGATGAGCCTACTACGATGTTAGATCCTAAAGGGAAAAAAGATATATTAGGAATTATTAAAGATCTATATGAAAAGGAAGGAATATCAATAATATTGATAACTCACAATATGGAAGAAGTGAGTTTATCAGAAGATGTAGCGGTCTTTTTTAATGGTGAAATTGTTTATAGAGGGTTTCCTAAGGAAGTTTTTAATAAAGACAAAGAACTTGAAGAATGGGGTCTTTCTCTTCCTCTTGTTACTCAACTGTCAAAGTACCTGAGGGATAGAGGATTAGATATACCTCATCCCATATTAACAATAGAGGAATTATATTCATGGCTTTGATAAAAGTGGAAAGTGTAAGTTTCTCATATTTAAAAGATACGCCTTTAGAAAGAGAGGCTTTAAATGATATTTCTTTTACTATAGAAAAGGGGGAAAAAATAGGAATTATTGGTAAGACTGGATCTGGGAAGTCTACTTTGATACAACTTTTTGATGGACTTATTTACCCGTTAGTAGGAGAGATTTATATTCAAGAGAAGGAAATAAAACATTGGAGCTCTAAGGAACTTTGTAGAATTGTAGGTCTTGTATTTCAATATCCTGAATACCAATTTTTTGCTGAGACTGTTTTTGAGGAAATAGCTTTTGGTCCTAAAAATATTGGCGTTCCTGAAGATAAATTAGAAGACTGTGTAATAGAAGCTCTTGAGACAGTAGGACTTTCCTATAAAGACCTTAAAGATCGTTCCCCCTATAATCTATCAGGAGGAGAAAAAAGACGACTTGCAATCGCAAGTATCTTAGCTATGAAACCAGAGATACTTATACTTGATGAACCTACAGCAAATTTAGATCCCAGAGGAAGAAAAGAGATAATGGAATATATAGATAAATGGGCAAGGAGAGGCAATACTTTAATCCTTGTATCTCATGACCTTGATGAAGTAATGAGGCTTGTTGATAGAGTCATAGTTCTAAATAAGGGAATACTTATTTTTGATGGACCTATAGAAGAACTCTTTTTGAATGTAGATAAGATAGATGAGGCGGAATTGGAACCTCCAGAGATAATTAAGATTGTAAAAGCTTTAGAAGAAAAAGGTTATCCTGTTAAGGGAACTTTTACTTTGCCAGAACTTGCAGAAAGAATAATAGCTTATAGGAGCTATATTTCATCATGAAAGCATTGGAAAGTTTTCCTCTTGGACAATATATACCGATGGGGTCTTTTTTGCATAAAATTGATGCAAAAGCTAAAATTATTGCATCTTTCTTACTTATTATTATCATCTTTTTTTTAAAATTGAATGTATCTTATCTTTTTTTCCTTTTCTTAATTCTTTTAGGTATTTTCTTTTCTTCTTTGCCTTTAAAATATTTTTTTAAAAGTTTTAGACCCATCTATTTTTTGGTATTTTTTACTTTTATCATTCATTTCTTCTTTGGAGAAGAAGGAGGAAGAGTTTTCTTTAGATATGGGATAATTCATGTTACTGAAAATGGTATAAAGATGGCAATTTTCATGTCTTTACGCCTTGTCTTTCTTGTTATGATAACTTCTCTTTTAACTTTAACCACCTCAGTATTAGAATTAGCTCATGCTTTAGAGGATCTTTTAAAACCTCTTTCAATTTTTAAATTCCCTGCCCATGAGTTTTCTATGATGATGACTATAGCTTTAAGATTTGTTCCGACTCTTTTAGAAGAGACAGATAAAATTATAAAAGCACAAAAAGCCAGAGGAGCAGAATTTGGAAAAGGGAATTTAGTTGAACAAGCTAAAAGTCTTCTTCCTATAATTATTCCCCTCTTTCTAAATGCTTTCCGAAGAGCCAACGAACTTGCTGAAGCCATGGAAGCCCGAGGTTATAGAGGTGCAAAAGGAAGAAGTAGATATAAAATTACTTATTGGTCTTTTAAGGAGTCAGCTTTTCTTGTTTTTGTGTGTATATATTCTATTTTGATGCTTATAGCTTTTTAAATATGGTAAATTGGAAGATAGAAATTGCATACATCGGCAAAGAGTTTTTTGGCTTTCAAAAGCAACCTCAAAAAAGAACAGTACAAAGGGTTTTGGAAAGTCTTTTATCAAGTTTATTTGACCAAGAAGTTAAGGTGATAGGAGCAGGCAGAACTGATGCTGGAGTACATGCTTTAGGACAAGTAGTGAATTTTAAAACTAATAAAGAATGGGAAGAGGTTAAGCTAAAGGAAGTACTAAAGAAACTTTTGCCCGATGATATTTTGCTTAAAAAAGTTGAAAGGGTGGATGATAATTTTCATGCAAGATTCTCTGCTAAAAGAAGATGGTATATGTATATTATATATAATAATAAAGAGAAAAATCTTTTTCTAAAAGACTTTTCCTGGTGGATAGAGAAGCCCTTAGATAAAGAATTTTTGATACAAAGTGCTGAACTTTTAAAAGGTGAGCATAATTTTGTAAATTTTGCTATATTAGAAAAAAATGAAGATACGAATATTTATATTGAAAATTCCTTTTGGGTATTCAACGAAGATTTTTTATTTTTCTTTATTTGTGCACCTTACTTCTTAAGAAAGATGGTAAGGTTTTTGGTATCAGGAATGGTTGAGGTTTCTTTAAGAAATAGGAACTTGGAGGATTGGAAAGAGTACTTAAATGGAGAAAAAGGGAAAAGATTCTCTATCCCTTCCCCTCCACAGGGCTTGTATCTTTATAAGATAGATTATTGACACAGTTTATAAATTTGTATAAAATCCAAGGGAAAGGAGGAATAAAAAATGAAAACTTATATGGCAAAAGAAAAAGAGATAAAAAGAGAATGGTTTGTAGTAGATGCAAAAGGAAAGGTTCTTGGAAGACTTGCTTCTGAGGTTGCGAAGATTCTAAGAGGTAAGCATAAACCTATTTACACATCTCATGTGGATACAGGAGATTTTGTTATAGTGATTAATGCAAAAGACGTGGTTCTTACAGGAGATAAGGAAAATCAAAAGGTTTATTTCTCTCATTCAGGATATCCAAAGGGGCATAGATTGATCTCTGCTAAAGAGATGAGAGCAAAAAATCCAGAAAAGATGGTTTATTTAGCAGTAAGGGGTATGCTTCCTAAGGGACCCTTAGGAAGGAAAATGCTTAAGAAACTAAAAGTCTATGCTGGTCCTGAGCATCCTCATCAGGCTCAACAGCCTAAAGAATTAAAAATATAGTTAGGAGGGATAATATTGGAACTTGAATCTCAAGAAGTAAAAGTAATCCATGCAGTTGGTGGTAGAAAAACAGCTCGCGTAAAAGTATGGCTTCGTTTTCCTGGAGAGGGAAAAATTATTGTGAATGGTAAACCTATGGAAGAATACTTTGGTGGAAGAGTATTTTTCCATGCTATAGCTAAGAAACCATTAGAGCTTACAGGTATGAAAGATCAGGTAGATGTAGTGGCAGAAGCAATTGGGAGTGGAGTAAGTGCTCAGGCTCAAGCTTTAGCTCATGGTATTTCTAAGGCATTAACTATACTAAATAGTGAATGGAGAACTATGCTTAAAAAAGAGGGCTTGCTAAAGAGAGATCCACGTCAGAAAGAGAGAAAGAAGTACGGTTTAAAAGGAGCAAGAAGAGCTCCTCAATATTCAAAGCGTTAAATTTATGGATATTGGGGAATTAGTTACCTCTTTGGCAAGAGAGGCTATAAAAGTCTATTTGGAAAAGGGAAAGATCATTTCTCCACCTGAAGATCTACCTCAGGAATTAAAAAGGCAAGCTGGAACTTTTGTATCTTTGCATAAAAAATCAACAGGGGAGTTGCGGGGTTGTATTGGTACTATAATACCAACTACAAATAGTATTGCAGAGGAAATTATACAAAATGCTATAAGTGCTGCTACTCAAGACCCACGCTTTCTTCCTGTGACTCTACAGGAATTAAATGATTTAGAGATTTCTGTAGATGTACTTTCTCCATTAGAAGAAATAGATGATATAAATAAACTTGATCCTAAAAAGTATGGGGTAGTAGTAGAGAAAGGATGGAGAAGAGGGGTACTTCTTCCTGATTTAGAAGAGGTAGATACTATAGAAAAGCAATTAGATATTGCTTTAGCTAAAGCTGGTATATCTCCTTATGAAAAGTTTAAGATTTATCGTTTTTCAGTTAAGAGATTTAAGGAATGATTAATGAAACAAGCTTTATTTTTCAAAGTTTTAGAGGGTCAAAAGGTAAAATGTTTACTCTGTCCTCATCAATGTGTGATACTTCCAAATCAAAGGGGTACCTGTGGAGTTAGAGAAAATCATGAGGGTATTTTATACTCACTAATTTATGGAAAGATAAGCTCTATTGCTTTAGACCCTATAGAAAAGAAACCTCTGTATCATTTTTATCCTGGAAGTAAAATCCTTTCCATAGGAACCACAGGATGTAATTTTAAGTGCCCTTTCTGTCAAAACTGGTCTATTTCACAAGCTTTACCTGAGGAAATTCATATGCAAGATATGTCATCGGAAAAATTGCTCTTTCTTGCTAAAAGAGAAGACTCCATTGGTATGGCGTATACTTATAATGAGCCTTTTATATGGTATGAATTTGTTTATGATACTTCTAAACTTATGAAAGAAAACAATTTGAAGAATGTTTTAGTGACCAACGGATTTGTTGAGGAAGAGCCATTTTTACAACTGATCTCATTTATAGATGCTATGAATATTGATATAAAATCTATCTCAGAAGATTTTTATAAGAAGTTATGCAAAGGTTCTTTGAAAAATGTTCAAAAAATTATAGAGCTTGCTATAAATAAGGGAATTCATGTGGAGCTTACTAATCTTATAATTCCTGGATTTAACGACAGTAAAGAAGAGATAGTAGCTTTAATTGATTGGGTAGCTTCTATTAGTAAAGATATTCCACTTCATTTTAGTAGGTATTTCCCTGCTTACAATTTTACAGCTCCCCCTACTTCTTTTGAGATTATAAATTTTGCCTATGAGGAGGGAAAAAAGAAGTTAAATTATGTATATAAAGGGAATGTATGGGATATAGAAGGAAATACTACTTTTTGTCCTTCTTGTAAGAAGGAGCTTATTGAAAGAGAAGGTTATAATATAGTTAGAAACCTTATTAAGAATTTTAATGAGTGTCCTTTTTGTGGATATAAAATTCATATTGTAGGGTGAGGTCAATATGAATAAAAAGAGGATGATTTCTTATGGAATTATTCTCTTTTTAATTGTTGCTTTTTTAGTATATAGTTATTATGAATGGAAGAAAGATTCGCCATGGAGAGAAAAATGGGAAAAATTAAGCAATTTTGTAGACAAAGAAATCACTTTAAAAGGAGAAGCAGTAAATCCTTATGGAATTGCAGGAAGTATTTATTCCGCCTATTCTCTCACTTTTGAAAATTATCAAATTACTGTTTTGAGTACTACGGGAATTCCTGCTGAAGGTGAGAGACTTATTGTCACAGGGAAAGTAAAAAAAGATTTTGAAGTGGTAGGATTTTTTGCGGGAAGAGAGATAAAAGAGAATTATGATTTGGTAATTCTGGAGGAAGAAAGGAGAGAGATAAAATGAGGAGATATTTTGGTACCGATGGAATAAGAGGGGTTATTAATGAGAATCTTACCCCTGAACTTGCTTTTAAATTAGGAAGAGCTCTTGTAGGATTTTTTGAGGATGTTGCTGGTAAAAAAGTTATTATAGTTAGAGATACAAGAGTATCAGGAGATATGCTAAAAAGTGCTCTTATTGCAGGGCTTACTTCTGGTGGTGTTGATATATTGGATGCTGGTATATTACCTACTTCTGCTGTCTCCTATTTGGTTACCCTTGATCCAGATGTTTTTGCAGGTATTGTTATTTCTGCCTCTCATAATCCTTCCCAATACAATGGTATAAAAATTTTTGCTAACGACGGTTTTAAGCTTAGAGATGAGATTGAGGAGAAGTTAGAATCTTTTATTGATGGAGAAGATAAATTTTTTAGAGTACATGGAACAAAAGTAGGGAAAGTTTATAACTTTGTAGAAGGTAAAGATATATATATAAACTATCTTAAAAAAGTGATAGGGGAAAAGTTTGATGATTTAAAAGTAATGGTTGACTGTGCTTATGGAGCTGCTTCTGAGGTTGCGCCTAAGCTTTTAGAAGAGTTAGGAATAGAAGTTTTAGCATATAATACTTCCTATAATGGAGTAAATATTAATGAAAATTGTGGGGCAGTGTATCCTGATTTTGGGAGAGAATTATTCTTAAAATCTGGAGCTCAAATAGGTTTTACTTATGATGGTGATGCAGATCGGGTTTTAGTTTTCTCTGAGGATGGCAGAATTGTTGATGGAGATATGATAATTGGGATTTTTGCAGGACATCTAAAAGAGAATGGAAGACTAAAAGGAAATAAAGTGGTGGGAACTGAAATGACTAATTCTGGATTAGAAAGATACTTAAAAGAGAGGGAAATTGAACTTATACGTACTAAAGTAGGTGATAGATATATCCTTGAAAAATTAATACAAGAAAAATTAAATCTTGGTGGAGAGACCTCTGGCCATATTATTCTTTTTGATTATTTACCAACAGGAGATGGACTTCTCACATCTCTATTTCTTCTTAAAATATTAAAAAATACAGATAAAAAATTGGAAAATTATATAGATGAGATCCCTATCTTCCCTCAACTTCATGAAAAAGTTCACTTAGGAGATTATAAGATTACTAAAGAAGATGAGAATAAAATGAGAGAATTAACAGAGGAGGTGATAAGTGGAAAGAATATAAGATATATTGTGAGAAAATCGGGAACTGAACCTATAGTAAGAATTACTTTAGAAGGAGAGATCCCTAAGGAAGAATTAGAGCTATTATTAGCTGAGGTTAAAAAGAAGATATTAGATTATCTTTCTAAAAGCGCCAGAACTTAATCTTCTTAATAGAAGATTAAGTTGACGAGGGGGAGGCTTATCGAAGCTTTCGGCGGGTGCCTCCAGGTAGTTACTACCTACCTAAAGGGGACTTACAAAATTGGCGGGTGACTGCCAAGACAGAAGGTCTCTAAGTAGTATTAGGGGACTCTCCTTCTCCAAACTTTTAGGAGGAGGAGAAAGATGTGTGGTATTTTTGGCTATACAGGAGATAAACCTTGCCTATCCTATATAATTTCTGGATTGGAAAAATTGGAATATAGAGGTTATGATTCTGCAGGTGTAGCATATGTAAATAATGGGACAATGGAAGTAAAAAAAGTAGTTGGGAAAGTAGAGAAGCTGAAAGAGAGTTTAGATCTTTCTCTACCTGTAAACTATGGTATTGGACATACAAGATGGGCTACTCATGGAGGGATTTCGGTAGAAAATGCACATCCTCATGTGGATTGCAGTGGAAATATTGCAATTGTGCATAATGGTATTATAGAAAACTATAAGGAAATAAAAGGAGAATTAGTCCAAAAAGGGCATATTTTTAAAAGCCAAACAGATACAGAAGTAATAGTTCACCTTTTGGAAAAATTTTTGGATGAAGAGAATTTATCTATGGAAGAATCTATAGAAAAAATTTTTGGGATGCTAAATGGATCTTATGCTATTCTTGTTATGGATTTAAGAAGACCTGGAGAACTTTTTGCTATAAGAAGGCAAAGTCCATTGATTTTAGGATTTGGGGAAGGAGAAAATTTAATAGCTTCAGATATTCCTGCTTTAGGAGATTATACTGAAGATTTTTATTTTCTAAAGGATAAACAGTTTGCACAGGTTACTCCTGAAGATATAAAAGTTTATGAGATAGAAGATAGAAGAAAGCTTATTTCTGTAGCTCCTTTAAAAATTCCCCAGGAAAGAATAAAAGCTGAAAAGAATGGATTCCCTCATTTTATGTTAAAGGAAATCTTTGAGCAGCCTTTAGTAGCTAAGAGGATTATCTCTGAAATAGATAAAACTAAAAATGGATTTGAAATTTCTGATCTTAGAGATAAAAATATTTCATGGGAAACAATAGATCACGTATTTATTATTGCTTGTGGAACTTCGTATCATGCTGGGTATTATGCAAAATTTCTTTGGGAAGAAGAACTCCCTTATTCGGTGGATATTGAGCTTGCATCACAAATGCCTTACAGAAATTTAAGGGTTGGGGTAAATACATTGTGTATGACAATAAGTCAGTCGGGTGAGACAGCTGATGTAATATTTGGATTAAGAAAAGTAAAGGGGAAAGGATTTAATGTACTTTCTTTAGTAAATAACATTCAAAGTACTGTAGCAAGGGAAAGTGATATGTTTATAAATCTTAGGGCAGGGGTAGAGATCGGAGTTGCAGCAACCAAGACTTTTCTTGCAGAGCTTATATATTTAACCCTCCTTAAAGATTACCTAAAACAAAAAGTGCTGGGAGAAAAAGTAGATCTTGAAAAATGGAATATCCTTCCTGTTTATCTTGAGAATTATATTTCAGATGTTAATGGAAAAGTACTGACTATTGCTAATAAATATTATCAAAAGAAAAACTTTCTTTATCTTGCAAGGGGAAAGAATTTTCCATTAGCTTTAGAAGGGGCGCTTAAACTTAAAGAAATTTCATATATCCATGCAGAGGGTGTTCCTGCAGGAGAAATGAAACATGGTCCTATAACCCTTTTGGATCCTAATACTCCTGTTTTTTGTATTGCTTTTAAAGATGATACTTATATAAAAATGATGAGTAATATAGAAGAGGCAAAAGCAAGGAAAGCTCCAATAATTGCTTTATGTAATGAGAATGATGAAAAGGTTCAGGAGCTAGTAGATGATATTATCCCTATACCCAATATAGATCCTTTCTTTTATCCTTTTATGGCAGCAGTGGCTATCCAACTTTTTGCTTATTATATGGCAAATAACTTGGGGAGAGAGATAGATCAACCAAGAAATTTAGCAAAATCTGTTACAGTGGAGTAGTAAAATGGAAGAAATTTCTATTGAGGTAGGTCTTGATATAGTGGAGATTGAAAGAGTAAAAAAAGTTTATGAAAGGCATAAAACTTTTATAGAAAGGATCTTCTCTATAGATGAGAGAAGTCAGATTAGAACTAAAAAAAATATATTTCCCTCTTTAGCTGCACATTTTGCAGCTAAAGAAGCCTTTATTAAAGCAATGGGTGGTAAATATCCAGGATGGTGCTGGAGAGATGTGGAAATTCTTTATGGGCTAAATGGAAAACCAGAAATAAGATTGAAAAACAAAGCTTTAGAAATGGCTTTACAAAAAAGGGTAAAAGAAGTTAAAGTAAGTCTTTCTCATACTAATAAATATGCAGTAGCAATAGTGATACTTACTATTAAGGGTGAGAGTAATGAAGGAAAGTCCATTAGAGAAGCTTAGAATTGAGCTTGAAGAACTACAAAAAATAGTGGGAAATATTATTGTGCCTAATCCTTCTGATATCTCCGAAAATTGTGAGAAATTTGTTTTAAAAAGACAGAAAGTAGAAGAATTAGTAGAAGAGTTGAAAAATATAGGTGTTGCTATTGATTCAGAGCTTGTAAGATTGACTGAAATAGATACTGAAATAAAGAAAAATCTTAATGTTATGTATAAAGGTTTAAAAAAATCGGAGATTTTAAAAGAAAAAGTAAAATATCCTACCTCAAATTGGTGGTGGTACATTCCAGAAATTGTAGAAGCAAATAGGAAAAAAAGATTGAAACGAAGAATTCTTGTTTTAGGAATTTCTGGAATAATTATTCTTGGTATAGTATTGTTTGCGAAATTTTACAAAACTCCCGATGAAGAAGTATTAGAGGCTGTTTCTCAGAGTTATAAGTATTTAGAAAGCAAGGATCTTAACAGCGCAGAAAAAGTTCTTAGAGATATATTGGAAAAATATCCTAATAATACAGAACTTTGGATTTCTTTGGGAATAATTTTAGAAGAAGAGAATAAACCTAAGGAATCTGAGGATTGTTTTAATAAGGCTAAAAATCTATGTAAAGATGATATTGAATTTTATCTTGCGAGGGCTATAGAGTATACAAAGGTGAACAAAATTGAGGATGCTGAAAAAGATCTTAAAAAGGTACTAAGTATAGAAAAGGATAATGCTGAGGCATTATATCTTCTTGCAGGCATATATGAGGAAAAAGGAAATATTAATGAAGCCATAAAACTTTACAAAAGAATAGAAGAGCTTGGAGATAAGGTAGATCCTCAAATATTGGTAATGAGTAAAGTAAGAATGGGAGTTTTACTTCAGAGGCTTCCTCTTGAGTTAGAACAAAACTAAAGATTGAAATTCAAGGTAATATATGATATATTCAAAGGTAGAAGGCCCTGCTGTGTACGTAGTGCAACTGTGGTCTTGGCTCAACACCTCTTCCAGGAGGCTGATCTCCTGGCTTGGGAGTGTGGCTCATAAGAGCTATATAACCAAGTTGGGGTAAGCCTAAAATTTTTGGGATGGGGCACGAAGACTTCGGCACTACGGCATAGCGGGGCTTTTAATAATTAAATTCTGTGAGGAGTATATGAAAACAAGTCAGGAGATTAGAGAAAAATTCATAAATTATTTTGTGAAAAACGGACATTTACATCTCCCAAGTGCATCGTTAGTTCCTGCTGATGATCCAACTCTCCTATTTACTACAGCAGGAATGGTGCCTTTTAAACCTTATTTCCTTGGACAAGGCATACCTCCAAGCAGAAGGATAACTACAGTTCAAAAATGTTTTAGAACTACAGATGTAGAAAGGGTTGGAGTTACACCGAGACATCTTACTTTTCTTGAGATGCTTGGGAACTTTTCTTTTGGAGATTACTTTAAAAAAGAAGCTATTGGATTTGCTTATGAATTTTTGACAAAAGAGCTGGGAATTCCTGTAGAAAAACTTTGGATCTCGGTATACGAAGAAGATGACGAAGCTTTTGAAATATGGCACAGATTAATAGGTATTCCTAAGGAAAGAATAGTGAGATTAGGAAAAGAAGATAATTTCTGGGGTCCTCCAGGACCTATAGGTCCATGTGGTCCTTGTTCTGAAATATATTATGACTTTGGATCCAAAAATTCTGAAGATAAAAATTGTAAGCCAGGAGATCCTTGTGATAGATTTATGGAGATATGGAATTTAGTTTTTATGTCCTACTATATGGATGAAAGTGGAAAATTATCCCCTCTCCCTAGAAAAAATATAGATACTGGGATGGGGCTTGAAAGAATAACTACAGTAGTTGAATGTGTAAGTAATGTTTTTGAAACAGACCTTTTTCAACCTATAATATTGGAGATAAGAAAAATTATTAATAATGCAGATACAACTACAGAGAGATTAATTGCAGATCATATTAGAGGAATAGTTTTCTTGATGAATGATGGAGTTGTACCTACCAATGAAGGTAGAGGATATGTCTTAAGAAGATTAATAAGAAGAGCTTTAAGAAGGGTATATAAGTTTGGAAAGGAAGAACCTTTTCTTTACGAGCTTGTACCTTGTGTAGTAGATATAATGAAAGATGCATATCCAGAGTTAAAAGAAAGATCTGAATATATAAGGAAGATACTTATAAGGGAAGAAGAGCAGTTTTTAAGAACCTTAGAACAAGGTTTGAATTTACTGGAGATCTATTTTAAGGAAAATCAAAATAAAATTATATCTGGAGATTTTACTTTTAAGCTATATGATACTTATGGCTTTCCTGTAGAGCTAACTCAAGAAATAGCAGAAGAATCAGGATTTAAAGTTGATATAGATGGATTTAGCAGAGAGATGGAAAAACAAAAGGTAAGAGCAAGACTGTCCACAGAAGAGAAAATTGAGAATGCTTCCATCTCTTTATCCGAGGAGGAAGTTTTTAATTTAGAAAAGATTTCACCTACCGAATTCGTAGGTTATGAACAGACTACTTCTCAAAGTAGGGTCATCTTCTTTTTAGGAGGGAATCATAATAAAGAGTTACTTCCTAATAACGAGGTATATTTTATTTTAGATAAGACACCTTTTTATGCAGAAAGTGGTGGACAGGTTTCTGATGTTGGTAAAGTTTATAATGATGAAACAGAAGTTGTGGTAAAAGATGTTAAAAAATTAGGTGAGAAATTTATAGTTCATAGAGGAGAAGTAGTAAAAGGAGTTTTTAAAGAAGGGATACAGATTATTGCTGAGATAGATAAGGAAAAAAGAGAGGCTACCAAAAGGCATCATACGGCTACTCATCTTCTGCATTCAGCTTTGAGACAGATTTTAGGGAATCATGTAATGCAGGCAGGTTCTTTAGTAAACCCAGATTTTTTAAGGTTTGATTTTACTCATTATGCTACTCTTTCTGACAAAGAGATAGAACTTATTGAAAGAAAGGTAAATGAATATATTATATCTAACTATAAAACTGATAAGTTCTGGACTACTTTAGAAGAAGCAAGAAAAATGGGGGCTATTGCTTTATTTACAGAGAAATATCAAAAAGATGTGAGAGTAATCAAAATAGATGATATAAGTATGGAGCTCTGTGGGGGAACTCATGTGGATTATACAGGAGAGATTGGATCTTTCTATATTCTTAAAGAAGAGGGAATAGGAAGTGGAATTAGAAGAATCTTTGCTGTTTGTGGACTAAAAGCATGGGAGTATCAAAAAGAAAAAGATAATCTTTTGAAATCATTGTTTACTCTTTCTGGAGTAGGAAGTATAGAGGAATTATCTCAGAGATATGATAAACTTTTGAAAATATTAGAGGAGAAGGATAAAAAAATATCATCTTTGGAAGAAAAGATTATTAAAATAGAGGCAGAAAATCTTCTTAGTAAGATAGAGGAGTTAAATGGAGTTTCTTTCTTATGTGAAAGTACAGACTTTGAAGAAGAGAGTATTAGGAAGTTAGGCGATCTTCTAAAGAGTAAGAAAGAGAATCTAGTGATTGTACTCTTTAAAGAGATGGATGAGAAAATAATAGGCTCTGTAATGGTAACCCCTAAGCTTATTAAAGATGGATTTTCAGCTAAAGAGATAGTTAACTATTTAAGTAATAAATATTATGGAAAAGGTGGGGGAAGGGATAATCTTGCTCAGGTGAGCCTTCCTAAGACTGATATTAGGGAGATAAGAGAAGATTTAAGACATCTTTTATCAAAATGAGTAGATTTATTGCTATAGATTGGGGAGAAAAATATATAGGACTTGCTATTTCAGATCCTCTTGGAATTATTGCTCAAGGCTTAGATGTTTGGGAGAGGGAAGATGATGATATATTCCTTAAGAAACTTTCTGAGCTAATAGAAAAGTATGATGTTAAAGGTATAGTTATTGGTTTTCCTATCAGTTTAAAAGGGCATGAAAATGAAAAGACTGAAAAAGTTAAGAAGATAGCAAAAAAAATAAAGGATTCTCTTAAAATCCCAGTGTTTTTGGAAGATGAAAGGTTTACTACTATTGAAGCAGAAAAGATTCTTATAGATGGTAATATGAGGAGAGACAAAAGAAAGATAATAAAAAATAAGCAAGCAGCTGTGATAATTCTTGAGAAGTTTCTTTCTTCTGTGAATCTTGACACTTTAGAATAAAGATGGTTATAATTTTTCTTATATATGGGCGCGTAGCTCAGTGGGAGAGCACTATCTTGACGCGGTAGGGGCCGGTGGTTCAATCCCACCCGCGCCCACCATAATGTAAAAACATTGAAAGAGGAAAGTAGTTTATTCTTAACTTACAGAGAGGGAGGATTAGAAGCTGGGAGTCCTTCTAAGTTAAGAATAGATGAACACCACCTCTCAGTTGCTTTACAAAAATTCCTATAAAGAATGAGTAAGTAAAGCCGGATAATTCCGTTAAAGATTGAGAGCGGATCCTTTTGGGATCTAATTAAGGTGGAACCGCGGGAGACTCCCGCCCTTGTTGGGGTGGGAGTTTTTTGTTTTATAAAATTAAAAGTTTTAGGAGGATAAATTATATGAGCTGGATTATGAAATGGAAGGACAAGATATGGAATAAGGAAGGTGATGTTTTAGAGGCTTTGAAAAAAGAGGGTTTACATAATATAGCCTTAGGGGTAAGAATTAGTGGAGAAATTTATGATCTTAATATTACCCCTGAGGATGGAAGTGTAGTAGAAATTCTTGATTGGGATGATCCTGAGGGAAGAGAGATTTATAGACATACGTCTTCACATATATTAGCTCATGCTGTTAAAGAGCTTTATCCTGAGGTTAAACTTGGAATTGGTCCAGCTATAGAAGATGGTTTTTATTACGACTTTTATCGGAAAGAACCTTTTACTCAAGAAGATCTCGCTAAAATAGAAGAAAAGATGCAAGAAATAATTAAAAAAGATATTCTTATAGAAAGGATTGAAGTATCAAGAGAAGAAGCAATAAAAATTCTTAAGGAGTTATCAGAGGATTTTAAATTAGAACTTTTAGAACAGATCCCAGAAGAAGAAAAGATAGCATTTTATAGACAAGGGAATTTTATTGATCTTTGCAGAGGTCCTCATCTCTCATCTACAGGTAGGGTGAAAGCTTTTAAGCTCTTGAGTATTTCAGGCGCTTATTGGCGAGGAGACGAGAAAAATCCAATGTTCCAAAGAATATATGGTACCTCTTTTCTTACTGAGGAGGAGTTAAATAGATATTTAGAAGAAAGAGAGGAAGCTGCAAGAAGAGACCATAGAAAATTAGGAAGGGAGCTTGAGATATTTAGTACTTTTGAAGAAGCAGGTCCTGGACTTATTTTTTATCCTCCTAAAGGAGCTATATTGCGTCTAACAATTGAAGAGTTTGAAAAGAAGGAACATCTAAAGAGAGGATATCTACCTGTGATTACCCCTCATTTGATGCAAGCGGAACTTTGGAAGAGATCTGGACATTGGGATAATTATCATGAGAATATGTTCTTTTTAGAAGTAGAGGATAAAGAATATGCCTTAAAACCTATGAATTGTCCTGGCCATATTCTTATATACAACTCTGATATTCGTAGTTATAGAGATCTTCCGCTTAGATTTTTTGAAATGGGGACTGTATATAGATACGAAAGATCTGGAGTCCTGTATGGTTTAGAAAGATCTCGTGGATTTACTCAGGATGATGCTCATATTTTCTGTACTCAGGAACAGTTGGAAGATGAGATAAAAGGAGTTTTAGATTTTGTATTCTTTATGTTAGAGAGTTTTGGATTAAAAGAGTATCAAATTGTATTATCTACAAAACCTGAGAAGTATATAGGCTCTGATGAGATATGGGAAAAGGCTACTATGGCTCTGAAAAATGCTCTTGATTCCTTGGAATTGGAATATAAGATAGCTGAAGGAGAAGGAGCCTTTTATGGACCTAAGATTGATGTAGGGTTAAAGGGACTTCTGGGTAAAGTTTGGCAGGGTCCAACTATTCAAGTAGATTTTAATTTACCTGAGAGATTTGATCTAACTTATGATGCTCCTGATGGGACGAGGAAGAGACCTGTAATGATACATAGAGCTATCCTTGGATCTTATGAAAGATTCATAGGTATTCTTATAGAATACTATGGGGGGAGATTTCCTCTCTGGCTTGCTCCTGTTCAAATCAAACTTATTCCTATTTCAGAGAGACATAATGATTATGCTATTAAAATAGCAAAAATTATGAAAGAAAATGACTTTAGAGTAGAAATAGATTTAGATCAGGCTAAGTTAAATTATAAGATTAGAAAAGCAATTTCTGAAAAAATACCTTATATATTTATAATAGGTGATAAGGAAAAGGAAGAAGGTAAAGTGAGTGTAAGAACATATAATAAAGATTTAGGCAGCTTTAAGCTTGAAAAAATTACTGAGTTACTTTCTGAAGAAGTGAAAAGTAAAAAAGTAGGAGGTTTTGAACTGTGAGCTTCAAAATACTTCTAACATTTTGGTTTTTCTTATTAGGAAGTGCGGTTGGAAGTTTTTTAAATGTTTTAATATACAGACTTCCTCGTGAAGAGTCTATAGTCTTTCCACCATCTCATTGTACTTCTTGTAATGCAAGGTTAAAACCTAAGGATCTTATTCCTATATTAAGTTATATTTTCTTGAGAGGAAAATGTAGATACTGTGGAGCTAAAATCTCTTGGAGATACCCAATGGTAGAGTTTGTTTCGGCAATTTTTTTTGCTACAGTATTTTGGATTTATGGATTTTCTTTTTTTTCTCTTAAATTATTAGTCCTTTTTTCTCTCTGTCTGCCTATATTTTTTATTGATCTTAAGCATATGATTATTCCTGACGTGCTTTCTTTAGGAGGATTAGGAATAGGGCTACTTATTTCATTTATAGAAGGTTCCTTTTATGATAAATTTTTAGGGACTGTCGCTTTTGGGGGCATTCTTCTTTTAATTTATATATTAGCTCTTCTTATTTTTAAGGAAGAAGGAATGGGACAGGGAGATATAAAATTAGGGTTGATGTTAGGAAGCTTTTTGGGATTGAGATTATCAATTCTTTCTCTATTTCTCAGCTATCTTATAGGAGGGATTTTTTCTATTCTTTTTTTGCTGTTTAAATCAAAAAATCTTAAGGCAGCTCTTCCCTTTGGTCCATTCCTTATTATAGGTGCAACGATATCTATATTTTGGGGAGATATGATTATTAGGTTTTATTTCTCTCTTTTATGATCTTTATGAGAGATAGAGAAGGTTTTACCTTAATTGAGCTTTTAATAGTTTGTTCTATTATATCTTTTCTCCTTTATATGAGTGTTTCATGGGGTATTTCCTATATTCAAAGCTGGAAACTTACAAGATCTGCTTTAACAATTCTAAGAAAAATTAGTGAATTAAGAGACACATCCTTTTCTTATGGAGAGAATACCCCAGACATGATTTATTTTTATCCTGCTATTGATTTAGTGGTTTGGAAAACTTTTAATTCTGATAAAAATAAATACGAGGTGAAGGAAAGCTACAGTTTTTTGGAAGAAAAAATAGATTTAGTCTCTGCAACTTTTGGGGATAATAATTACATTTATTTTACGCGTATTGGAACCCCTTCATCAGGAGGAACTATTGCCTTAGGTATAAAAAATTTGAGAAAATATATTATAATAACTCCAGCAACGGGGAGGGTATATTTAAGTGATAAGATGCCTGAATACTAGTAAAATTGAGGGATTTACGATACTTGAAGCTCTTATTGCGGGGGGTTTACTTCTTATAGGAGTTTTTGGTATTTCCCAAATATACTTTTTTACTTTTTTTAATACTCCTAAGATAGAAAACATTAATAGAGTTAATTATATTCTTTCTAAGGAGGCTGAAATGCTCCTTATAAAAAGTTATACCACATTAGATTCTTACATATCTTCAAACTATCCTAAGGTTATTTCTGATGTTGCTTCTACAATTACTGTTACTTGTGAAGGGCATAACATATTTACATGGGGAAGGCTTTTAAAACTTTCTGCTACTTGGGAAGAAGGGACCGAAAATAAAACTATGACTATTGAGCTTTTCAAAGCGAAATTATGAAAAAGGGATTTACAATAATAGAGCTACTTGTAGGGATAACTATTTCTGCCATAATAATAACTATAGTGGTTAGTTCTTTGACTATTGGATTAAAAAGCTATCAATTTGTTAGTAAAAAGGTTGAGTATCAACGAAATGCAAGATTAGTTGCCGAAAGGCTAATTCGTGAGGTTAAAAAAGCCTCTTTTATAGATCCTGTTTCTGATGGTGGTAATTTAATCTTTAGCTATACCCTTTATGATTTTAGTTCTAATCCTATTACTTCTACACTTTTTGTAGTGAGATATTACGTTGATAATAGAGGGATACTAAGAAGGCAAGTAAAACAAGGTAATTTATGGGTAGGAAATAATCCTCTTACAGAGAATGATATAAAAGTTATTTTACCAACTTTTTATTACTATAATGACTCAGGAGTTTTAACTTCTTCCAAAGATGCTTCTTGGATACAAGTTCTTCTTAAGCTTGATGGAAATATGGATGACATTCCTGATTATACTTTAACATCTACTATCTTTTTACCTGTAAAAAGTGTATACTTTCTTAAGTGAGAGTAGTGCATGAGAGAAAAAGGGCAATTAATCTTTGCGGTAATTATTCTAATATTTATTTTCCTCTTAGGAGGAATAATTATAGAGCTTATGCCTTCTGAAAAACTTCTTTCAAGAAGATTAGTAGATAGCACACAAGCTTTCTATTTAGCTCAATCAGGGCTTCAGCAAGCGATATATTTTGTAAACTCAGACCCTGATCTAAAAGCCTTAGCTCTTTCAGTAAGAAAATTTAGTGATGGTGCCTTATTATCCTATACTATTACGGAAAACTCAGGAAGATTTATATCTAACTCTTATACTTCAAGTGTTTCTGCAGGAGAATATTTAGTAGCAGTTTCTTATTTCCTTTCTAAAATTAATTCGGGGGGTATTCTTGTGGACTATCCTGTATATAGAATAAGGAGTGAAGGATATGTACCTCAAGTTAGTAAATATAGCGCTAAAAGAGGTGTTGAAATTTATGGAAATAATACAGAAATAAATCTTGATCCTTTCAAATTTGCGATTTTTGCCGGTAATTCTGTAAATTTTTCTGGAAATGCTGCAGTTATTGAGGGGGAAAGACTCTCTGATGGAAGTTTTGATACTGCCATCTATTCTAATGGTCCTATAGGAGACAGGTACCCTTTTATTAATGGTACTTCCTCACCTCAATTAGGGAAAGATATTATTGAGAATGACACTACTCTCGCTATGCCTGTTTTAAATGAGGACTATTTGAAGAAAACCGCTAAAAGACAAGGTTTGTACAGATCTGGAAGTGGGATAGATTTAAATAATGTGATAGATTTTGCTAAACAGAATCCTAACTGGTATAATGATATCACAAATACTTGGTCAACTTGGTCCTTAGTAATTTATATTGATGGTTCTGCAGAGATGTCAGGTGATACAAAGTTTCAAGGATTTGTAATAATAAAAGGGGATATAAAGATAACAGGTACAGGGAATAAGATTAAGGGTATTTTTTATGCATCAAGCTTAGACTCTATAGCAGAGGGTCTTTCTATATATGGAGATCCTATAATTGAAGGTGTTAGCTTATGTGAATCAATAAATATTAGGGGTAACAGTACTATAAGACATAAAAAGGATTATATAGAAAAAGTTATGAATTATCATGGTGTTTCAAATGTTGTTCAGGCTACAAAAACAAAATTTAGAGTTCTCTCTTGGCAAGAATATTAAAAAGCATTGCAATTTATAAAGAGTTATAATAGAATAAATTTCAGTTAAGAAGGGGTTGAAAGGAGGAAGGATGGGAATCAAAGATTTATTTGTTTCTGAAGATCAGATTTTGAGTATTGAAATTAGTAATTCTGTTAAGGTTATCTACGGCGGTAGGAAAAAAGATAATAAAATTACTATTAAAAATGTTGCCTCAGATTCTTTGCCTCAAGAAGCTTTCCAAATGGGACAGCTTACTAATCCATCTTACCTCAGTGATATGCTGAAAAATATAATCAAAAGTTTTAAAGTTAAAAAAGCAAAAGCTTTGATTGCAATTCCTGCTCAGAACGTAGTGGTAAGATTTTTCAATTTTCCACACATGCCAGAAAATGAACTTAGAGAGGCTATAAGATGGGAATTAGATAGGTATGTCCCTTTCTCAGAAGAGGATATCAACTATGATATTCAAATTCTTGACGTATATGAAAAGGAAGGATTAAAAGAATATAGAATAATGTTAGTAGCAGTTCCGCGGGAAGTTTTATCCCCCTATCTTGAAGCAATCAAAGATTTAAATTTGATTCCTACTCTCATAGATGTGAGCATATTCTCTGCAGTGAGATCAATGGTGTTAAGTCGTAAAGAATTTCCACCAGGTAATACTCTCTATCTTTATTCTTATGATAACGTAGCAGAATTCGTAGTAGCAAAGGGAAATCAGCCTATGTTTTTTAGAAGCACAATTATGGAAGAGTGGAATCCTCAAGAGGAAGGTATGGATGATCTAACAAAGTCTTTCATAATTGAAGATTTCGTTAGAAAGATACAGGAGGCTGTTAACTTCTTCTACATGCAATTTCCAGAAGAGCATATAGACCATATGTTAGTTTCAGGGGGTAATGCAAAAGATAGAGATTTTATTGATTTACTTGAAGCTATTTTAAATATTCCTGCTGAGGCATGTCCTGACTCTATTTTGAATCTTGATTTAAATTTAAACTTGAAAAAAAAGGAAAGAAGTTTCCTTGAAGATTTTCATTCTTGGATTGTTTCTATAGGATTATTTTTATGGGAAGGTATGTAAAATATGTTTAAAATTAATCTTTTACCACGAGAAGCTAAGAAAAAAGAAGTTATAAGAATACCTTTTTTGGGGATTCTTATAACAATTGTGGGGATCATCCTCTTATTTGGGGAGTTGATTCTGTATATGAATCTTTCTTCAGAATTAAAAAATTTAAGAAATGAAAATGTTGCTTTGGAGACTCAGATAAATAATTTAAAAGATAGGCTGAGAGAGTTGCAGAATCTTCAAGATATAAAGAAACAGTATGAGGAGAAGATAAAACTTTCAGATGAAATTGGAGCCTTGGAAGTTGGATGGCTTGATATTTTTGGAACTCTTAACAGAATTACCCCAAAGAATCTTTGGATTAAAACGTTCAGTTTAGATTCAACTAATAATGTAAATATTGAGGGTTTTGCTCTTTCTTATAGAGATGTGGCTATATTTTTAGATCAACTTGATAAAACTGGTTTTGTAGATGGCGTTTCCTTGGGATTTGCTCAAAAAGTTGGGAATCCCCCTATGGTTTCTATAAATTTTAGGATTGTAGCTCAATATAAGAGGGGTGAGCAATGAAAGTAAATATAAATAAATGGGTTATTATTGGGTCTTTGCTGTTTATAAGTGTTATTGCCTTTTACTTTCTTCTTTATAGACCATTAGAGAATGAAAGAATAACTTTAACTGAAAGTATTGAAAGTAATAGACAGATTCTTCTGAGATATCAGTTGAACTATAAGAAAAGCCTTGAAGAATGGGAGAAATTTAAGAAATCCTTGGAAAGATTTTCAGAAATACAACAAAAACTTCCTACTAAAGAGGATTTACCGCAACTTTTAGCTTTTGTAGAGGGAATATGTAAGGATTCAAAGCTTACTATAAATAGTTTTAAACCTATTCAAACTCAGCCTATTCAGGCTGTGACCTCGCAAACTCAGCAAGGAGACCAAAAAGTACAACCAGAGGCGCCTGTTTATGAAGAAAAAAGTTATAGTTTAGATCTCCAAGGAAGCTATGGAGGATTTCTATTATTTCTTTCAAAATTGAAGGCATCTCCTCGTTTAATTCTTCTAAAAGATCTTAAAATAGATCCCGTTAGCGAAGATGCAAAAGAATTGAAGTTTTCGTTTCTTCTCTCAACTTTTATTACTAAATAGGTGGGGAAGCTTATGGATTTAAAAAGTATTTTTAATGATCCAAAACAGAGATTAATATTAATCATAGTAATAGTAATTCTTGCAGCTTTTATTGTAGGATATTATGCTATAACTAATTATATATTGGTACCTCAAGAGGAAGCTTCTGTTACTACTCCTCATGTAGAATCATCTATTGAAACATATACTTTTTCTCAGGTTATTTCAACACTTACTCAAGCCGAATCTGTCTTTACATATTCTCCAGTGGTTCTTGGTAGAAGTAATCCATTTCTTCCTGTAATTAATCTAAGTCCTGAGAAATCTACTTTTGTTCCTTCGCAAGTTTCATCTTCGGGACAAATTTCGTCTTCAGGAAAGGTTACTTTAGATGTATCTCCAAAGGGTGTTTCAGAAACTACCAAGAAATGGAATGATAACTTTAGGCTTACTGGAATTATAAGAGGAAGTGATAAAAATTATGCCATAATAGAAGAAGGGGAGAGGGGATATATTTTAAGGGAAGGTGAGAGATTAAGAGAAGATATTTATCTTTCAAAGATTGAAAGCAGTTCGGTCATTTTGAAAAAGGGCAAAGAATCTGTTACTTTAAAATTGGGAGGTGATTGATTTTGGTTTTAAATAGAAAGGTAATTTTTCTTTTATTTTTTGTTGTTTTTTTGTTGAATTCATCGGTTTTAGCTCAAACATATAATTTTAACTTGATTGGAGTTCAAGTAGAAGAAAAGGGAGACAACTCTGTAAATGTAGGAATTTTTTTAACTCCTGCAGGAAGTCCGAAATTTAATATCCAGCAGAAAGGGACGCAGCTTATAGTTACTTTTCTTAATACGCAAGTTAAGATGCAATCTAAGTCTGTTGATGTATATAAAGGTTTTATAAGTAATATAGAATTGAAACAGGATAAAAGTAATGCTATAGTTACGATAAATTTTGCAGGAAGTATTCCTAAATATTCTTATACCACAGCGGCTGGAAAAGTCACTCTGAGTTTTGCTTCTTCTGCTTCTGCATCAGTGTCTACTCAGGGTAAAGAGTCAGTATCTATCCAAGGGAAAGAGGAAGTTTCATTACTAAGTATAAATATAGACAAGAATTATAAACCTAATTTAGTTGTTTTAAACTTTTCTGGAACTGCTCCTATTTATAAGAGTTTCATTCTAAAGGATCCCCTTAGATTTGTTATTGATTTAGAGAAGACCACAAATAAAATTACGGAAAAAACTATAAACATAAATTCAAGTCCTATACTTTCGGTACGTGTTTCTCAATTTAGTAAATCGCCTCTTCTAACAAGAGTAGTGGTGGATCTTAAAACTACGTATCCACAAATAATAGCTAAAGATGCTGGAAATAAGATATACATAGGAACCTCTGAAGTTTTAGCAAAGGTAGTTCCCGCATCCGAAAAAGTTGTAAAGGAAACTATTGTACCTGTTGAAACTAAACCTATTTCTCAAGTTCCTCAACAAGAGAAACAAGAAGAGAAGTTAGAACCATCCAAACCTGCAGAAGTTAAAGATAAATTTCAACAAAGGATCTCTGTTTCTTTTGATAGGGCAGAGATAAGAGATGTTCTGAAAGCAATGGGACAACTTGCAGGGCTAAATATTATTACAGATATAGGAGTACAAGGTAGAATTAGTGTATATCTAAAAGATATTCCTTTTAGAGATGCTTTTTATTCTTTATTAGCTGCTAGTGATCTTGGATACATTCAGCAAGGAGAAGTGATTATTGTAGCCAATTTAGACAAACTTCAAAAAATTGAAGGTAGAGATCTTGTTACAAAGGTTTATCAGCTTAAATATTTTGAGAGCCAAAAGGCAAAAGATGTTTTAAGCAAAACTTTAAAAACTGCTATTGTTGACTCTGATGATACAAGAAATTGGCTGATAGTTTCTGCACCTCCCTCAGAACTACCTAAGATTGAAGATACAATAAAGACTTTAGATATTCCATCAGAAAAAGTTGTTGAAACAAAAGGAACTGGGAAAGTTTACTTAGAAAAGCAGGAAGATACATATCTTGTGACGTTAACTGCTCGTGGGGAGGATATTAAAGAAATCTTGCAAGAAATCGCACAAAAATCTGGTAAGAATATTATATTTGCAAAGAATGTGAGTGGGGGAGTTTATCTAACCCTTAATAAAGTCCCATTAGATAAAGCTATAGATTTGATTATTAGAAGCACAGAATGCACTTATGAAATTAGAGAAGGAGGATTTATATTAGTAAGTGCAGCTAAAAGTGAAGGTTTAACTCCTATTGTTGAGATTAAAGAGCTTATAAAGATTGAGAAAATTGGAGATATCTATTATATAACTGCGGAGCTTAAAAAATCTGATATTAAAGATGTTTTGCAAGAAATTGCAGAGAAAACAGAACTTAATTTTGTAATAGATCCTAAGGTTACAGGTGATGTAGAACTTTTTGTGAACAAAGTGCCCCTTGATGAGGTGCTTACAATTCTTCAAAGAGTCTGTAATTTTGATATGGAAAAAATAGGACAAAGTTACTTTATAAGACTAAAAGAGACACAAGTTGGTACTGTAACTCAATTAATAAACACAAGAATTTATGCTCTCAAGTATGTTACACTGCAGGATCTACTGAGGGTAGGAGGGAGTTTAGTAAAGAATTTAAGTTTAAGTTATGATGATAAAACAGGGTTACTGATAGCTCAAGGTAAGGAAGAAGATTTAAAGGTATTAGATGATTTAGTAAGTAGGATAGATGTAGAGAGAAAAGGTGAGCAGATAGCAGCGAAGGAGCTACTAAATGTAGAGAGAGAAGGGGACAAAATATATATAAGTTGTGATCTAAAGAAAGCAGATATAAGGGAAGTATTAAGGGAGCTTGGAAAGAAAGCAGACATAAACTTTGTAATAGACCAGAAGGTAGTAGGGGAAGTAGACTTATATCTCAGTAGAGTTGAGCTTTCAGAGATGCTAAATATACTTCAGAAGATAGCGAATATAGTTATAACGAGAGAGGATAAAGTAACCTATGTAAG
>JAKOUL010000056.1 GCA_029776735.1 Dictyoglomota bacterium
AAACCTAAATGGAATAATGGGGTACGCAAGACCTGGAGATATGGGATTTGATGCAGTACATATAAATCTACATAAAACTTTCTCCACTCCTCATGGAGGAGGAGGACCAGGAGCTGGACCCGTTGGTGTAAAGAATTTCTTATCACAATATCTTCCAAAACCAACTGTAGAATTTGATGGAGAAAAATATTATTTGAATTACAACATACCTAAAAGTATTGGAAGAGTAAGAAGTTTTTATGGCAATTTTTTGGTCCTACTCAAAGCTTATGTATATATCAGACTTTTAGGGGCAGAAGGACTAAAAAGAGTAACAGAAATGGCAGTACTAAATGCCAATTATTTAAAAGAAAAATTAAAAGAGATCTTCTATCTCCCATATCCATCTATCTGTAAACATGAATTTGTACTCTCAGGGAAATATCAAAAAGAAAAGGGAGTAAAAACCCTTGATATCGCAAAAAGAATCCTTGATTTTGGAATGCATTCTCCTACAATCTATTTTCCTCTTATAGTAGAAGAAGCACTAATGGTAGAGCCTACTGAAACAGAAAATAAAGAAACTTTAGATCAATTTTATGAAATAATGAGGACAATTGATCAGGAAATACAGAAAGACATAGAGAAAGTAAAAACTGCACCTCATACTACTCCTGTAAAAAGGCTTGATGAGGTTTATGCTGCAAAAACACCAAAAGTCACATGGAAGTAACAGTAGTAAACCCCATAAAAACCCTTCCTATTAGTATTACTGGAGAGGCTTGTGCTTTGCAATGCGATCATTGTAAAGCACACTTTTTAAAAAGTATGACTTTACTGGAAGATATAGAGAAAAAAATCCCTTTAGATACGTATAAAAGCTTACTTATAAGTGGAGGCTTCAATAGAAGAGGCTCTTTACCCTTGAAAAATTTAGAAGCTATTGAAAGATTTAAAAAAAGAGGTTTAAAACTCAACTTTCACTTGGGACTTATCTCTCAAAAAGAGATAGCACAAATTAAAAATCTTCCAGATATGGTATCTTTTGATCTTATTCTTGATGATTTTGTGATAAAAAATGTGTTTCATCTCAAAAAAGACAAGGAAGCTTTTAAAGAGACATATTCTCTTATCAAAAATTATATCCCAATAAGCCCCCATCTTTTATTAGGGGCAAATTATGGGAAAATTGAAAAAGAATATGACGCCATAGACTTTCTTTCTAAAGAAAAACCCGAAAAACTTATTTTTATTGTATTAACCCCTATCAAAGAAACACCCTTTGAAAAAATATCTTCTCCTAAATTGGAAGAAATTGAGGCTTTATGGAAATATACAAAAAAAACGCTACCTGAAACAAATTTTTATCTTGGATGTGTAAGACCTACAGGAAATTATAGATATGAATTAGATTCCTTAGCTTTAAATATGGGGTTTAAAGCCATTGTAAATCCACATCCAAATTTATCAATGTCTAAGAAATACAAAACTTTTGATGAATGTTGTGCCCTATTATGAAAATTGGAGTATCTTCTGGAAGCCTTGAGGTATTAAAAAAAGAAAAAATAAATGAAGATTCTCCTACTACCTTATATCTCCTTACACCTGGAAAATGCTTAAATAACTGTGCCTTTTGCATTCAGGCAAGAGAAGTAAAAAGAGAAGGATTTTTCCTTTCCAGAATATCTTGGCCTCCTGTAGATTTAGAAGAACTTTATGTAATAATACAAGAAAGAGGAAAATACTTTAAGAGGATATGTCTGCAAGTGACTAAGACCTCAGAATGGGAAAATTACACTGAAGAGATATTAAAAAATCTAATGGGATTTAATATCCCTATCTCCATATCTGCTCCCTTTGAAGATATTAATACCATCTCACACTTTTTCTCTTTAGGAGTAGATAGAATAAATCTTTCCTTAGATGCAGGAGAAAAGGAAATTTTTGAAAAGATAAAAGAAGGAAGATGGAAAGATAAAATCTCTCTTATTGAAGAAGCAAGTAAGATGTTCCCAGGAAAGATAACAACTCATATAATTGTGGGTCTTGGAGAGAAAGAAAAAAATCTCATAGAAACCATAAGCTTACTTTCTAACTGGAAAATAACAATTGCTTTATTTGCTTTTACGCCTCTTTCCGGCACACCCATCTCTCATTTAAAACCTCCAGAACACTTTACTTACAGAAAGATACAAATTATCACCTACCTTCTTCAAAAAAGAATTATCTCTTTTAAAGATCTA
>JAKOUL010000038.1 GCA_029776735.1 Dictyoglomota bacterium
TGTTCCATTTCTACAGGTATCTCCTATGGGGAGCATGCCATAAAACTTATACATATCCATAGCGGCAGGACTCATCTGTACATCCCAAGGACCAGTAGATTCCCATTTATGAGACTCTTCTTCTATCCATCTATCAAGGAGAGGATATGCATCCTCTCCCTTATATAAAAATCTATTCATAAATATGCCATGATTTACCCCTGCAACCTGCCAATCCACATACTCAGGATCAAGCTTTAAAGCTCTAAAAACCTCATTAACTCCATTAGAACCATGACAAAAACCCACAGTTTTAACTTTTGTTATCCTGTTTAAAAGCTGTGTGATCTCAAAAACTGGATTTGCAGTTTGCAAAATCCATCCATTAGGTGAAACTTTTTCCATAAGGTGAGCAATATCTAATGCAAGCTTTAAGTCATAGTAGGAGACAAGTACATAAGAATATGTAGATACCATATTTAACTCTTGACTATCAATACCTCTATAATAACCATATTTTTCTGCTATTTCAGTAATAATTTCATATTTTTTAAATCCATCTTCATGCCCCTGAGGATAAGGTAAAGCAGTATTTATAACAAAGTCTGCCCCTTCTAAAGCCTTTTCTAAGTTTGTAGTCTTCTCAAACTTAAGCGCCGATCCTAATTCTTCCATATATTTTTTTGCTAAGATGTATGTGGCATTTAGCCTTTCCTCATTAACATCCATAAGAGCAATTAAACTTCCATTTAAGCTTGGAGTTTTTGCTATATCTCCAATAAGTTGTAGTGCAAACCTAAAACTTCCAGCACCCACTATAGCAATCTTCATCTCTAAAACACTCTCCCCCTATAAAATAATTATATTTTTCTTATCCAAATCTTCGTAGGTCCTGCTTCTCTATTTGCCCATGCGTAATATGGAACTAATTTAAATTCTACTTCTTTTCTCTCCATATCCACAACTTCTTTTGGTAGATATAGCATCTTCTTCCACACATCCTTAGCTATTCTGCCTTTACCTTTTATCACCAAAACTCCTTTAAGAATAGGTTCATATGCTGTTTCTAAGGCTTGCGAAGTATCAACTTCCAAATTACCTATCTCAAAATTTGGATTATCCACCTGCTCAATACAATATACTATTGGTCCTCTCTTAACTGCTACTTTTCCTACATCATCTTTTACATTAGGATTTGCTTCCATATACTTAGGGCTCATATCTAAGTTTAATGTTATTAGATCTCCTGCCTTCCATTCCCTCTCTATTCTCAGATATCCATTTTCAATAACCCCGTTTGGGACTTCCTCATTTACTGCCCCATCATATTTTTCAGCCCAGCTTGGTATTCTCAAATATATTGCATATTTCCCTTCACTGTTCAATTTAATATTCACTTTTCCATCCCATGGATACTCTGTATCCACATTAATATTTAATTTTCTTTCCTTCCAGTCTATCTCTGCTTCATTTGATGTATATAAATGTATCCAAACCCCATCAAAAGAAGTACTATATACATACCCTGGTAAACTTGCTATTAATCTTGCTATATTAGGAGGACAACAAGCACATGCAAACCATTTTTGTCTCCTATGCTTTCCACTATCTACTAATGGATTTACATAAAAGTATTTTTCACCATCTAATGAAATTCCAGAGAGAAGTCCATTATACAATACAAGCTCCATTATATCCCCAAACCTACCCTCAGGTAGTATATGAAGCATCCTAAAATTCCACATAAAACTGGCAATACTTGCACATGTCTCTGCATAAGCTGTCTCATTAGGTAACTCATAATCTTCTCCAAAGGATTCCCCTTCATATCTTGCGCCAGCCCCACCTGTAATATACATCTTTTTCTCTGTAAAGTTGTGCCATAACCTTTCCAATGCATTTAAGATCTCTTTATCTCCTGCTTCTAAATATAAGTCACTTGCTCCACAGTTTAGATAAAGAGATCTTACGGCATGACCTACTATCTCATCTAATTCCCGAAAGGGTTTATGATCTATATGATATAAATCTCCTCCAACAAGTCCCTTTCCTCTTTCATCAATAAAGAATTTTGCAAGAGAGAGATATTTATAGTCTCTTGTTTCTCTAAATAACTCTACTAAAGCCATCTCTACTTCTGGATGTCCAGAGGTGCCTTCTTTTTTACCTGGACCAAATACACTCTCTATATGATCCGCAAATTTTATAGCCACATCTAATAAATTCCTCTTCCCTGTTGCCCTGTGATAAGCTATAGCTGCTTGTATAAGATGTCCTGCACAATATAATTCATGTAAATCTCTTAAATTAGTCCATCTATCTTTCTTCCTTTCAAAAGTAAAATAAGTATCAAGATATCCATCCTCATCCTGAGCTTCTTTTATTTCCTCTATAACTCCATCTATTAATCCTTCTAATTCTGGATTCTTTTCTATCATTAATGAATAAGATGCTGCTTCTATCCATTTATATACATCTGTATCATTAAAGAAAAAACCAAAATAATCTCCCTTTACTTTCCCACTGGCTCTTCTAAAATTATTTATTCTTTGAGTCTGCTCCAATAATTCATACTGGGTAGGAATCGTTACTTCTCTTACTGTATTTAACCTCTCTGCTAATAACCCTTTAGTAAATCTAACAGAAGAGATAGGTACAGGATGCAAAATTGAATAAGGACTATTAATTGTATTTATAATATATTCGCTTTTCATAAATTTATTTCCTCCTACGGATTAAGATTTTTATCTAAAAATCTTTTGAATCTCTTCTTCCCAAATTCTATAAAATCTACAGAGATTTGAGTACTAAAATAAAAGTTCTATTAGTTATCCATTTAAGATTGAAGTAATAAACTCTGTTTCCTTAAATCCCTTATGAATATATTCCATACTCAACTTATCTTTAGAAAGAGAAAACCTAACAAGGTTATAAATCCCCTTTTCATAATCCCAAGAGATGCCATCATCTTCATAATAGAGAAATTCTCCTTCCCCAGGATAAACTCTAAGCTCTATCTTATTTCCCTCTCCTCTCATAGGGATTATACTTCCTGCCTTAACAAATATGGGAATAATATCCAAAGGAGCTTCAACTTTTACAATATTAGCTCCTTTAAAAGTCTCGTTATTCCAGAAGTTATACCAAGTTCCCTCAGGAAGATATACATCCCTTTCATTTTTTCCTTTTTCATAAATGGGTGCTACAAGAAAGCTTGGACCAAACATAAATTCATCCTCATACTTTATTGCATTAGGATCCTTAGGAAATTCCAAAATAAGACTTCTTAAAATAGGAGTTCCTTTTTCCTTTGCCTCATAAAAAAGAGAATACAGGTAAGGCATAAGTTTATATCGTAACTTTATATATTTTCTTGCAATATCTTCTATATGCTCGCCAAATTCCCAAGGTTCTTGATTTTTCGTGTTTATAGCAGAGTGATTTCTAAAGAAGGGATAAAAGATTCCAAGCTCTATCCATCTTGCAAAAAGCTCAGGCTCACAATCTCCCCAAAAACCTCCCACATCAGCACCTATAAAAGGTACACCTGATATCCCTAAATTTTGGAGCATAATAATACTCATATATAAATGTTCCCAAGTACTCTTATTATCTCCTGTCCATACAGCAGAATACTTCTGAATTCCAGAAAAACCAGCTCTGGTAATAATTAGTGGTCTTTCTTCTGGTTTTGCATCTCTCCAACCCTCAAAGCTTGCCTTTGCCATTAAAAGTCCATACACATTATGGATCTCATCATGGGGAAATTCTTTATTTTCTCCATGAACTACATCAGCGGATAAAGTCTTACTATAAAAATCCTCTTTCTCTAAAAAACTTGGGACACGAGGAGGTTCTTTAAATTTTAAGTGGTAGAAAAGAAGTCTCATCATTTTGTAATCAAAAGATGGGATTATAGACGGCTCATTCATATCATTCCATATTCCAGAAATCCCTTTTTCAAGCAATATTCTTTGTTTTTCTCCCCACCATTTTCTTACTTCTTCTCTCACAAAATCAGGAAAAACAGATTCCCCAGGCCATACATGTCCAACAAAGATCTCCCCATTTTCTTTTTTACAAAAATAATTTTTTTCTATTCCTTCTTTATATACCTCATAACTATCATCTTTCTTTACTCCAGGATCTATTATAGGAACCACTCTAAATCCTTCTTTATTAAGCTCTTCTATCATCTTCTCAAAATTTGGAAATTTATTTTTATCTATAGTAAACACCCTAAATCCGTCCATATAATCTATATCCAGATAGATTACATTACATGGGATATTCTCCTCTTTAAACCTCTCTGCTATCTTTTTTACTTCATTTTCATCTTTATAACTCCATCTTGATTGCTGATATCCTAACGCCCATATAGTAGGAAGATAACATCTTCCAGTAAGTTCTGTGTAACCCTCTATCACTTCCTTAGGTGTAGGTCCATAAATAAAGTAGTAATCTAATTCTCCATCTTCTGCAAAAAAATAGTAGTAATTTTCATTTTCTCCTCCCATATCAAAATAACTTCTATAGGTATTATCAAAAAAGATCCCATAGGATACTTGAGGATTCCATGCAAGGAAGAAAGGATGAGATTGATATAGATGGTCAACATCAGGAGTATGATGAGGATTATCTGTATTCCAATTCATTAGTTTTTTACCCTTTTTATTTAAATCTCCTGTTCTTTCACCAAATCCTAAAAATGCTGTCTCTTCTTTTATTTCTTTATAACAATATACTTTTTTATCAACCCTTTTATATCCCAAATTCTCATAGTCTGCGAGAATAAGATTATTTTCTCTATCATAAATTTTTATATTCCCATTATTCTTATCCATGGATATCTTCAAGAATGAGGTGGAAATAAGAAACTCATTCTCCTCTGAAATAAAATCTATAGGAAGAATTTCTTTCTCTATAGCAAAGGAGTAATTATGCCTCCATTCTCTATCCTTTGAAAAATGAAATCTTATAATCTTATTATTTATGGCACTTACCTTTAAATACTCATCTTGATTTGGAATATACAAAATTTTTTCTTTCATTCCGCTCTCTTCCTCGCACTATCTAAAATTTTTAACATTAAATCCTTATAAGAATAACCCCTTGCTTCCGCCATCTTTATAATAGCAGAGTAATTAGGAATTAAAAGAGGTAGAGAATTTACATCCAAAACATAAATCTTATCATCTCTAACTCTTATATCAATTCTTGCATAATCTCTAAGATTAAAATATTTAAAGATTCTTATTGTAATATCTTTAATTTCTTTCTCAATTTTTTCACTCAATCTTGCTGGACAAAAATATCTTGTATTCTCATCAAATTCTTCTTTTACCTTTTCTGAGTAAAATCTCTCAATTCCTTGGGGAAGCTCCGAAAAATCAATTTCCAGCAAAGGGAGAATCTCAAAATCTTCATTATTTCCAATAAATCCCACACTAATCTCTTTTCCCTCAATAAATTCTTCTACCAAAGCCTCTTCTCTGAATTCTTTATGAATAAAGTAGGTAGCCTCTTTAAGCTCTTTCATATTCCTTACTAAAGATTCCTTTCTTATTCCCTGTCCATTTCCTTCTCTATTGGGTTTTACAAAGAGTGGAAAGGAGAGATTTATGCTTTCGGGAATATCCTCTTCTGGATATACAAGAAAAAAGTTAGGAGTCGGAATCTTATAATATTGAAGTATTATTTTTGTAAAAGTTTTGTTTAAACAGATAGCATGGACATATGCATTAGACCCTGTATAGGGTATCTCTAAGATATCACAAAGAGATGGAATGAGAACTTGTCTTGTCTCTTTTCCATAAGTATGGAGATTAAAAATCATATCTACATCTTTAATTTTTTCTAAAAAATTTTCTGAAACTGGGATTAAGATTACCTCATATCCTTCTTCCTTCAATACTTTTTCAATCTCTTTTACCATGACACCATGTTTTTGTGAAAGTGGGTAATTATGTGTAATTCCTACCTTCATAATAATCTCTCTATTCTTTCCTTTTCCTTAATTATCTTCCCTCTATCATCTACACAATAATTGGCGCCATTTATAATTCTTGTTTTTACTTCTCCTTTTGCTACAGAAAATCCCTTAAGACCAGGAGCATCTAAAATTCCACACTTTATTGCATTATAGATATTTTCAGGGGAGAGGAAATCTTCCTCTGATTTTGCTATGCTCTTTACAGCAGATAGAATTACTAAAGCTTCTTCTTTTAACTCTTCTTTTCTTTCTTGAACTTCAGGATCCAAGGAAAAGTCAGGAAGTCCAAAAGAGGCTAAAATATAAGCTCTCTTTACCATCTTTACACTCTCTATAATTTCCTTACTTCTTGCAGGATATAATGCCTCAGAATACGATACTACATGAATTATATGAGGTCTCAAATAGGAACCATAAAACATAGAAGATACTAATTGTCCCATGGCAGAATAGGGATCTGATGGGAATGATAAAAGCCCAGTCCGTATCATCCTATAGGAAATAAAATCCTCATTATGGAGAGACTCCACAAGCTCAATTTTGGCAAGAGCTTTTGCAATATCCATCTTAGGAGATATATTAGGAGGGGTATTTAGCATATATTGAGCCACATATTCCTTTACCCCTAATTTTTTTGCCATTAAAGCAGCCATATAACAGGTAGCAACTCCAAGAGAATCATGGGCATCTCTTAACTCCCATTGATGAGACTCATTAATCTCCACAGGAACCTCATTTTCTGCATTCCATTTTATAGCATGCATATTTTCCTTTATAGCAGATAGGAGTTCTCTATCAGATCTTCTATCAAGCTCAGAATACCAAGTAAGAGGAATGGCAGCCCAGGCATTATTTATAGTTTCTTTAAGAAGTTTTGAAAAAGAAATGAGATTTCTGGTACCAGAATAACATCTCAATAAAGGAAAATTTCCTCTTCTTGATGCATTATACAATCTTATGAAATCATCTCTTTTCCTTAATGGAACCCCTCCTGCACCATCTTGTTTTGGGTCCATTTTTTCAGGTTCAAAGAAATAACTTTGAGCATTCTGGTCAGGAGCAATGGATATGATATCCAAAAGTCCTGAATCTGCTAATACTTCAACTTCTTTTATAGTTTCTTCAAGATTAGGAAGACCTATATGATGTCTAAACAAAGGGAATGGGCTCTTCCAACTTATCCTTTCTTTTAAGGTATTTGGATATTCCTTCTTCTCTTCTTTCTTTATGACCTCTCCCTGAATACTTTTTAAAAAATCTATCACATTTTCT
>JAKOUL010000100.1 GCA_029776735.1 Dictyoglomota bacterium
TTGAGAAAGCGGTAGGAGAAAGAGGAGAATATCTTGAGGGGAAAAAACTTCTAAAAGGGGAAGGCATTGTAGGATGGGTTGTAGATTCGGGAGAGCCAGCATTGGTCAATAATGTTTCTAAAGATTCCAGATTTACTGAATATTATGATGCTATATCAGGATTTAAAACTGGCTCAGTAATATGTGTGCCTTTAAAAGTAGAAGATGAGATTTTAGGAGCCATTGAAGTGGTTAATAGTGTGAGAAACAGAAAATTTACATCTTACGATTTGGAAATATTAACAAATCTTGCTTATGAAACCTCTATAGCGTTGCATAAAGCTATTCTTTACAATGATGTAAATATAGAAAGAGAAAAAATGAAAAAGATTCTTGAAAATATTGGTGATGGTCTTATAATTCTTGATGGTGGGAAAAGGATATCTTTGATGAATAATGCTGCAATGAGTCTTTTCAATCTAACCCCAGAAGATCATATGAAAAGATGTACTGAAACTTTGAAATGTAGAGATACCAAGGGAGAGTTGATGTGTTCTGAGTGTCCTTTAGATAAAATGGTTTTTCAAAAAGCCTCTATTCTTCAGTATGAAATAAGAGTATGGGATAGTAAAAAAGAGATAATTTTAGGATGTAATCTTTCTGGGCTTTGGGAAGGGAGAAAGGTATCTAATTTTATTCTTGCTTTAAGAGATATTAGTATGCTTAAAGAACTGGATAGGATGAAATCTGAATTTGTAGCTAATGTATCTCATGAATTGAAAACTCCACTTACAGCTATAAAAGGTTATAGTGAACTTCTTATGAAGATGAAACTTCCCCCTGAAAAGGTGAGAAATTATTATGAGATTATTAATAAAGAAGCGGAAAGACTAACCCAACTAATAAATGATTTGTTAGAGGTTTCAAGAATTGAGTCAGGAAGGATAGAATTACGAAGGGATGTGGTAGAGTTAAGGAAGATAATTAAAGAGAGGGCAACTTTCTTTCAGACTCAAACCACTAAGCATAAAATTATACTACAGTTCCCTGAATATCCCGTTCTTGTACTCGGAGATTCTGCAAGGCTTTCTCAGGTTTTTCATAATCTTCTTGATAATGCAATAAAATATTCACCTAATGGGGGTAATGTAACAATAAGAGTTACTGATAAGATAGAAGAGATAATTATAGATGTACAAGATCAGGGAATAGGAATTCCCCCAGAACATCTCCCTCATATTTTTGATAGGTTCTACAGAGTAGATAGTTCTCTTAGGAAGACCTCAGGTGGTACAGGGCTTGGACTTTCTATAGTTAAGAGCATCATAGAAGCTCATAATGGAAAAATCTCTGTGGCAAGTAAGCTTGGTGAAGGTACTAATTTTACTATAAGAATCCCAAGAAGATTTTCCTTAGTAGACCCTTTGACTGGTACTTTTTCCCTTTCTCATTTTTTCCCACTCTTATGGAAAGAGCTTTATAAAAATGATTTAAATTATTTTGCTTTTGGTAAAATTAGCTATGAATTTGATGGTCTTTTTTCAGATAATGTAAAGAAATCAGCAATCTTTAATCTTGCTTCTCTTATTAAAGAAAATTTGAAACCAAATGATCTTATTGGACATGGATTTAACAGATTCTACTTGTTTACACGTAGTGTTATGGATATAGAAGAAAAAGTTTCTCAAATCTCTCTGGGAGAATTAGGAACTTTGAAATTAAGTTTTGTCTTTCTTTCCTCTCCAAATAAAACCAAAGAAGATATTATAAAACTGGTAAACGAAGATTTTTAGTGTCCTTCCCAGGTAGAGATGCTATAATTTGGAGCTTCCTTAGTTATTATTACATCGTGAGGATGACTCTCTTTTAAACCGGCATTGGTGACTTTTATAAATTTTGTTTTAGTTCTTAGTTCTTCTAAATTGTTTACCCCACAGTATCCCATACCTGATTTTAAGCCTCCTACAAGTTGGAAAAGTACTTCAGAAACAGGTCCACGATAAGGAACTCTTCCCTCAATTCCTTCAGGAACAAACTTATCAGATCCTTCTTGGAAATATCTTTCTCCACTCCCCTCCTTCATAGCAGAGAGAGAACCCATGCCTCTATATACCTTAAAATTCCTTCCTTGATAAATTTCTGTCTCTCCCGGGCTTTCCTCTGTCCCTGCTAAAAGACTTCCAAGCATAACCACCTGAGCTCCAGCGGCAATAGCTTTTGTTATATCTCCCGAAAATTTTATTCCCCCATCAGCAATAATAGGAACATTATATTTTTTAGACTCCTGAGAACATTCTAAGATAGCGGAGAATTGAGGTACTCCAATTCCAGCTATAACTCTGGTAGTACATATGGACCCTGGCCCTATTCCAACCTTTACCACATCAGTACCTGCTTCAATAAGAGCCCTTGTTCCTTCAGCTGTAGCTACATTTCCAGTTATAATTGCTGTTTTTTTACCAACAAGTTTTTTAAGTTCTTTTACAGTTTCAAGAACTCTCTTAGAGTGACCATGAGCAGTGTCTATAACTATTGCATCTACTTCTGCTTCTACTAAAGCCTTTGCCCTTTTTATAGCCTCTTGTCCAGTACCTACAGCTGCTCCCACTAATAATCTTCCTTTATCATCTTTCGCTGCATTTGGATACTGTTTCATTTTTTGTATATCCTTTATAGTAATTAAACCTTTAAGTTTAAAATTCTTGTCTACTATAGGGAGTTTTTCTATCTTGTATTTTTGTAAGATCTCTTGTGCAGCTTTTATAGTCACTCCTATCTGAGCTACAATAAGATTATCCTTTGTCATTACCTCAGATACTTTTTTGTTCATATCAGTTTCAAATCTTAAATCCCTGTTTGTTATAATTCCCACAAGCTTGCCATCCTTTTCAGTAACAGGAAGTCCCGATATGTGATATTTTGCCATTATACTCAGAGCTTCACCTACACTTTGATCTGGAGAAAGACAGATAGGATCTGTTATCATTCCATGCTCAGATCTTTTTACCTTATCCACTTCTTCGGCTTGTCTTTCTATGGGAAGATTTCTATGAATAATGCCAAGTCCTCCCTCTCTTGCTATAGCAATTGCCATTCTTGCCTCTGTAACAGTATCCATAGCAGCACTTAATATAGGGATATTTAGATGAATTTTTTCGGTAAGATAGGTATCTACAGATACTTCTTTTGGAATTACTTCACTATATGCTGGAACTAACAATATATCATCAAAGGTTAAGGCTTCACCTAAGAATCGCTCATTGAAATTCATTCCTTTGCCTCCTCTTTAAAATCTCTTCCAAGAAGATTTTAACCATTTTAGAGAAGTAAAATTTAAAAGTCAAGCTTTAAAAAGTTGTTTTTGTTGTAGTATTATATTTTTGATTTCACGTTTTAATAGGAGGTTTTTCTAATGGCTGAGAAACTTTATGTGGCTTTTATATGGCATATGCATCAGCCTTACTATAGGGATACAAACAAGAAATTTTCTTTTTTCCCATGGGTAAGGCTTCATGCAATTAAAAATTACTACAATATGGTATCTATATTGAAGGATTTTCCAAAAATCAAACAAACTTTTAATTTAGTCCCTTCTCTTGTTTTGCAGATTCAAGAATATTTAGAAAGAAAAACCACAGATGATTGGTTAGAAAAGACTTTAATTCCAGCACATGATCTTTCGGAAGAGGATAAAAAATTTATCTTGGATAATTTTTTCCTTTTAAATATTGGAAAGATGATTTCTCCTTTTGAAAGATTTAGAGAGCTTTATGAAAAAAGACAAAAAGGAGAAAACTATACAGAGCAGGATTTTTTAGATCTACAAACGCTTTATAATTTAGCCTGGTTTGATCCTGATTTAAGAGAAAAGGATACATTCTTGAAAAGTTTATGTGCTAAAGGAAGATCTTTTACTGAGGAAGAAAAGATAAAGTTAATAGATAAACAGTTTGAAATTATGAGTGCTATCCTTTCTCTTTACAAAGGATTGCAGGAATTAGGACAGATTGAAGTAATTTTTTCACCTTTCTTTCATCCCATACTTCCTCTTCTTATAGATACTAACTCTGCTAAAATTGCTACACCTGATCTACCTCTCCCATCCTTTACTTTTAGATATAAAGAAGATGCAAAGAGTCAAATCTCTTTAGGAAAAGATTTTTACAAAAATATTTTTGGGAAAGAACCCTTAGGAATGTGGCCATCAGAAGAGGCTGTAAGTCCAGAGGTGGTGGAGCTCTCCTATGACCTTGGAATTAAGTGGTTGATAAGTGATGAAAAGATACTCTTTAGAACCATAAGTAAAGATGTGATTAGAAATTCCGAAGGATTTTTATCGGAGCCTTATATTTTATATAAACCTTATAGAATAAATATAAATGGAAAATATGTGGATATGGTTTTTAGAGATCAATTTTTGTCTGATAGAATAGGATTTGTATATATGAATTTTTCTCCTTACGATGGGGCAAAGGATCTTTTTAATAGACTCTTAAAAATCAAGGAATCTCTTCCTGATGGAAATTTTATTGTAACAATAGCCTTAGATGGTGAAAATTGCTGGGAGTACTATGATAATGATGGTAGAGATTTCCTCAGATATTTATATAATTTTATTTCTGAATCTTCAGAGATAGAGACTATTACAGTAGGAGATTTTTTAAACAAGTTTCCTCCACAAGATGAGCTTAACACTTTGTTCACTGGATCTTGGGTAGATACAGATTTAACTACATGGATTGGAGAAAAAGAAGAAAACATAGCCTGGGATTATCTTTCTATTGTAAGAAATTTTATAGAAAGAAAATTGAGGCGAGACCCTGAACTTAAAAACAAGTTAGATTGGACAAGTTTGTATGCTGCTGAGGGTAGTGATTGGTTCTGGTGGTATGGAGATGACCAGAATTCTGGTCATGATGAAATTTTTGACCAGATTTTTAGAAATCATCTGAAAAATGTTTATACATCTTTAGGAATCACACCCCCATCTTTTTTAGATATTCCTATAGTTATTAGAAAACCTCTTTGGCAACAGAGAGAAAGCTTTATTTCTACTCCAGTATTAGATGGAAAAATAACTCATTCTTCTGAATGGGATCTTTCCTCTCTTAATCTTTTGGATGGTCCCCAAAATTATATAAAAGGGATTTACTATACATATGATTTAGATAATCTTTATCTTAGATTAGATTTTAGAGGAAATCTAAAGGAACTTTTTAAAGAAAATTTTTCTATTAGATGCTATTTTTCTCATCCCCAGAAGCTATTTAGAAATAGACATATTAGAGGGAGAAAGGAAAGTTTTTGTTTTCCTATTGCTTTAGAACTTAATATTTTTAATGATGATTCAGAAATTCTTTTAGCTCAGGGAGATGAAAATTGGCAAGTTTTAGAAAAGAATAATTTTTCTGTGATAAATGATATAGTTGAGATAAAGATACCTCTTTCTCTTTTTGAGGGAAGAAAGGGAGAGAAAATAAATTTTGGAGTTTGCTTATTCAAAGATAATGATCTATTAGAAATTTTACCTGATAAAGACGCATTTTTATTTATAATTCCAGGCTTGCTTGAAGAAATTATAACGAAATTATTTGTTAATAGATTAAATAAAAAGGTATATGGTGAGTGGATACTTATTCCTAATAGGGATTATCATAATATCTACTCTAAGTTTATTGTTACCCAAGAAAATTTAACTAATTTTGAAGGGGAAGAGAATTATGATGAGATAAAAATTTTAAGAAAAATACTTATTCCTGAAGAGTTAATAATGATTCTTCAAACCATAAGAGATTACAGAAGCTTTAATGTTTCAAGTTATACTGTGCCTTATAAATTTATTAAAGTGGAGAAGGAAGATGGTGTTTATAGATTGATCCCCAGGGAGAGTTTTATAAAAGTAATAACTCAAATTTACGAAAGAAACGAGATGCTGAAAAAAATATTTAAAGAAAAGTTTAGAGATGCATCCTGGGATAAGAGTTGTGGAAGTATAGAGATATATGGATTATAAAGAATATTTTTGTTATAAAAGTCATGAAGAGGCATTAGCTCTTCAGAAATTTTTAAGTGGTAAGGTTATATTAGAAGATAAGTTTTCTTATCCTATCAAATACATAGGTGGTGTGGATACTTCTTTTTCTCATAAGAAACTTCTTTCGGTAATAATAGTATGTAATTTTGAAAGCTTAAAAATCTGCGATATATCTTACTCTTTTACTGACGAGAGTTTTTCTTATATCCCTGGCTTCTTAAGTTTCCGAGAAGGTCCTGGTATTATTGAGGCATGGGAAAAACTAAGTATAAAACCAGATATACTTATATTTGACGGTCAGGGAGTAGCCCATCCAAGAAGACTTGGTATAGCCTCTCATGTGGGAGTGGTGTTAGATATGCCAAGTATAGGTTGTGCTAAGAAACCTCTTGTGGGGAATTATAAAGAACCTGGAGAGAAAAGAGGAGATTTTGAGCCTATTTATTGTAACGGTGAAGTGGTTGGTGTGGCTCTTCGTACAAAAGAGAAAGTAAAGCCTGTTTTTGTCTCTTCAGGGCATAGAGTATCTTTGAAAAGTGCTATTGACATTATTCTTAAAATAACATTGAATTTTAGACTTCCAGAGCCCACAAGACTTGCTCATATCTATAGTAAAAAGGGATGGTCAGATTTTAAAGAAGAATGATAATCTTTTGAATGCTTCAATTTCCTCTTTCTTCCCCATCTTTGCATTTTTTATTGCTTTTTCAAGAATGTCAATACTTTTATCATAGTTTTTCTTATCAACAGGGTAGGGATATCCATCTTTACCTCCATGGGCAAAGGAAAATTTTGCAGGATCTTTATAACTTCCAGGTTTTCCATATACTAAGTCACTTATCAATGCTAAAGCTCTTAAGGTTTTTGCTCCTACCCCTTCTCTAAGAAGAAGCTCTTGAAAGTCTTTTGGTGGATTCTCATAAGTTTTTAATAGTATAGATTTGAGATTTTCAGGTTTTATCTCTTTTGGGGTAATTGGATGATGTGTTGGAAGCTTAAGAGATACATTTTCCCAAAGTGCTTTTGTCTCATTAGGATTTTCTGCAGAAAGTTGAGTTATCATTTCCTGTGCAGGTTTGCTTTCATTAGCTACCAAATTTAATACAACATTTTCCTTTTTATAAGTTATTATTCCCTTATGAGGATCTTCCACGAAACTTTTTATTTCTTTACCTAACCAATGATACCGTCTTGCATAATTATTATTTTCATTCATTCCTTGCTGTATTACACACCAGTCTCCATTAGAAGTAAAGATCAAGAGATGATGATAAAGTTGGTATCCATCTTGGAGAGCGTTATTATCAATTCTTGCTACTAATCTACTGATATTTATCCATTTTTCTGGATCAAAACCTATTTTGTCTGCAAGATTTCTTATTTCATCTGGTGTTTTAATGGCTGTTTTTCCTTTGCCTCCTACGATAAATAATCCTATCTCTTTATAAAGATCTCCTAAACCTTCTTTTAATGCGGCTCCTGTGGTTGTAGTCAGTCCACTAGAATGCCAATCAAACCCAAGGACACATCCTAAGGATTGAAACCAGTATGGATCTGAAAGATTTATTATCAGTTCATTAATTCTTCCTTCTACGGCAAAAAGGAGAATAATCTCTCTTGCTAACTTTTTCATTCTTTGAAAAAGCCAAGAAGGTGCTTTACCTGAATGTAATGGAAGTTCTGCAATTTCTCTTTTCATTCTCGTTATTATATTATAACATTTAATCAGAATGAAAAAACTTAATTGGGAGGAATAAGTAAGAGGTGAAAAGGAAGATTTATATATCAGTTTTAATAGGCTTGATCTTGTTTATATCTGTTTTATATGTAGAGAATTTCTCTTCAAATAAAGTTAACTTTCCTAAAGGGAGATTAAGAATTACTCAGGATGGGAAGTCTATAGAGATTCCTGTAGAGATTGCTGATAAAGATGAATTATGGACTTTAGGTTTAATGTACCGAAAAGATATCCCTTGGAGATATGGAATGATATTTATTTTTCCAGAAGATACTCAGGATGGATTTTGGATGAAAAATACTTACATTCCTTTAGATATAGCATTTATTGACGCAGAAGGTAAAATCTTTAATATTCAAAGGATGGTTCCTTGTGAAGGAGAAGAATGTCCTATCTATACAAGTCCAAAGCCTTATAGATATGCATTAGAAGTTAAGGCAGGCTTTTTTGAAAAATTCGGTTTTAGAGAAGGTGCGAAAATATCATTAATTCGTTGACGTGTATAACTCAAAGTGTTATAACAAAAAAGCAAAATTAAAAGTTATTTTAGAAGGGAGGGAGATATTCAGATATATGAGTAGTAGGAATGAAGATGTAGTTCCGAGATGCCTTTTTGTAGTTTTTGAAGAAACTATTAAGAAAGGAGAAGGATTATTATGGAAAAGAGAAAGTACTCTCCCTTACTGGAAGGAGGCCAGAGAAAATGTCCAGGGTAATCTGGTCTCCTATAAAATATCGGAAATTTTCTATAGGAGATATAATAATACTCCTATTTCTTGGGAGTATTATATACGGTATCTCATCTTTAAACATAATTTACTCGGAACCAACCCAACCTGTAGGGCTTGATTTAACTCCTACTAGGCTTCCTCTTTATGCGCTATTTTCCTTGATTAGAATGATTCTTTCGTATATACTTTCATTTATTTTTACTATTATTTATGGATATGCTGCAGCTTACAAAAAAAATCTTGAAAGGATTCTTATCCCACTTTTGGATATATTACAATCTATCCCTGTCCTTTCCTTCTTACCTCCTGTCTTTATGGCAGTGATATCCCTTTTCCCTGGTTCAAAACTTGGGTTAGAAATTACTGCTATTATTCTTATATTTACAGGGCAGGTATGGAATATGGTATTTAGTTTCTACCAATCTCTTATATCAATCCCAAAAGATCTAAGAGAGGCAGCAAATATGCTAAGAGTAAATTCTTGGCAGAGATTTTGGCATTTGGAACTTCCATATTCTGCAATAGGTTTAATATGGAATAGTATGATGTCTTGGGCAGGTGGTTGGTTTTTCCTAATGGCATGTGAAATGTTTACCCTTACTAATCAGCAGTTTGTTCTTCCTGGTATTGGCTCTTATCTATCCTTTGCTTCTATGAAAGGAGATATGCCAAAAATTTTCTATGGACTTTTAACTTTAATAACAATGATTATTCTTTTAGATCAATTGGTATGGAGACCTCTTTTGGCGTGGAGTCAAAAGTTTAAAGTGGAATTAGTTCAAGGAGAGGAGACTTATGAATCAAGGGTTCTTTTATGGTATCGTAGATCAAGAATTTTAAGAATAATAAGAGAGTATGTTACTGATCCTATAAGAGAAAGATTGGATAAATTTTTTGTAGAGAGAAGTCAAAAGACTAATAAAAAAACATATAGAACATCTTCTTTGAGTAAAATATTCAATGGCTTTATTTTGGCTTTAATTCTTATATTAGTATTAAGAGGATTCATAGGGCTTTTAGGGTTAATTGTGAAGATACCTCTCTCTGGATGGGGAGAGATTTTAACTTCTGCTTTAATGACCTTACTAAGAGTCAGTATAGCAGTTGGTATTGCCCTTTTATGGACATTACCTGTAGGAGTAAAAATAGGAATGAATCCAAATCTTTCTAAAATCTTTCAACCAATTGTGCAGGTAGTAGCTTCTGTACCTGCAACTGCGATATTTCCTATTATCGTTATGTATCTTGTAGATCTTTCAGGTGGATTGAATATAGCAAGTATTCTTTTGATGCTTTTTGGTACTCAGTGGTACTTGTTATTTAATATTATGGCTGGTGGAATGTCTATTCCTAAGGATCTTATTGAGGTTTCAGATTTATGTAAACTAAGTGTAAGAGATAAATGGAAAATAGTTATTTTACCTTCTATACTCCCATATCTTGTTACTGGTGGTATAACTGCAATGGGAGGTGCATTTAATGCGAGTATAGTTTCAGAATATATTTCATTTCATAATGAAGTCTTTAAGATAAAAGGTCTTGGAGCACTAATAACAGAGTCATCTGCTACAGGAAATAATGCATTTCTTGCAGCGAGTACTTTAACTATGGCATTAATGGTTGTAGCAATAAACAGGCTTTTCTGGAAACGACTATTTAAAATGTCAGAAGAGTTATTATCTTAAATTTAGAGGAGGAAAGCTATGGAGCTTTTAAGATTAGAAAACGTAAGTGTAAGCTTTAAATTTCCCGAAGGAGAAATTACAGTTCTTGATAATATTACTTTTACAGTAAATGAGAATGATTTTCTTGCTTTATTAGGACCATCAGGATCAGGAAAGTCAACGATTCTTAGAGCAATTGCGGGACTTATAAAGCCTAAACAAGGGAAGGTCTATTTCAAAGGAGAAGAATTAAAAGGTATCAATCCCGGTGTGGCTATGGTTTTTCAGAATTTTGCTCTTTTCCCTTGGCTTACTGTTTTTGAAAATGTAGAGTTAGGGCTAAAAAATCTTGGTCTTTCTCCAGAGGAAAGAAAGAAGAAGGTGTTAGAAGCTATTGATCTTATTGGGCTTGATGGATTTGAAAATGCGTATCCTAAAGAACTTTCAGGAGGAATGAGGCAGAGAGTTGGTTTTGCAAGGGCTTTAGTGATGGATCCAGATATACTTCTTTTGGACGAGCCTTTCTCTGCTCTTGATGTACTTACAGCAGAGAACTTAAGAAATGATCTTATTGATCTTTGGATTGAAAAGCGCATTCCTACAAAGGCAATAATCCTTGTAACTCATAGTATAGAAGAAGCAGTTTATATGGCTGATAGAATTATTCTCTTAAGTAAGGATCCAGGAAGGGTAATAAAAGAGATAACGATAGATCTACCTCATTGGAGAGATAAGAAATCGTATGAGTTTGTAGAAATAGTAGATGATATATATGGGGTTCTTACGGGTAAACCTTTAGAGAAAATTTCTTGGAAAGATAGGAGACACTTTAATATACCTCAGGCAAGCGTAGGATCTATCACAGGTTTAGTGGAATTGGTTGATGATCTTGATGGTAAAGTGGATATTTATAAATTAGGAGAGGAACTTTTGATGGATGTGGAAGATTTGCTTCCAATTGTAGAGGCTTGTGAAATATTAGGGTTTGCTGAGGTAAAAGAAGGAGACTTAATACTTACTGAAGCAGGGAGTAAGTTTGCAGATGCCGATGTTTTGGAAAGAAAAGAGATATTTAAAGAGTTATCTATAGAAAAAGTACCTTTCTTAAAACAGATTGTGAAAGTATTACAATCAAAATCAAATCATAAAGTACCTCGTCCATTCTTTTTGGATCTTTTGAAGCAACACTTTACGCCAAAAGAGGCAGAAAGACAGCTGGATGTGTTAATAGACTGGGGTAGATATGCCGAACTCTTTGAGTATGACGATGATAGAGATGAACTATATCTACCTGAAACTTTGGAAGAGGCAAACATAGCAACAGAAGAGGAAAGATGATATAATAATTATCTAAGGAGGAATTTTAATGGATGATGTAATAGCAAGATTGAGGTTTCTTACCTTTCTTTTGCTTTTTGCTTATGCCTTATCTAATGAGCCTTTTAAGGGTATAAGTATTTTCTTTTTTGTTTTTACCATCATATATAGTGGAACTATTTATTTTTTAATTATAAAAGGGGAAATTAAAGAAAGTTTTATAATTTCTTTGTTTGATTTAATTCTGATTCTATCTTTATTTTATTTTAAAATTCTTAATGTAGACTTTCTTTTCCTTACTTATCTCCCTGTTATAAAAGAAGTGATTTGTAGAAGGTTTAAAGAGGCGTATATTATAAGCTTTTTGGGAAATATTGCTTTGATACTTATTTCAGGACTTGATAGGTTCTTTATTCCATTAGAAATCTCTTGTTCTTTGCTTCCTATTTCCTTTTTGATCCCTTATATTAGTATCTATTATGCTAAGGAGAAAGGAGGATAATTTTTTGAAGAAAAAACTTTTGGTTTTGATTTTAATGTTATTTATCATCTCTACCTCTTTTTCTCAACAAAATGTAGGAGTATGTGTAATTCCTATAAAAGGTACTATTGAACTGGGGCTTTCAGCTTTTGTAGAAAGAAGTATAAGAGAACACTCGGGTGCAAAAGCTTTTATCTTTGAGATAGATACCTTTGGAGGAAGAGTTGATGCTGCAACAAAAATAAGAGATGTAATCTTAGAAGCACCTTCTCTTACAATTGCTTTTATAAAAGATAGAGCTTGGTCTGCAGGTGCATTAATCGCCTTATCTTGCGAGAAAATTATCATCTCTCCTTCAGGAAGTATTGGAGCTGCAGAGCCAAGACCTGCAGAAGAAAAAGAAATTTCTGCATTGAGAGCAGAATTTGAAAGTACTGCAAAAAAGAGAGGGAGAGATCCTAAGATAGCAGGAGGAATGGTAGATGCAAGTGTTGTAATTCCTGGTTTAAAAGAGAAAGGTAAGATTTTAACTCTTTACGCAGAAGAAGCAAAGAAATGGAAAATTGCTGATGAAATATTACCTGATAGAGAGTCTTTACTAAAATACTTTAAGCTTGAAAATGAAAAAATAATAGAGCTGTATCCTACTTGGTCAGAAAATTTTGTTAGGTTTATCACTGATCCTACAGTATCAAGTATAATCTTGACTGTTGGAATGCTTGGTCTTTATGTAGCTATATTTACTCCAGGTCTTGGAATACCCGAAATTTTAGCATTAACTGGTCTTGGTCTTTTCTTTGGAGGTCATTATCTTGCAGGACTTGCAGGACTTGAACCTGTAATCTTATTTTTACTTGGCATGCTGCTCCTTTTTATTGAGATACATATACCTGGTTTTGGAATTCCAGGTATTGCAGGGAGTATTTCTATATTTTTAAGTGTATATTGGACTATTGTCCAAAAAGGGGGGATGTTACAAGCTATACTAACGGGTATTTTTGTTGTAGCTTCTTTAATAATATTTCTTATTTTCTATCTTCCAAGAAGTAGAGTATGGAGAACGTTAAATATTCCTAAGGATCAAAAGAAAGACTTGGGTTATACTGCTGTAAAGGAGAGGACAGATCTTCTTGATAAGAAGGGGATTACATTAACAATGTTAAGACCTACAGGTTTTGTGGAGATTGATGGGGAAAAATTAGAGGTTTATGCTGAATCAGAATTTATAGAACCTAATGTGGAAGTTGTTGTTTTTAAAGTAGAGGGGAATAAAATTTTTGTAAGGAGGAGTGAAAAATGAGTTTTGCATATGGTTTTTTAATTTTAATCTTAGTAATAGTTTTAGTTGTTGTCTTTTTCAGTTTTGTCCCGTTAGGACTTTGGATTTCTGCTCTTGCAGCAGGGGTGGCTATCAGGATAACAGATCTTATTGGGATGAGACTCAGAAGAGTGCCATCAGGTGTAATTATTAGCTCTCTTATTAAAGCACATAAAGCAGGACTTGTGGAGGTTACGTTGGATAAGTTGGAAGCCCATTATTTAGCAGGAGGAAATGTAGATAAGGTAGTAAACGCTCTTATTGCTTCTCAGAGAGCTGGGATACCTTTAACTTTTGAAAAAGCTGCAGCCATAGATCTTGCAGGAAGAGATGTATTAGAAGCAGTCCAGATGAGTGTGAATCCAAAGGTGATTGAGACTCCTGTGATTGCAGCTGTAGCTAAGGATGGAATAGAATTAAAGGCTAAAGCACGAGTAACAGTAAGAGCAAATATAGAAAGACTTGTGGGAGGAGCAGGAGAATCCACAATTATAGCAAGAGTAGGAGAAGGAATTGTTACTACTATCGGGTCTTCTGACAGTTATAAAGAAGTTTTAGAAAATCCAGATAGTATATCTAAAACAGTACTTGCTAAAGGACTTGATGCAGGAACAGCTTTTGAAATTGTATCAATAGATATTGCAGATATAGATGTAGGAAACAATGTGGGAGCAAGATTAAAGATGGATCAAGCAGAAGCAGACATGAGAATTGCCCAGGCACAGGCAGAAAGTAGAAGAGCTCTTGCTATTGCTCGTGAGCAAGAGATGAAAGCTTTAACCCAGGAGATGAGGGCAAATGTTATAGCAGCAGAACGAGAAGTACCTTTAGCAATAGCAGAGGCTCTAAAAACAGGGAAAATAGGAGTTTTAGACTACTATACTCTTAAGAATATTATGGCAGACACTGCTATGAGAGAAGCTATTTCTAAACTTAGTCAACCTAAGGAAGAGGGTAAAGAGTAATGCTTGAATGGATCCTTTACCTATATATTATTTTTTTGGTTTTAAGTGCCATATTAAATGCAGTAAAAGAAGCTCAAAAAACAAAGTCAAAGTCTGTAACTATTAAGAAGGTTGAATATCAAGAAGAAAAAATTCCAGAAGAGATTGTTTCTGAGGACTATCCAGAGGTTAAACCTAGATTAAAACCTCTTTCAGAAATAAAAAAAGAAGCAAAGCCTAAAACTGAGGAAGGGGAATCTTTTATAGAAGAAAGCCTGAAGAAGAATATGCTAGAGATTATGGCTCTTCTTGAGATTATAGGTCCTCCAAGAGCGATGCAAGGATGGAGTCCTCCATATAAGAAGAAAACTTGAAGATTTTATATTCCTGAAACCCAAATTCGGTGGTAAAAAGTTTGCTTATCTTTTCTTTAATATCCTCTATAGAAAGAGGAAGGTGGGTCTCTTCTTTCATAGAAGTAACCTTTTTATCTTTTAGTCCGCAAGGAACTATATAAGAGAACGGAGTTAGGTTATTATTTATATTTAGAGCAAAGCCATGAAAAGAAACGCTTCTTTTAATAGTAATTCCTATTGCTGCAATTTTCCTATTTTCTATCCATACCCCAGGATTTTTAGGGTCTATAGAGGCTCTTATTCCATAGTTTTCCAATAATTTAATTAACGTGTTCTCTATTTTTAATACAAAATTTTTTACTCCATCAATTTTGAAAATTAAATATCCTACTAATTGTCCTGGACCATGATATGTAACATCTCCACCCCTCTCTACCTGATAACATTCAATACCTAAGAAACTTAGTTCTTCTTTAGTCTTTAAAATATTACTTCCCTTTCCAAATTTACCTAAGGTTATAACTGGATAATGTTCTAAGAGAATAAGAGTATCAGAAATTTTATCCTCTACTTTAAGAGAGTGAAGCTTTTTCTGTAAATTCCAAGCATCGTTATATCTTACTTTAGGAAGGTCAATTATAGAGAGTTTCATCATTCTTAGATGGTTTTATACTTTCTTTTAGAAAATATTTTCGGACTATGAAGGTATAGTAATTAGCTATGGCTTTAAAAGATATATCCACCGCCATAGCGATCCAAGCTCCAGCAAGTCCAATTCCTATTTTTATACAAAGTATATAGGTTAAAGGGATTCTTATAATCCACATTCCAATTGCACTAAAGACCATAGGAATCTTTGTAAATCCAGACCCTCTCAAGGAGCCAGAGATGACATTAGATGTAGCAAGAAGTGGTTGTGCTATAGCAATAATTCTTAAAGCAGGAACAGCTAACTTAATTACATTTTGTTCCCTTGTAAACATCTTTATGAGGGGTTCAGGGAAAAGAAACAAAAGCAGTCCAACGGTGCTCATAAGAATAAGTGCTCTTCTCCAACATTCTAAAGAGGCTATAAGTGATTTTTCATTTTCTCCTGCTCCCTTATATTGCCCTACAAGGGCTGTAGCAGCAACTCCAAAGGCAAATCCTGGCTGAAAGGATAAGGACTCTGCATTTAAGACTATACGATGGGCTGCATAGACTTCTGTTCCAAGACTTAGCACTATTGAAGCATATATAAGGACTCCAATATTAAAAAGTAAGTTTTCAACTAAGATAGGAAAACCTATATTTAATATCTTTGATGATTTATCCCTCTCAAGAGTGAGTATAGAATAGCCAAAATCCTGAAATTTAAAAACTGAATTTCTTCTGTATATAATTATAAATAGAAGAATAACACCTACTAAACGTGAAAGACTTGTTGCTAAAGCAGCTCCAGCAACTCCCATTTTAGGAAACCCGAATTTTCCAAATACTAAAACATAATCAAGAAAAATATTTAAAGTGTTTGAAGTCATAGTGATATATAAGGGAGTTCTTGTATCACCTGCACCACGCAGAGCAGCAGAGATTACAGACATAAAAATTATAAGAAATCCTGGTATTAGTATATATTTTAGATAAACTGATGTGTATGATAAAAGTTCATCTCTTGCTCCTAATAAATATAGAAGTTTATCGGCACCTAATATTCCAAAAATAAGCATGAAAACAGAAAGGAATAGTCCCAAAGAGAGTGAATTTGTTAAATATTTTTCCGCTTCTTTATATTTTTTTGCTCCTATACTATAGGCTATCATGACCATTGTACCAGTAGTAAGTCCACCAACAATAGCAAGAATAACATTTATAACTTGTAGTCCTAATCCTACGGCAGCTAATGCGGTGCTTCCTAAAAATCCAACAAATATCATATCTACGAAACTGAAAAGAAGCTGAAAAAGGTTTTCAAGAAGTACTGGAACAGCAAGTTTAAGAACATTTTTTCCTATGGTTTTTCGTTCTTCCTCTTCAATTTCTACTGTTTTCATTAAGTTATTTCTCCAAAAATTATTTCTCTAAATTTTATCTTAAATCTTTATCTTCTAATGTCAATCTTATATTTGGGCGAGAGGCTGGAAGAGTTTTTGAGGTTCCAGCCTCTCCTAAGGAGGGGGTGTATATATTATATGTGAAAGAGTATTTTTTTGTAAAGGAAAAATAAAGCACTTGCTAAATATAATTTTTTAAGAATAGAATAAATTAAAAAATAAGATAGGAGGAATGCATATGTTAAAGAGACCATACGGAAGGAATCAAGAACTTCTTTCCATTATTGGCTTTGGTGGAATTTTAGTTATGAATGAAGATCAAAAAATAGCCAATAATCGTGTCTTAGAAGCTGTTGATAGAGGAATAAATTATTTTGATGTTGCCCCTTCTTATGGAAATGCAGAAGAGAAATTAGGACCTGCATTGAGAGGAAAAAGAGATAAGATATTTTTAGCGTGTAAAACTACAGAAAGAACTAAGGAAAAGGCGTGGAATGATCTTCAGGCTTCTCTGAAAAGACTTGAAACCGATCATTTTGATCTATATCAGTTACATAGTATGACTACAGAAGAAGATTTTGAAAAAGTAATAGGTCCTAATGGAGCCTTAGAAGCATTTTTAAAAGCTAAAAAGGAAGGAATAATAAGATATATTGGATTTTCTGCCCATTCAGTAGAAGTTGCTATGAAGCTCTTAGATGTTTTTGAATTTGACTCTGTCCTTTTCCCTATAAATTGGGTTAATTATTTCAATGGTAATTTTGGACCTCAAGTAGTGAAAAAAGCAAAGGAGAAAAATATTACCATTCTTGCATTAAAGGCTATGGCAAAGACTATTATACCAGAGGGAAAAGAAAAAATTTATGAAAAATGTTGGTACGAACCTATAGATGACAAAGAACTTGCACAATTAGCATTAAGATTTACTCTATCTCAAGGAGTTACCGCAGCTATACCACCTGGAGAATATAAGTTTTTCCCGTGGGCTTTAGAAGTTGGTGATAATTTTAAACCAATAACTGAAGAAGAGCTAAATTATCTTAGAGAGTCTGCGAAAGGGCTTCAGCCTATTTTTACATTATCCCCATAAAAGTTGCATAATTTATACTTTTTAGGTATACTTTATGAGGTATAAATAAGGAGGTTATGGAAACAAATGGACTTTATAGCTTTAACAAGGACTGAAGAAAAGATAGATACAGAGCAAGATGTGATAATTCTTGGAGGAGGTCCTGCAGGACTTACAGCAGGAATTTATGCAGGGAGAAATCTTTTGAAGACTTTAATAATAGAAAAGACATCGGTTGGTGGAAATGCGATACTCACAGAAAAGATAGATAATTATCCTGGTTTTCCAGAAGGTATTACTGGTGAGGAACTGGCTAAGAAAATGGAGACTCAAGCTAAGAAATTTGGAGTAAAAATTTTAGAATCTGATGTACAAAGAATTTATGTTGAAGGATATTGGAAAATAATTGAAACTTCTAATGGAACTTATAGATCTTTGTCTCTTATTATTGCTACAGGAACAAGACCGAGAAGATTAGAGGTTCCAGGAGAGGATAAGCTTAGAGGTAAAGGTGTTTCATACTGTGCTGTCTGTGATGGAGCATTTTTTACTGGGAAAAAGGTGGCAGTAGTTGGGGGAGGAGATTCTGCATTAGAAGAGGCTATATACCTGACAAAATTTGCTGAAGATGTGACAATTATCCATAGAAGAGATACTTTGAGAGCAGAAAGAATTGTTCAACAAAAAGCCTTTTCAAATTCTAAAATTAAGTTTTTATGGAGCCATATAATAAAGGCTATTGAAGGTGAGAAGAAAGTAGAAAGGTTAATTCTTGAAGATTTGAAGACTCATGAGATAAAGACATTTCCTGTGGATGGTGTGTTTATCTATGTAGGATTGATTCCAAATACAGAACTTTTTAAAGGCATTCTGAATTTAGATCCTAACGGGTTTATAATTACCGATGAAAAAATGCAAACTTCTGTACCAGGAATATATGCTGCAGGAGATGTTAGAGGTAAGGTATTAAGACAATTAGTAACTGCTGTAGCTGATGGGGCTGTTGCAGCTATAGAAGCCAGTAAGTTTTTAGAAGAAATTAATAATAAGGAGGAATAAAAAATGGCACTTTTAAAAGATGAGGATCGTCAATATTTAGAAAATTTATTTCAAGAGAATCTAAAAGACAAAGTAAAAATTATTCTCTTCAGTGATAAATCTGCAGGGAGTAAGTTGGTAGTACCTGGAAGAGTTGAATGCCCATATTGTCAACAGACAAGGGAAATATTAGAAGAACTTACATCAATTTCTAATCTCCTTGAGTTAGAGATACATGATTTTTTAGCAGATGAAATAATAGCTAAGAAGTATAATGTGGATAAAATCCCAGCTATTCTTTTTGAGAAAAATAATGAGGTACTTAATGTAAGATATTTTGGGCTACCATCAGGTTATGAGTTCTCAAGTTTGATTGAAGATATTATGGATATCTCTCGTGGAGAAACTCAACTCTCTCCAGAAACAAAGAAGGTTCTTGCGACTGTGGATAAACCTGTACATATTCAAGTATTTGTAACTCCTACATGTCCCTATTGTCCTAAGGCAGTAAGACTTGCTCATCAATTTGCAATGGAGAACAAATTTATAACAGCTGATATGGTAGAATCTATAGAATTCCCTCATTTAGCAGAGAAATATGGAGTAACAGCTGTACCAAAGACCATAATAAATGATAAAGTTGAGATTGAAGGAGCAGTACCAGAGAATGTATTTCTTGAATACCTTAAGTCTGCATTGAAATCTTAATCTATTTTTCCATAAAAGTAATCTCTTGCCTCACCTACAAGATATAAAGAACCAGTAATGAGAATTAAATCTGTAGGTGAGGCTCTTTTAATTACATCCTTAAAAGCCTCTTCAGAAGTCTCATAAATATAGGTTGGTTTATCTTTGTTTACCATCTCAGCAAGTTCTTTTGGAGATCTGGTACGTGGACTTGGAAGAGGTACAAAGTGAAAGCTAAAGACTAAAGGATCTAAAGTGGATATAAATCCTTGAGCATCTTTATCTTTCATCATTCCGCATATTAAGAATAAGTGTTTAAAATTGACATAGTCTTGGAGGGTTTCTTTTAAGGCTATAGCAGAAGAGACATTGTGAGCTCCGTCGATCACTATGAGAGGTTTTTCTTGTATAATTTCAAACCTTCCTTTCCACTCCACTTTGGAAAATCCCTGCTTGATAGCAGAAAGATTTAGATTCAAATTACTCATTCTTAAAGCAGCATATGCGGTAACAGCATTAATAATTTGATGCTGTCCCAAGAGAGGGATAAAGATTTCTTTTCTTGTTCCATTTCCTTCTAATCTGAATCTTTGTCCTGAAAGATTAGAGTCTATTCTATTCCATTTATAAGCATCATCAACTTTAACATAAGGGGCATTTTTCTCTACGGCTATTTTTTTTATAGCTTCCCATGCTTCTGGGTCTTGGGGAGAAGACACTAAAGGAATGCCTTCTTTTATAATTCCGGCTTTTTCTGTAGCAATTTGATAGAGGGTATTTCCTAAGATATGTGTATGATCAAAACTTATAGGGGTTATTACAGATATAAGTGGGGTAATTGTGTTAGTAGCGTCAAGTCTTCCTCCAAGTCCCACTTCAATTACCACGTAATCAAGCTTTTTGTTATAAAAATAAAGAAAGGCAAGAGAAGTTAAAACTTCAAAGAAAGTTGGCGATCCATAAATAGGATGTTCTTTTGTTTTTTGAATATATGGCTTTGCCATTTCTAACAATTCTACAAATTCTTTTTGGCTTATCCAGCCATCCTGAGTTGAGATTCTTTCTCTTAAGGATTGAAGATGAGGAGAGGTATAAAGTCCTACTTTATATCCTGCTTCTTTTAAAACAGAAAAGATCATGGCTGAAGTTGATCCTTTCCCCTTTGTCCCAGCTATGTGAAAACCTTTTAATTTCTTATGAGGATTTCCCATCACTTCTAAGAGATAGTTCATTCTTTCAAGATAAAATTTTTTCTCTGCATAACTTACTTTATTTAAACGCTTTTCATAGTTTGTGAGACTATAGACATAGTTTACTGCCTCTTCATAGTCCATTAGGAAACCTCCCGTAGAAATCTTTCAATGAATTTTAGCAAAAAAGAAGTTTGATGACAATTTTTGTTTGATTTTTGAGATCTTTTGTGTTAAATTTATTAAAGAATTTAAAATTGATCAATGGTGACCAACAATTTACCTCAATAGTATAAAGGTAAAATTGTTGGTTTTTTGTTTATTTTTAGGAGAAAGGAGAAAAGAGTATGATCCGAGAAGAAATATCTTATTTTGTACTCCCAAAAGAAGTAGAAGACATTCTTCTTTCTTGCAAAAAAATTATTATTCCTGAAAAGAGAGAAGATTTTTTTGACCTTGCATTAGGTGAAAAAGGAAATATGGAGTTTGAGGTAAAGTATGATGTGCCTGGTAAGGGCGAAGTAGTGGAAGCTGTTGTAACAAGATGTAAAAATGGAATCGTAGTAAATTATCCTGATATATATATGAGAAGAAGAGATCCTGATAGTCTTGTGATAGGAGACGAGGGAGATACCGATAAACCAACTTTTAAAGAGAAATCTATGGAGGATTTTGATATATTAAGAGAGAAGACCTTTGAATGGCTAAAAAATCAAGAGCTTATTGTTATGCCCTTTATGTCAGGAGGATTTGAACATGGATATCCTTCTTTACTAATTGCTCCATCTAATGCTGCTTTCTTTGCTGGTACTTTAGCAGATATTCAGGGTTTTATACCGAGGGGTCAGCTTAAAACAGATTTTGATCCTATTGCTATTGTATATGTTGCTCCTCCTTTTAGACATACTCATTTTGATGGTAAACAAATAGTAGTCCACAACAGGATAAATGGAAAACATGAGGTTTTTTCATATAATCTTTATCCTGGTCCCAGTGCTAAAAAGGGTATTTATGGCGTACTTTTAAATATTGGAGAGATGGAAGGTTGGGTAACTGCTCATGCATCAACAGTAAGAATAATTACCCCTTATGATAATGTACTTACTATTATGCATGAAGGAGCAAGTGGTGGTGGTAAAAGTGAGATGACCCAGCAGATGCACCGAGAAAAAGATAATCGTGTTCTTCTTGGAATAAATATTGTTTCTGGGGAGAAATTTTATATTGAAGTTAAAGAATCTTGTGAAATACAACCTGTGACTGATGATATGGCTCTTTGCCATCCTCGTCTTCAGACAGGAAGAGGTAAGATGGCAGTAAAAGATGCAGAACAGGGATGGTTTGTAAGACTTGACAATATTAAAAGTTATGGTACAGATCCTCAACTGGAAAGTTTGACTATTCATCCACCAGAGCCATTAATCTTTCTAAATATAGAAGGACATCCAGGAGCTACAGCTCTTATATGGGAACATATTATGGATGAACCTGGGAAACCATGTCCTAATCCAAGAGTAATAATCCCAAGAAGATTTATACCAGATATTGTTGATGAACCTGTTGAGATAGATGTAAGAAGTTTTGGACTTAGGACTCCACCTTGTACAAAGGAAAATCCTTCTTATGGAATAGTGGGTTTATTTCATGTACTTCCTGCTGCTCTTGCATGGTTATGGAGACTTGTAAGCCCAAGAGGATATGATAATCCCAGTGTCACCGAAGATGATTTTATGAGCAGTGAAGGAGTAGGTTCTTATTGGCCTTTTGCTACTGGGAAGATGGTGAGACAAGCCAATCTGCTTTTACAGCAGATTTTAGATTATCCTAATACTCAGTATATCCTTATTCCCAATCAATATATAGGAGTTTATAGAGTGGGATTTATGCCTCAATGGATTGTAAGGGAATATCTTGCTAAGAGAGGAAGTGCAAGACTTAGACCTGAACAATTAAAACCTGCAGGATGTCCGCTTTTGGGGTATGCATTAGAAATGCTTAAAGTAGAGGGACATTATATTCCAAAAGCCTTTCTTCAAGTAGACCAACAACCTGAGGTAGGTCCTGAAGCTTATTATAAAGGTGCACAGATGCTTAAAAGTTTCTTTAAAAAAGAATTACAGAAGTTTATGTCTCTTGATCTTGATCCCTTAGGTAAGAGAATCATTGAATGTTGCTTAGATGATGGTACATTAGAAGATTATATTAGATTAATTCCTCCTCGGAGGTAGTACTATATTTTTTAAGCTTTAAAAATTTTTCTATTAATGATATAACATTAGTGAGGAATCTTAAGGAAAAAGTAAAATATTCAAGGAGGAATATTAAGAATGAACGAAGTAAAAGTACCCGTAGGCGTGTCGGCGCGTCATTTACATCTCTCTCAGGAAGATCTGGAGAGATTATTTGGTGAGGGTGCCCAATTAAATATATATAAGCCTTTATCCCAACCTGGACAGTTTGCAGCAGCAGAAGAAGTAGAAGCGATTGGTCCAAAAGGGAGAGCTCTAAAACTGAGGGTACTTGGTCCTATAAGAAAGGTAACTCAAGTAGAAATTTCTCTTACTGATGCTATTAATCTTGGAGTTCAGCCTCCAGTAAGAGAGTCAGGAGATATTGAAGGAACTCCTGGGATAAGAATAAGAGGACCGTTGGGAGAGATTGAAATTCCAGAGGGTGTGATTATAGCAAGGAGACATATTCATACTCCTAAAGATATGGCAGAAGAGTTAGGACTTACTGATAAACAAATAGTAAAAGTAAGAGTTGAGGGAATACGTGCAGTGACTTTTGAAAATGTGCTTATTAGAGTAAGTGATAAATTTGTATGGGAATTTCATGTGGATACTGATGAGGCAAATGCAGCTTTAGTAAAAACAGGAGATATGGCAACAGTTATTTTTGAACCGGTAGAAATTTCTCAAAAAACATAAAAAAGTGATAGAGATTAAAAATTTGTGAAAAGGGAGGAGAGTTTCCTCCCTTTTTGTTTAATTCTTCTAAGTTATTCTCCTAAAAAGTTATAAAAGTTATAATTTAATAAGTTAAACTAAACTGAGTTATGAGGAGGTAAAATAGATGAGTAAGTTAATAATAATTCTTTTAGTAGGAGTAATCTTAGCTCTACTATTCTCTCTGCAGAATCAGACTGAAATTACCATACATTTTTTTTATTGGTCTTTTCAAACCACGATATCAACTGTTACATTTCTTTCCTTTTCTATAGGAGCGGTGCTTTCTTTTTTAAGTGTTATTCCTAATTTGGTTAGAGATAAAAGGAATATCACAAAGCTTTCTAAAAGAGTGAAAGAATTAGAAGGAGAATTAGAAAAGAAACCCCCTCAAGAAGATCAAGTTGGAAATATCCAACAAAATTAAATATTAAAGGGTGGAAAAATGCTTCAGGAAAAGATAAAAGAATTAAAGAAAAAAAGAAATGCTATTATTCTTGCTCATAATTATCAGCTTTCTGAGGTACAAGAGATAGCAGATTTTACTGGGGACTCCTTAGAATTAGCAAGAATAGCGAGTAATGTAAAAGAAGACGTCATTGTCTTTTGTGGGGTACATTTTATGGCAGAAACAGCCTCAATACTTGCTCCTAATAAGATAATTCTTTTTCCGGATATGAATGCAGGGTGCCCTTTAGCAAACACTATAACCGCTCAAGACTTGAGAGATTTAAAAGAAAAGTATAAAGATGCCATAGTTGTATCTTATGTAAATACCACAGCTGAGGTAAAAGCAGAAAGTGATTACATCTGTACATCTGCTAATGCTGCATTGGTAGTAGAAAAAATTCCAGAGAAAAGGATTATTTTTGTTCCTGATAGAAATCTGGGATATTATGTAAGCAAAAAGGTTAAAAACAAAGAGATGATTATCTGGAATGGTTTTTGTCCTACTCACCAGAGAATATTGCCACAAGATATAATTAGATTAAAAGAAGAACATAGAGATGCTAAAGTAGTTGTTCATCCAGAATGTAGAAAAGAAGTCTTAGATATAGCTGATGAAATAGCAAGTACCAGTGGGATATTAAGATTTTGCAAAGAAGATTCTAATAGAAAGTACATTATTGGCACCGAAGTAGGGCTTCTATATAGGTTAAGAAGAGAAAATCCAGATAAAGAATTTATTTTAGCATCTCCTCTTGCAGTATGTCCTAATATGAAAAAAATTACCTTAGAAAAGATCCTCTGTACTCTTGAGAACATGGAGCCTCAAGTTAAGGTTCCTGAAACCATAAGAGAAAAAGCTCTGAAACCTATTGAAAGAATGCTTTCATTATGAATATAGAAAGATATATTTCTAATTTTTCTAAAGAGGACTTTGTCCAGGAGTATGATCTTATTATCATAGGAAGTGGGGTAGGAGGGTTAACTGCTGCTTATTATACTCCTGAAAGCTTTAAGGTAGCTCTTTTTACAAAAGATAAACTTGAGGAAAGTAATACTTATTATGCTCAAGGAGGAATTGCTGTTGCTTTGAGTCCCAATGATTCTCCTGAGCTTCATTTTAGAGATACTATTCTTGCAGGAGCTGATTTTTGTGAGGAAAAAATTGTAAAAATAGTGGTAAACGAGGGTATTGATAGAGTAAAAGATCTTATTAGGCTGGGTGCAATTTTTGATAAGAAAGATGGACTTTCCTTTACACGAGAGGCTGCTCATAGTAGAAGAAGAATTATTCATGCTCATGGGGATGCTACAGGATATGAAGTGGCAAGGGCACTTATAGAAGCTGTAGAGAAAAAAGAAAATTTAGATCTATTTGAAGAGCATATGCTATTAGAGCTATTAACTAAAGATGATACTGTGATAGGAGGAGTTTTTTGGGATATAAAGGAAAAAAGAATAGATATTATTCTTGCAAAATATACAATTCTTGCCACAGGAGGAGCAGGGCAGATCTATGCAAATACTACTAATCCTTTAACTACAACGGGTGATGGAATTTCTTCAGCGTATAGAGTGGGAGCACGAGTAATGGATTTGGAGTTTTTCCAGTTTCATCCTACAGCTTTAAAGATGGATGCTCCTCAAAGATTTCTTATTTCTGAATCAGTAAGAGGAGAAGGGGGAATTCTAATAAATTCTTTTGGCGAAAGGTTTATGTTAAACTACCATCCTTTAGGAGATCTTGCTCCAAGGGATGTGGTAACCCGAGCTATGTATATTGAAATGATAGAGACACAAAAAGATATATATATTGATTTTCGTCCTGTTGGAGATAAAAAGATAAAAGAAAGATTTCCTAATATATATAGAAAATGTTTAGAGTATGGATACGACATCACAAAAGAACCTATCCCTGTAGCTCCTACAGCCCATTACTATATGGGAGGAATAGAAACTGATGAATACGGTAGAACAAGTTTAAAAAATTTATATGCTTGTGGTGAAGTTGCTTGTACAGGTCTTCATGGAGCAAATAGACTTGCTAGTAATTCTCTCTTAGAGGCTCTTGTCTTTGGTAAAAGATGCATTGATGCTGTATTGAGTGATAAACCAGCTAAAACTAATTTGAATATTCAAAGAAATATTTCTCTTCAGGGAAAAGAATTCTTAGATTGTGATAAGAGAATATCTAAGCTTAAGAACTTACTTTGGGAAAAGGCTGGAATTCTAAGAGAGGAAAAGGAGCTTAAAGAGGCAAAAAGAGAAATTGAGAATTTAATAGATGAGGTTTATGGTATAACTCATAAAAGTAGAAACTTTTATGAATATAAAAATATGTTAATTTTAGACTATCTTATTGTAAATTCGGCACTTTTAAGAAGAGAAAGTAGGGGGGCACATTTTAGAATAGATTTTCCTAAAATGGAAGATTCTTGGAGAAAACATATTGTGTGGGAGAAAGATAAAGAGGTGATATATCGTGAGGTCAATTCCTTACCATCTTTTAAGAAAAATAGTAGAAGAAGCTCTAAATGAAGATATAGGCACTGGAGATATCACTACAGATAGCATAGTGCCTGAGAATATGTCTTCTAAGGCGATGATTTTAGCGAAAGAGGAAGGGGTTATAGCTGGACTCCTAATAGCAAGAGAAGTCTTTAGATATTTAGATCCCGAGATATCTTTTAATGAAAATTTTAAAGATGGAGAAAAGGTTAAGAACGGAGATGTGATTGCTGAGATCTATGGTAACACAAGAGCTATTCTTTCTGGTGAAAGGACTGCTTTAAATTTTCTCCAAAGATTATCTGGTATAGCTACCTATACAAAAAAATGTGCTGAAATTGTAGAGCCTTATGGAGTAAAGATCTTAGACACACGTAAAACAACCCCTCTTTTAAGAATTCTGGAAAAATATGCGGTAAAGGTAGGAGGAGGAGAAAATCATAGATTCTCCTTATATGATATGGTACTTATAAAAGATAATCACATAAAAGTAGCAGGAGATATCAAAGGAGCTGTAAAAAAAGTGAGAGAAAATATCTCTCATGTATATAAGATTGAAGTTGAGGTTACTAATTTAGAAGAGTTAAAAGAAGCTTTGGAATGTGATGTGGATATGGTACTTTTGGATAATATGGATATAAATAAGATAAAAGAATGTGTAGAGATAACTAAAGGTAAAGTTCTTACAGAAGTATCAGGAAATGTTTCCATGGAAAATTTAGAAGATATTGCAAAGTTAGGAATAAACTTTATTTCTATGGGGAAACTTACCCATTCTGTTAAAAGTTTAGATATAAGCTTAGAAATAGAATAAATGGAAGAAAAATTAAAAGAAAAGAGTAGGGCATATCTTCTTTTATTTATAGCTGTTATTGCTATGGGTTCTGCATCCTTAATTATAAAATTAACCAGTGCTCCACCTCTTATAATAGCTACTTACCGTTTACTTATCTCTTCTGTAATTCTTCTTTTCCTAAATGGAAGAAAAATAGAACATGTAAAAAGTTCTTTACCCTTTTTAATGATATCTGGGTTTTGCCTTGGGATTCATTTCTATTCTTGGATTTCAGCCTTATTTTTGACTTCTGTAGCAAATGCAGTGGTGCTTGTAAATACAAGTCCTATATTCATTGCTATTTTTTCTTTTATATTTGAGAAAAAATCTCCTTCTAAAAAGTTTTTTCTCTCTTTTGTTTTCGCTATTTTAGGAATAGTTTTAATTACAAAGAGTGGTTTAACTTTAAAGATTGGTAAAGGAGAAATTCTTTCTATAATAGGTGCTATAACTTTTGCTATATATCTCTATATGGGTAGATATATCTCTGATGATATATCGGTTTCTACATATATAACCTCCGTCTATTTTATATCTGGAGTTATACTTCTCTTTGCATCTCTTTTTTTGGGCTTACCTTTTACAGGATATACTCTGGATACTTATATTAAATTTCTTCTTCTTGCATTAGTCCCACAACTTATAGGACATTCCCTTGCAAATTATGCTATAAGGGTATTACCTCCCACATCTACCTCCATAGTACTAATTGGGGAGACAGTTATTGCTACAATCTTTGCTGTCATCTTCTTACATGAATCTATTAATTCTTATCAACTTTTAGGTATGTTTATGATTATTATCTCAATTCTTTATAGTGCTTCTGAAGAGAAATAATTATATAGATTCCATGCTAATTTTTCCTGTTCTCTAAAGTTTCCAAAGATTACACCCTTAGGGATAAGTTTATTTATTGTTTTCTTAATTTCTTCAGAGATTTTTCCTGGAGGAAATTTAGAGAAAGGAGTTTGTGGAAGAGGCATAAAAGTATGAGCATGAATTTTGGCACCAAGTTTTATAAGATCTAAAATAACCTCAGTTGTAAGCTCTATATCCGCCTCTTCCTCGTAAGGAAGCCCAAAGATAAAATCTACATTTGGTTTTAAACCATTTTTTGCAGTGACTTCTACCGCTCTATATATATCTGCTACTTTATGACCACGATGAGAAAGGTCTAAAATTTTTTGACTCCCCGACTGGGCACCGATAACAACATTATCATTATCAGCATATGTTTTAATGATCTCTATAGTCTCTTCAGTTACATATTCTGGTCTTACCTCAGAAGGGAAAGATCCAAAAAATATTCTTCCTTCTTTTCCTATTATTTTTCTTATACCTGAAAGAAGCTCTTCTATTGCCTGTAAGTTTATGTTTTTACCATCAGAAGATCCATAGGAGAATGCATTGGGAGTTATGAATCTTATATCTTTTAGATTCTTTTCTGACATGAATTCAACTATCTCTAAAACTTTACTTATACTTCTGTGTCTTACATTAGCTCCAAAAATTTGTGGGGTTTGACAAAAATAGCAAACATATGGGCATCCTCTGCTAATTTCTATAGGTCCAAATCTTCCAAACTTCTTAGAAAAAGAAAAATAATCATCTAAATTTATTCTTTGTTTTTCTTCATATATGCCTTTTAATCTCATTCCATTTATGAGTTTATTAATAACATTTGGAAAAGCTTTTTCCCCTTCCCCTCTTATTACGATATCAAATCCCAATTTTAGGGCACTATAAGGATTTCCTGAAGGATGTGGGCCACCTGCTATAAGAATTATTTCAGGAAACTCTTCCTTTACATTCTCAATTAGATTTTTAATATTAAAAAATTGGGTTGTAAAAAAAGATATACAAAATATGATTTGAGATTTATCATCTACAATCTTTTTTAAAAAAGAGATAGGATCTTTTTCAGGAGCAAAATAAATAGGTATATATTCAAGATTTTGGTCTTCTTCTACGGCTCCTAATAATGCATTTATACTGTACTTATTATCTTTAGAGTTGTAAAATACTAATTTATAACTCATATTTTTATATGATAGCAAAAATTTTTATTTAATAAAAATCCTTTAAAAATTTGACTTTTAAAATAAAATTTTTTATTCTCTTAAAAGAAAAATTTTGGGTAAAAGGAGGATTGAGATGAACGCACCAAAAATTGATAGAGAGCTTTGTATTGGTTGTGGAGTATGTTCTTCACTTTGTCCTGATGTTTTTGAAATGGATGACGAAGGGAAAGCAGTAGTTATTGAAGGGTCGAATTGTGACTCTGCAGGGTGTTGCCAAGATGCTGCAGATTCTTGCCCTGTAGGGGCAATAGTTCTATAAATTTGGATTTTTTTAATGGGAGGGGGTTTTTATCCTTCCTAAATTTTTATGGAGGGTAATAGATATTGATACCTGAGTCACTGTTAGAAGAGGTTTTATATTTATCTTTAAAAAATGGTGGTGAGTTCTCCGAATCCATATTTGAAATGACAATTTCGGGCAATTTAAAGGCTATTCTTAAATCTACTAAAGCAAGAAAAGAGATGGAGTTTAATGGGGCATTAGGATCTTCTCTATTTAAAGTTAGAAGATATAATAATTGTGGGGAGATAGTATAATAAGGAGGGATTTGAATGGTTAAGTTGTTTTCTTCTGCTGATCTTTTAGAGATGGCAATTCATATTGAGGAAGAAGGAGAAAAATTTTATAAAATGTTAGAAGATAAAGCTGAAAAAGAAGATTTAAAAAGATTTTTCTCTTTTCTTGCAATAGAAGAGAAAAAACATGCTATTACTTTTAAGGAGATCTATAAAGAGATAGAAAAAGAGGGTTTTATATCTGCCTATCCTGATGAGGAAGCTAATAAATATCTTCATGCTTTTGTAGATTCTCAAGTTTTTATAAATTGGGATGATATGATGAAAAGATCTTACTTCAATATTGAAGAAGTTCTAAATATTGCAATAAACTTGGAGAAGGATTCAATTCTGTTTTATTATGAGTTGGAAAGGTTTATTCCAGAAAAAGATAAGAAAATTCTACATGAGATAATAAAGCAAGAGAAAAATCATCTATTACAGCTTACAGAATTTAAGAAAAGTCTTTAGTTAAGATTATGAAAAAGAGTATTTTAGTATTTATTTTGTTAATTTTACTTTCAAATGCCCTTTTGGGAGGATCTTCCGAAAGGAATATAAAAATATTTATCCCAGAAAGAGAAATTGATCTTAATAGATTCCTCTTTTCTTATGACTTCTCCTCTTTTAACTTTACGAAATTAATTTTTAATTCTCTTTTAAGACTGGATTTTGAAACTAAAAAATTTGAAGGGGAGCTTTCTAAAAAATGGTCTATAAAGGAAGATGGGAAGGTATGGATTTTTTATCTGAGAGATAATGTAAAATGGCATGATGGATATCCTTTTACTGCCGATGATGTAATTTATACCCTTAACCTTAGAGAAGAGCAAGTTCAAAATAAAAATGGATTTTTGGAGAGTATTGAAAAAGTTGATGATTATACCGTGAAGGTGACTTTTGAAGATTCTTTTTATGATTATTCTTATTTTCTTTTCCCGATTTTGCCAAAACACATCTTTGAGAAAATTGAAAATGAGAAAACTAATTTAAATGTCTTAAGCTTGATAGGTACAGGTCCTTATAAATTAGTAGATTTTTCTTCTGAGACCATGCTATTAAAGAAAAATCCCTCTTATTGGAAAAGTAATGAGTTAAACTCTTCTCCATATTTTGAAGAGATTGAGATAACCTATAGTGTAGACAAAAAGAGAGAATGTGATGTTATTTTAGATTGGGAAGAATATACGAATTCTAATGAGTTTATAACCTCGTATATCCCAAGTTTTGATATATATATGCTTTCTTTCAATCAGAATTTAAGAGCTAATATACCTAAGTATAAAATAATTTGGTTTAGAGATTTGCGTTTTCGTAGGGCTATATCTTTATTAATTAACAGGGATGCCATAGTTGAAAACTTTTCAGGTAGAGTTTCTCCTATTTATGGTATTTTTTCACCAGGGAATCTGTATTATACCCCTGTTAAGAGTAATAACTATGATCCTGAGAAAGCAAAAGAGTTATTATTGAGTTTAGGGTTCAAGGATAGAGATGGTGATGGGATATTAGAAGATTCAAGTAGAAATCCTTTAGAATTGAAGATTATACTTGCCTCAGATAAGATTTCTAATGGGATTTTTGAGATTCTTAAAGAGGATTTTAAAAAGGCTGGCATAGAATTAACTGGGATCTTTTTAGATGAAGATTCAATAATGGCAAGACTTAAGTTTACTTTAAATTGGGAGCTTGTTTTATTTAAATATAGAGATAGCGTGGATCCTTTACATAATATAGATTTCTTTTTAGATAATGGTAGTATGCATATCTTTAATCCATTCCAGAGAATTCCTGGTACTCCTTGGGAGAAGGAGATAGATAATTTTATACATACTGCAATGACTTTAAAAGGTCCCATAGGAAAGAAAATTATCTTTTCAAAGATTCAAAAACTCTGGCTTAAAAACTATCCCACTGTAAGTATAGTATCTCCTTTAATATCTATTTCTTATAAACCAGCTTTTAAAGATCTAAAATTTTACCCCTATTATGGAATCTTTGACGTATTAGAAGATATGAAAATTACTGAATAATTTTTTCTAATAGCTCTTCTGACAATATTCCTCTAAAAGTCTCTTCTACAGGACCGATTAAATTTACATTCCAATCTGGTTTTATTCTTACTGCAAGGTTTCCTCCTGGCATTATTACTTCTACTTTTTCTCCTACTAATCCCTTTTTGTAAGCTGCAGAGGCAGCTGCACAGGAGCTACTACCTGATGCAAGGGTATATCCTGCACCTCTTTCCCATATTCTTATCTCTATTTTTTCTGGGGATAAAACTTTTACCATTTGAACATTAGTACGGTTTGGGAAAAGGGAATGATTCTCTAATAGAGGTCCTATCTTCTTGATTCTATTTTCATCAATATTATCTACAAAAAAGATGCAATGAGGATTCCCTATAGAAAGACATGTTATTCTTATTTTTTCCCCATCTATTTCAATTTCCTCATCTATGATTTCTCTTTTCTCACCCTTAACTGGTATTTCAGTGCTATCAAAAGTAATTTTTCCCATCTCTACTTCTATCATCTTCGCTCGTCCATTTTTCTCTTCTAAGATATGAGCTTTTACCTTTCCGCCAAGAGTATTTATAGTAAATTCCTTTTTGTCAGTATATTTATAATCACATATAAACTTTGCAATGATTCTTATACCATTTCCACTTTTTTCTGCCTCACTTCCATCAGGGTTAAAAATCCTTACTTTAAATTCTTCTGTATTGATTTTCTCTAAAAGTAGAATTCCATCAGAACCTATCCCAAAGTTTCTATCACAGATAAGTTTTATAGCCCTTTCTGATAAACTAAAATTTATTTGCTTTTTATCAAAAACTATATAATCGTTTCCAAGTCCATGACTTTTTACAAAGTTATTCATAATTTTATTCTCCTTTTTTGAAGTTTTACCTTTGAATAATGATAAAATTAAGATAGAGATAATTCAAGAGAAAGGGGTAAGAAAATATGTTATTTAGTGAACTTTCAGAGTATTTTCAAAAGATAGAAGCTACTACAAAGAGAAATGAAATGATAGAAATCTTATCTGAACTTTTTAAAGAAGCAGATAAGGAAGAAATAGATAAAATTATTTACTTATTAAATGGGAGAGTAGCTCCTGAATATGAAAAGATAGAATTTGGAATCTCTGAAAAGCTTGCCTTAAGAGCTGTAGCTACAGCCTTGAATAAACCTGTGATAGAAGTTGAAAATATACATAAAGAAATAGGAGATTTAGGAGAGATAGTCCTCAGAAATTCTAAAGGTGAGGGAAAAGATTTGTCAGTAATAGAAGTTTTTAATGTTCTTTATGAAATTGCTACATTTTCAGGAGAAGGTAGTGTAGATGCTAAGGTAAATAGACTTGCTTATTTAGTTAATTCTTTGACCCCACAAGGTGGTAAATATGTAGTAAGAGTAGTCCTTGGTAAACTTAGACTCGGGATAGGGGAGCCTACCATAATGGATGCTTTGTCTTTTGCAAAAGCAAAAGACAAAAGTCTAAGAGTTTTTATAGAGAGAGCTTTCAATATAACTTCAGATTTAGGATATGTGGCGAAAGTATTTTGGGAGGGTGGTATAGAGGCTCTTAAAAAGATAAAAGTACAAGTAGGAAGACCCATAAGAATGGCTTTAGCAGAAAGAGTCCCAAGTGTAGAAGATATTATAAAGAAACTTGGAAAGTGCTCTATAGAACCTAAATTTGATGGTTTTAGATGTCAGATTCATAGAATGGATGATAAGGTGCGGATCTTTTCAAGAAACTTAGAAGATAATACTCATATGTTTCCTGATTTAGTAGAGGGGATTTTAGAACAAGTAAAATCTAAAGGTGTAATTCTTGAAGGAGAAGCTATATCATATGATCCTGAGACAGGAGAATTTTATCCGTTTCAAGTTACAGTCCAAAGAAAGAGAAAATATAATATTTCGGAGATGGCGGAACTTTTTCCTCTTCAGCTTTTTGCTTTTGATATTTTGTATATTGATGGTGAAGATATTACTTCTCTTCCATATATAAGAAGAAGAGAAAGACTTGAAAATGCTGTGGAAAAGGGAGAAAAAATTTTTGTTACTGAAAATATTATCACAAATGATCCCAAGGAAATTCAGAACTATTTTGAGGAGTGCATTACTGAGGGATTAGAAGGTGTTGTGGCTAAAAGATTAGATGCTCCTTATCAAGCTGGGGTTAGGAATTTTAATTGGATAAAATTAAAGCGTTCTTATCAGAGTCAGCTTAGTGACACGGTAGATTGCGTTATATTAGGATATTTTAAAGGAAGAGGGCATAGGGCAAAATTTGGTATAGGTGCACTTCTTGTGGGAGTATATGATAAAGGTAGTGATACTTTTAAAACTATAGCTAAAATAGGTACAGGGGCTACAGAAGAAGAATGGGTTAAATTTAGAGAGATTCTTGATGAAATTAAAGTGGAGAATAAACCTTATAATGTAGATTCCTTGATTGAAGCTGATGTATGGGTTGATCCTAAATATGTAGTAGAAATTCAAGCTGATGAAATAACTAGAAGTCCTATTCATACTTGTGGAAAAGAAAAAGATGGTTTGGGTTATGCTCTAAGATTTCCGAGGGTGATAGGTTTTATCCGTGATGATAAATTTGCTTTTGATGCAACCACAGTGGATGAGATCTTGGAAATGTTCAGATTTCAAAGAAAAGAGAAGGCAGATGAAAGTTCTGAAGCTTAAAATCTTTATTTAAAAAAATGAGAATACCCTCTTGTCAAAGTGAATAGTATATGATAGAATGCATACTGCCTGAATGAGAAGCAGGCGAATGCACCTTAGAAAGAGGGAGAATAAGGAGAAGAGAAGCGGGCGAAGGTAATAAAGAAGGGGTTTAGGATCAGCCCATCTGGCTGATATATAGGTATATATATTTGGACGGAGGGTTTGATCCTGGCTCAGGATG
>JAKOUL010000107.1 GCA_029776735.1 Dictyoglomota bacterium
CTTGCATGGAGTATGCTTGATTTAGTAAAGGATGTAGCGCCTACAATCTTTTCTGATGCAGGTCCCTCATGTTTTAGAGGTCCATGTCCTGAGGGTAAGACCTGTATTCCTGAGAGAAGGTGAAAACTATGGAGTTTATAAATTCACCGGCTGGATGGATAGAAGTAATTTGTGGTGGTATGTACAGTGGAAAGAGCGAAGAACTTATTAGAAGAATAAGAAGGGTGCAAATTGCGAAACAAAAGGTTCAAGTTTTTAAACATAGTTTAGATATGCGATACGATAAAGATTATATTATCTCTCATACAGGATTAAAAATTGAGGCTAAAGCGGTAAGTAATAGTGCTGAAATAGAGAAATTAGTTGAGGAAGATACAAAGGTTGTAGCAATAGAAGAAGGGCAATTCTTTGATATGGGGCTTATAAAAGTATGTCAAAATTTAGCTGATAATGGAAAAAGAGTTATTGTCGCAGGTTTAGACCAAGATTTTAGGGGAGAACCTTTTGGACCTATGCCATACTTAATGGCAGTAGCAGAGTATGTGGATAAACTCCATGCTATTTGTATGAAATGTGGAAATATTGCTAGTAGAACCCAGAGAATAATAAATGGGAATCCAGCTTACTATGATGATCCCATTATTTTAGTAGGAGCTTTTGAAAATTATGAGGCAAGATGTAGACATTGCCATATAGTTTTAAAGAGGGATGAAAATGAGTAGAAAAGATGAAGGTGTTGGTGGACAAGCTGTATATGAAGGAGTGATGATGAGGAGGGGTGTAGATGTAGCTGTGGCAGTAAGAGACCCTGATGGTCATATTGTTGTCCAGAAGCAAAGACTGCAACCTTTCTTTAAAAAATGGACAAAAATTCCATTTTTGAGAGGAATAATGACACTTTTAGACTCTTTATTTTGGGGTATAAAAGCTCTTAATTACTCTACCACTGTAGCTTTTGAAGAAGAGGAAGAATCTGATAGTGGTTGGGAGATTGCTGTTGCTTTAGTGTTAGGTTTTGCTTTATTTGTAGCCTTATTCATAGTTCTTCCTCTTTTAATAGTAAAACCTGTAGAGAATTATATTTCTTCAGCGGCAGTGTTAAAACTATTAGAAGGTATTGTAAGACTTGTCATTTTTGTGGTCTATCTTTATCTTATAAGCAAAATGAAGGATATATACAGAGTTTTTCAATATCATGGAGCAGAACATAAAACAGTTTTCTGCTATGAAGCAGGTGAAGAGCTTACTGTAGAGAATTGCAGAAAATATCCTCGTTTTCATCCAAGGTGTGGGACTTCTTTCCTTTTGGTAGTTATGATTGTAAGTATCGTTATATTTGCCTTTTTAGGAGAACAGACATTCTTACTAAGGATTGTTACACGTATTTTACTTATCCCAGTAGTTTTTAGCATTTCTTATGAAATAATAAGAATTGGGGCAAAATATTCTGATTCTTGGTTTTGGAAGATTATACTTTTCCCTGGGCTTTGGTTGCAGTATTTTACTACAAAAGAGCCTGATGATTCTCAATTGGAAACTGCAATTGTAGCCCTAAAGGAGGTGACAATGGAGGAAGATGCTTCAGAAAATAGTAATTGACAAACTTGAAGAGATAGAGAAAAGATTTAATGAGATAGAGGGGCTTTTAGCAAAACAGGAAATTGCATCTGACTTCTCTAAATATCAATCTTTGCTTAAAGAAAGAGGAAAGATAGAGGAGATAGTAAATAAATACAGAGAATATAAAAAATTGATAAAGGAGAAAGAAGATGTTGAATCTTTACTTTCAGAGGAACAAGACGAAGAGTTAAGAAGTCTTGCTGAAGGAGAATTAGAAAAATTAAAAGAAGAGATTGAGAAAAAAGAATTTGATCTTAAAGCTGCTCTTCTTCCTCAGGATCCTAATGATGAAAGAAATATTATCATGGAGATAAGAGCAGGGACAGGAGGAGAAGAAGCTGCATTATTTGCTGCTGATATATTCAAGATGTATGTGGGTTATGCTCAAAAAAAAGGATGGAAAGTAGAAATAGTAAGTTCAAATGCTACAGGTCTCGGAGGATTCAAGGAAATTATATTTTTAGTTGAAGGAAAGGGAGCATATAGTAGATTAAAATTTGAAAGTGGAGTACACAGAGTTCAAAGAGTACCTGTGACAGAATCCAGTGGAAGAATACATACATCAACTGTGACAGTTGCTGTTCTTCCTGAGATGGGAGAGGTAGAGATAGATATAGATCCTAAAGATTTGAGGATAGATACTTTTAGATCCAGCGGTGCTGGTGGGCAGCATGTTAATAAAACAGAGTCTGGAGTTAGGATTACTCATATTCCATCAGGAATAGTAGTTCAGTGTCAAGACGAGAGGTCACAACATCAAAATAGAGAAAAAGCCATGCGAGTTCTTAGAGCAAGGCTTTATGATTACTATCAAAAAGAGAGAGAAGATGAAATTGTCTCTCAGAGAAGAGCTCAAGTTGGGACTGGAGAAAGAAGTGAAAAAATTAGAACCTATAACTTTCCTCAGAGGAGAGTTACTGATCATCGTATAAATTATTCCTCTTTTCAATTAGAAGAGGTATTAGCAGGAGAGCTTGACGAATTTATAGATAGACTTATATTAGCTGAAAAAGAAGAGCAGATTAAGAGAGTCTTTGAAGAAGTAAGTGCAGCCTCTTAGAGAA
>JAKOUL010000119.1 GCA_029776735.1 Dictyoglomota bacterium
CTACTTTTAAAGGCACACATATTACTGAGCCAGTTTTAAATCCTGATATAGCATCATAATATTCAGTAAATCTGGAATCTTTAGAAACATTATTGACCAATGCTGGCTCTCCCGAATCTACAACCCATCCTACAATGCCTTCCCCTTTTAGAAGTTTTTTCCCCTCAAGATATTCTCCTCTTTCTCCTACCGCTTTCTCAAAAATAAGATCACCATTATCTTTATCCTTAAGAAATATGGTTCCCCCATCTGCAGCAAGAATTTCAATTGCAGAATCAAGAATAACAGAAAGAATCTCATTTATATCCAAAGAGAAATTCACTATCCTTATAACCTCTGAGAAAGTCTTCATTTCATTTATCTTCTGCTCAAGCTTAAGGCTTTCTCTACCCACAAAGTTAAGAAAGAGAGCAAGTAGAATTGATAATATTCCAAGTTCAAGAATTCTCATATATGCAGAACTGAAAATAATATTTATGCCTTGAATTATTCCAAAAAATATAAAGGCAAGAGTCACTAATATTGCAGAGAGTATTGTGGTACGAAAATCATATCTAAAAGCTGCAGAAACTATTGGAAAAAGCAATAGTAAATAAAGTTCGCTGGTGATACCACCAGTAAGATAAACAAGAATTGTTACTAACAATATATCAAGAGCTGCAAAAATCTCATGCCTATGTAAGAGAGAATATTTATAAATTGGAAATACTGTAGTAAAAAGTATGTAAAAAAATGAGACGATTAAAAAAATATTGAATATACTCATATTGGTAGGTGGGACAACACCAAGCTTAACAAGAATTAAAACTGTAAAGAGAATTAAAGCTCTAAATAAAGAAAGAAATTTTTCTCTTCTTAAATCACGGTAAACTCTCATAATATTTGAACTATTCCCCTAAAAGATCTTCCACCTTTGTAATAAGCTCCGCAAGGCCAAAAGGTTTTGTAATATACTCATCAGCTCCCATACTATATCCTACCTTCTTATCAAGTTCGCTTGATCTTGCAGATAGTATCAATACTAAAGTATTCTTAGAAGAATCCCCTTTAATTTGCTCACAAATAGCATATCCATCAATATCAGGAAGCATTATATCCAGAATGACTAAATCCGGATTCTTATTTTTTATTATCTCAAGAGCTTCTTTTCCAGTTCCTGCTTCATATAGTTCATACTTTTCTAAAAACTCTAAAGTCTCTCTCACTAAACTTCTTACATTCTCCTCATCTTCCACAATGAGAATTCGCTTCATGACACCTCCTAAATTAAATATTTTTTAAATCTCTTTATTATACCCTTATTAGACTTTCTATGATAAAATATACCACAAAAAAAATCACGAGGTGAATATATGAATTTAAAAGAAGAGATAGAAAGCAAACTTAAAGAAATCATTGATCCTGAGGTAGGGTTAGATCTTGTTACTTTAAACACTATTGATACGTTAGATGTAGACAGTGAAGGAAATGTAAAAATTATATTTAGACCAACAACTCCTTTCTGTCCATTAGGTGTTCAACTTGCTCTCTCCATCAAAAAAGCCGTTAAAGAGATAGAAGGAGTCAAAGATGTAGACGTAGAAATAGTAGATTTTATTTATGCAGAACAGACTAATGAACTGTTAAAGAATCAGTAAGTAGCATCCATCTTCTGCACAATCCACTCCTCAAAGAGTTCCTCTTTGGGGAGTTCTTCTATAAATATAGATGGTTTTAAAAAGACGTTAATGTCTTTAACCCTTTTAGTAATATAAGTTACAACAAAAAGCTCTCTTTTTGCCCTTGTCACAGCCACATAAAAAAGCCTTCTTTCCTCTTCCAAGTTATCAAAGCTTTTATAAGAAGGGAACTCTCCCTGAACTAATCTAAGGATAAAGACTACTTCCCATTCCAAACCTTTTGCTTGGTGAATTGTGGATAATACTACAAAATCTTTTTCTTCATCTTCTTCCAATATTTTTTCCCCTGCATAGGTATATAACGTAAGTTCACTAAGAAATTTCTCTAAGTCGTTATATCTTTCAGCAAAAAGTATAAGCTGCGATACATCTTTCTCTCTACTTTCAAAGTCAGAATACTTTCTTCTTAAATAATCTGAATAATATTCATCATAAAAAACTCTAAGGATTTCTGAAAATCTCTCCGTAGGAATATTTTTCACCTTATCCCAAATTCTCTTGATAAGGCGCATCCCTTCTAAAGCTCTACCTCCTAAGGAAAAATAAAATAATCTTTCAAAATCTTTTGTTTCTCTTAAAATATCCGCCATTTTTTTGGCATAAGCCCTCCCTATCCCAGGAAAGAGTTTAAAAAACCTCCGAGCAGAAAACTCGTCCTGAGGATTATAGATAATTTTCAATAAAGAGAGCATATCTTTTATATGTGCCTGTTCAAAAAATCTCAGTCCTCCTCTAACCTCAAACGGAATCCCCTGACGAGTAAGCTCTATCTGCAAAGTCATAGAATGATAATTAGATCTAAATAAAACTCCTATATCCTTGTACTTTATACCTTCTTTATAAAGTTCTTTTATAACTTCAGCAACAAACTGGGCTTCCTCTTCCTCATCTTTTGCCCATACCAGCTTTGGCTTAGAGCCTGATTTAAGTACAGGTCTTATTTCTTTCTGATACTGATTAACATTTCTTTTTATAATTTCATTAGCAAGAGAGATAATTTCAGGTGTACTTCTATAGTTAGATACTAAATAAAATATTTTTGCCTCAGGGAAAACTTCTGTAAACTTCAGCATATTCTCCAAAGTAGCTCCTCTAAAGGAATATATACCCTGCGCATCATCCCCTACCACAAGTATATTCTTATTCTCGTCTCTCAAAAGCCTAATAATCTCACCTTGAAGCCAGTTAGTATCTTGATATTCATCTACCAATACCCATAAAAATCTTTCATTTAAAAGTCTTCTTATTTTTTCACTTTCTAAAAGAAGTTGATACCAGTAAAAAAGTAGATCATCATAATCTAATAAATTAAGTTCTCTTTTCCTTTCCTGATATCTCCCAATAATTTTTTCTATAACCTCTATCTTATCCAAGAGATGAATTGCTTTCAGTTTTAATGTTTCTTCTAAAGTTTTTCCTGTATTTATATAAAAGCTAAAAACATCAAGAATTAAACCCTTGCCTATATCCTCATTAGGAAAAAGTTCCTCTATACATTCATCAATTAAATCAGCAGAATCCTCTCTATCTAAGATGGTATAATTATTATTCAATCCCACATTCTCTCCAAACATTCTTAAAAACCTATTTCCCACATGATGAAAAGTACCCCCTAACATCTCTTCTGTACTCTCCCTTACAAGAGATGAAACTCTATTAACCATATTTCTTGCTGCCTGATTTGTAAAAGTAAGAAGTATTATACTCTTGGGGGAATATCCTGAGGCAATAAGATATCCTACTCGGTAAACAATAGTACGAGTTTTTCCAGAACCAGGACCAGCAATTACAAGAGATGGCCCATCACTTCCAAAAACAATTTCTTCCTGCTCTGGGTTTAAATCTTTCTTAATTTTCTCAAGAAAAATCTGCTTTCTTTGAGAAGGAATAATAAAAATCTTTTTATAGTCAAATTTATTGTTCATAAATTATTATATAATAGAATTATCTTAAAAATTTTTACAGAAGGGAGTATCCTAAAATGAAAAAAGTCTTTATTGCTATTTTATTGATCTTACTATTTTCCACTCAAATTCTTTGGGCTCAAACTCAAACCCAGACTGTCCAAAATGAGAAAAAGCCTGCAACTATTTTTATACTTCATATTCTTACTTTTAATGACATAGTAAAATCAAATTTAGAGAAAGATGTTCAAACTTTAGATGAAAGTTTTAAAATGAACGCTCCTATTTATCATCCTGCAATAGGATTAAATCTCTCTTTCTATACAAAACTCCACCAAAAAGGTCTTCCCTACCCTTCCATGGTAAACAGAATTCTCAAAAACCTTGTCCCTGCCCTAAATTCTACATCCTTACCTGATAATACACAGGTAAATATAATATTATATGTTGATGATGCAGCCAATATCTATGAAGCGAAAACCCTCTTTCTTACTTTTCCTATCTCTGTAATAAAAGAATATATAAAAAATAAGGATCTTAATAAGCTTGGGACTCAAATAATTTCCTTTATAGAGACCGATAAATTACAATATAAAAATGGTGTGTTTACATCTTCTAAATATGATTTTGAATGGATTCTAAAAATATAAAATGGTGTAGTATGAAAGAATTAAAGGGAAATTTTGCATATCTTCTTCATCCTTTTCCCGCCTTTCTCATAACAAGTATCAGCAAAGAGAAAAAACCAAATGTCATGACCGCATCATGGCTAATTCCTTTAAGTACAAACCCTCCTCTTATTGTATTGAGCCTAAAACCTGAAAGATACACCTACAGTCTTATAAAAGAGACAGGAGACTTTGCTATAAACATTCCACCTTATGAGTTAAGAAAAGCCACCCTAATTTGTGGAAGATATAGCGGGAGAAATACTGATAAATTCAGGAAAGCAAATCTTACTCCTATATTAGCAGAAAAAATAGCATCTCCTCTTATAAAAGAATGTATTGCACATGTGGAATGCACCATTGAAAATATTGTGGATATAAAAGCAGATCATCACTTAGTAATCGGAAGGGTTCTACGTGCTCAGGTTATTAAAGAATACTTTGACAAAACCTATCTTATAGAGAAGTTTAAACCAACTTTATATTTTGGCAATGATCTTTATGGTACAATAACTAACATAGAACAGCTATACATATCAGATAAGGAAAAATAAATGAGAATATGGAAATTTCTCCTTATATTTTTATTATTTATAAGTTCGTCTTTTGGAATATCCACAGATGAGATACTACAAAAGACAAAAGTTGCATACAACAATATAAATACATTTTATAGTATTCTTGAGGTTTATAATAGAGATGCTAACAGTGAAGAGAATATTACTTATGAATTCTTCTTTCAAAAACCTAATACTATAAGATTAAACATTGTAGATGGTAAAGATAAAGGGACAGTACTGATATATAAAGAAGGAAAAGTAAGACTAAAAAGAGGTGGGGTATTAAGCTTTATTCCTATCTCATTAAATCCTGATGACCCATTAATACTCTCTTTGAGAAAAGGAAGAGTAGATGAACTTAGTATAGCATATGTTTTAGAGCAGTTATTTAAAAACAAGCCTCTTTTAGTCAAAGAAGCAAATATTAATGGATATAATTGTTTTGTAATAGAGATAAATACGAGCAGAGATCGTCTATATACTTACACAATGCAGAGAGTTTACATAGACAAAGATAATTTTATACCTATTCAATTAGAGCAGTATGAAAATTACCAGGATACTAAAATATTAGTTCATAAAAGAACATATAAAAATTATCAGATAAACCCAAATTTTGATTCCCAAATTTTTAATATTTGATAAAATGAGCATAAGATTAGAAAACATAACAAAGACTTTCTCTATTACCCATGAGCTCTCAAATCTTATTAGACAAAGAAAAGATTCAGAGATCGTAGAAGATCTTCCTCAAAAAGAAGGCAATAAAATTTATGTCTTAAAAGATATTAATCTATATATTCCAGAAGGAAAAACCTTATCCATAATCGGACCATCAGGATGTGGAAAGACTACTTTACTAAAAGTAATTGCTGGCTTAGAAAAGCCTGATTCAGGAGATGTATATTTTAACGAAGAAAAAGTTACAAATCTTTCACCATCTGAAAGAAAGATAGGCATGGTATTTCAAGACTACGCTCTTTATCCGCACTATGCAGCAAAAGGAAATCTTTCTTTTCCCTTCTGGATTAAAAAAACACCTCAAGAAGAAATAGATGAAAAGATAAAGGAAACTGCAGAGATTCTTGGAGTAGGGTTTGAATATCTTTTACCCAAAAAACCAAAAGAACTTTCGGGAGGAGAAAAACAAAGAGTAGCGGTAGGAAGATGCATTATAAGAAATCCGTCAGTAATGCTCTTTGATGAACCTCTATCTAATCTTGATACAAGATTAAGAGTACAAACAAGAGTTCAGATTAAAAAACTTCTACTAAGATTTCAAGTTACCTCTGTTTATGTTACCCATGATCAAAATGAGGCTATAGCCATAGGAGATATCATAGGAGTAATGCATGGAGGAAGAATATTACAGGTAGGAACTTATGAGGAACTTACAGAAAATCCCACCCATTCTTTTGTAGCTTCTTTTGTTGGAAATCCTCCCATGAATCTTATAGAAGGAAAAATCTCGGGTTCTATTTTTTATTCCGAAGGGAGACTATTTCATCTTCCCTTTTCTTTCCAAGAAGGAGAATATATCTTGGGTTTTCATGCAAAAGATATAAAAATAAATCCCCATGGAGCAATCTTAGGAGAAGTATTCTTCATTGATAGTCTTCCCTCAGATAAAAGGCAAGTTTTACACGTAGATTTAGGGAAAACTGTTATAAAAATAGAAACTGAAAATAAATTAGATGTAAGAGTAGGAGATAAAATTTCTTTTGACCTTCCAGAAAAGATTTACCTTTTCAAAAAGGATTCTGGTGAGAGAATTAAATTAAGGGGGTATTAAAAATATGAAGAAGTTATTTTTCACTACTTTATTCTTAATTCTTTTTCTTTTTCCCGCATTTTCCTGGTCTGCCCATGGAGAGATGACAGAAATAATTTTAAAAGAAAATCCTTGGATAAAAGAATATACTAATATAAAAGTAACACCATATCCTGACAATGATCCGTCTCCTTATAATCCTTCCTATACTATCCCTTATAGAGGAGAAAATATCGGAGATGAAATTGATGCTATAACAATTATAACAAGATATGTAACAGAACCTGATAACGGGATGGATGATAATCTAAATTTAAATTCTATGCAAAAACTTACAGGAGGAAGCTCTGGCTGGAGACACCAATATTACATACTTTTTGAGGGTATACTAAAACTTGGTGAAGCTCCTAAGAGAATTGCTCATTTTTGGAATTTAGCTAAAGAATCTTTTCAAAATAAAGATTATTACTGGGGATTTAGATTCTTTGCATATAGTCTTCACTATCTTCAAGATTTAACTCAGCCTTTTCACGCATATCCTATGCCTCTTGGAAATGCCTTACTAAATATCTTTAATCTTGAAAAATTAATAGCTCAAGGAGAAAATCATCATTATGCTTTAGAAGACTATCAAGAATGGCAAATTCTTAATGATAATCCCAAGTATATAGAAACATTAAAAAATTCAAAACCAATCCAAGTAAGTAATTTAGAAGAGGATGGAGTAAACGCTGCATGGATTTCAAGAAAAGATATGGGAAAACTCTGGGAAATACAAAGTAAATACTATCCAAATATAAACGAAACTAAGAATTACAAGGCAGATAAAGAATTATTTTCTAAGGAAACACCATTACTTGAAGAATATGATACAATAATTCTTCGTAATTTAGAAAACTGTGCTGGACGGACTAAAGGATATATGGAATTCTTGGGCGATTTCTTAGAGAAATTAGAAGGTAAAGAATAATATTATGAAAAAATTACTAATAGCGGCAGTTTTAATAGCTGCCGCTATAGGTATACTTATTTATGGAATAAGAACTTCTCCAGTTCCTGTAGAAGTTGTCGCTGTAAAAAGAAAGGATATACCTATCTCAATAAATGTGAGTGGAAGTTTATCCTTTTCTAAAAAGATAGATATCTATCCAAAAGTTTCTGGTACTGTCTCAGAAGTACGGGTAAAAGTAGGGGATAAAGTCAAAAAGGGAGATACTCTTGTAATTATTGATGCCCAAGAATTAAAGCAACAAATGGAACAAATCAGAAATATCATTGATCTCCTCAAAATAACAAGTGCCATGGGATCTTTAAATATGAATTATATTCAAAATATTCCCATATCTCCTGACCAAATTAAAACCCTTGAAACAACTTACAACACGTTAAATAAACTTTATCAAGAAAGAATAATTAAATCTCCTATAGATGGAATTGTAGCAAAAGTAAATACTATGCCAGGAGTACATCTCCAAACAGGACAGGATATATCTTCTCAAACTTCTCTTGGAAATCTTTCAAACATTTTGAGTCTATTTAATCTGTCTACTTCTAACTCCTCTATTATTACTATTATTGACCCAAAATCGTTAGTTGCAACAGTAAAGGTAGATGAGAGTAATATACTAAAAATAAAAGAAGGACAAGAGGTAGAGGTAAATGTAGATGCATTGGAAGAAAAGCCATGGAAGGGAAAAGTATCATCTATAAGTATGATTCCTACATTAAATAAAGATGGGACCTATGCTTATGATGTGATAGTACCTCTACCCCAACTTGGAAATAAGGTGGTTGAAGGCATGAGTATTTCTGCAACTATAAGTTTAGGGACCAAAAGAAATGCATTAACTATCCCGCTAAATGCTATCACATTTAAAGAAGGAAGAACCTATGTTTATATAATAAAAGATGGAAAGGCGGAAGAAAAAGAAATAACATTGGGAGATATGACTTTTAATGAGGTAGAGGTAAAAAATGGTCTTCAGGGAAAAGAGCTTGTTATAATTTCACCATTAGAAAAAATTAAAAATCATTCAAAAATTAAAATAATAGAAGGTAAATCTTAAAAATTTTTTATGAAGGTCTTAGAGAATATTAAGCTTGCCATAAACACTTTACGAACAAACAAATTTAGATCTTTCCTTACAATTCTTGGTATTGTAATCGGAGTATTTTCCATAATACTTCTAATCTCAATTGGAGAAGGAGCAAAAAGCCAAACCTTAGAGATTTTTGAGAATTTAGGAGGAAACACCTTACTTATATTCCCCACTTCTATAGAAACAGGTGGGGATATTAACTCAATAAAAGATCAGGATTTGATGAAAGGTGGAGCTCCTCAACCTTTTACTTATAATGACATCACTTATTTAAGAAGTCTCCTAAAAGAAGACGTCTTAATTTCTTCCATGGTAACAGGATACTACGATGTCAAATATAAAATATTCAATATAAATGGAATCGTAAATGGTACAGATAATGATGGTTTGATTATAAATAGAGATACTGTGGTAGCAGGAAAGTTATTCTCAGATTATGAAATCAAATCAAAAGATAAAGTATGTATTGTAGGACCTAAAATTGCAAAAACTATAGCTCAAGATTATAATGATGCTCTAAATAAAACAATAAAAATTGGTAACTATAATTTTAAAATCATAGGAGTCTTAAAAGAAAGAGGATACAGTCCAAATTTAGGAGATCAAGATCTAAGAATAATCATTCCCCTCTCTACAAGTCTTTTGTTAAAAGGAGATCAATCTCTCAACTTACTAATAGCACAAGTTAAAGATAGCCAAAATTTAGAGCTCTATAAACAAAAAATTATCTTTCTATTAAAACAAAAAAGGGGGAAAATGAACTTTGTTATTGCGAAACAGGAAGATCTTCTTTCTGCTATGAATGATGTCCTAAATATTCTAACCTTAACCCTTGCTGGTATCGCAGGTATCTCCCTTATAGTAGGAGGCATAGGAATAATGAATATAATGCTGGTTTCTGTAACCGAGAGATACAAAGAGATTGGTATCAGAAAAGCAGTAGGAGCAAGGAAAAAAGATTTACTTTATCAATTTCTAACTGAATCTGCTACCCTAAGTCTTATGGGGGGTGGCATAGGTATACTTCTCTCTTTTATCTCTGGTAAAATTGTAGAACACTTCAAAATACCTTTCTCTTTAAATATATCTACCGTAGTTTTAGGATTTATTTTCTCTCTATCTATAGGTTTGATATTTGGAATACTTCCCGCTGTAAGAGCATCAAATCTGGATCCTATCCAGGCTCTAAGGTCAGAATAAAAATTTTAAAGTAGAATATTAAAAATATTGACATAAATCTTTCAATTATATAAAATTATAAGTAAATTTTTAGAGGAGTTTTTAAAATATGCCTAATCGTATTCCTAAATGCCCTATATGTGGGAGAGAGCTGATTGTAAAAAAATTAGAATGCCCTAATTGCAATATTACTATAGAGGGAGATTTTTGGCTAAACAAATTAGCAAGCTTAGATCCAGAAGAATTAGAATTTCTTGAGCTTTTTTTAAAAACCAGAGGTAATGTCAAGGAAATGGAAAGAATCTTAAAAATTTCATATCCTACCGTAAGAAGTAAGTTAGATAACATATTAAAAAACTTAGGTCTTCTTACTGAAGAAGAGGAAGAGCCCAAGAGCAAAGCAGAGTGGATAATAGATCAATTAGAGAAAGGTGAACTTTCTGTACAAGATGCTTTAAAAATTTTAGAGGAGGATGAAAATGCTCAATAAGGCTTTCTGGGGATTATTACTTCTTGTTTTAGGAATCTCTATTCTTGCGAATAATTTTAATATACCTATACTAAAAGATATTTGGAAATTGTGGCCTCTTATCTTCATATACTGGGGTCTAAAACTAATACTTCCCCAATACACACCTTCAAGGAGGATCAAAAATATGAAAGAGGAAAGATATAAAATTTTAAAACTTGTTCAGGAAGGGAAAATTACTTCCGATGAAGCTGAGGAACTCCTATCTAAGTTAGAAGAAAGTATTAAAAGAGGGAAAAGAGTCCTAAGGATAAATGTGGTAGATGAAGACAAAAATGTAGTAAATATTACTGTCCCTTTATCATTTTTAAAATGGGGATTAAATCTTGTAAAAAATTACACTAATGACATTGATATGGATGCTGAAGAATTAGAACAGATTATAAACGATCCGAACTTTTATGGAAAGATTGTGGACATAGATGCTGAAGATACTAAGGTTACAATAGAAATCATTTAGAACTTTATTATCTCAAACTTGCCCCAAGCGCCCAATTTATCATCTACAATAATGATGATCTCTTGGACTTCAGGGAAATTTTTAGCAAAATCTATTCCTACAGGTATATCATCTGAAGATTTCACCATATTTCCTACTGCTGTAGCTAATGCATCAGCAAATATGGTAGAGTCCGCCACAATAACCACAGCATCCGTTTTACCAAAACTAAGAGAAGGACCCACAGTACCAGAAGAGGTACAAATTCCTAAGGTGACATCCTCTGGAACTAAAATGCCTATCTTATTACTCCATGGAGATTTCCCAGCAAAAATAGCAACGCTTCTCTCTTTCTTAGTAGAAAGAAAGATGTCACCACCATTCTCTACAATGATTTGTGATGAGTATTTCAAAAGATTTTTCCCTACAAACTCTGAGACCGCTCCAGCTATTCCTGCCATAGGACCTACTCCAGCCTTTCCTGCCCAATAAGCCATCTCTTTAACAATAGATGGAGCATTATCCTTAACCTTATAAGGATAAAGAGCATATTTAAATTCTGGATCTTCTAATATATAATCTTCTATTTCTTTTCTATAAGAGGTAAGAGCCTCATATGCTTCTTTCCTTAAGTCTTTTTGAGCAAGGATAAAAAGATCACTCTCTTGGATCTTTACCTCAAAAC
>JAKOUL010000041.1 GCA_029776735.1 Dictyoglomota bacterium
AAGCTAAAATTCCTCTTCAAAAAGAAGAGAAAATTATAAAAATAAAATTAGGAGGTGAAGACAAAATATCTAATGAACTATATTCCTTCTCAATAGATTATTTTTCTCCTCCAAAATGGGTGGATACTTCTGTCATCTATCACATTTTTGTGGATAGGTTTGCAAAAGATGCGTATGAAGTACCATGGTCTGATAACTTAAAAATGAAATTAGGAGGAAATCTAAAGGGGATAACCAAACATTTAGATTATATTGAATCTTTAGAAACAGATGTTATATGGCTTTCTCCCATTTTCAAAGCTGCATCTTATCATGGATATGACATTGAAGATTATTATGATATAGATTCTGCTTGGGGGTCAAAAGAAGATTTAAAAGAACTTGTTAACAAAGCCTTCAATAGAGGAATAAGAATCATCTTAGATTTTGTGCCTAATCATCTATCTTCTAATCATCCCATATTTCAGAATGCTATACAAAACCAAAATAGCCTATATAGAAATTGGTTTATCTTTGATGAAAATGGTAAATATGAGACTTTTTGTGGTGTAAAAACCATGCCCAAAATAAATCTAAAAAACAAAGAAGCCATGGACCATATAATTAATGCAGCATTATACTGGATTAGAGAATTTGGAATTTCAGGTTATAGATTAGATCATGCTACAGGACCTGATTTTAACTTCTGGACTGAATATTATTTTAGGCTTAAAAATAAATTTCCAGATACCTTTCATCTTGGTGAAATCGTAGATACGCCATTGCAAGTTAAAAAATATGCAGGAAAACTTGACGGGACTTTAGATTTCTTCTTATTTAAAATAATGCGTGAATTTTTCATAGGTAAAAAATGGCTACCAGCAGAATTTCAAAAAATTATTGGGCTTAAGCAAAGATTCTATAACAAAAATTTTAAAACAGTCTCTTTTTTAGAAAATCACGATTCCAATAGATTCTTATGGGTAGCTAAGGATAAAAAACTACTAAAAATTGCTGCAATATTTCAATTTACTCATAATGATATTCCCGTAATCTATAATGGGGAAGAAATGGGAGCAAATCAATATAGGGATATATTAGAAGGGACCCATACTTTACACGAATTTACAAGACTCCCTATCCCATGGAAAGAAGAAAATCAAGACTTAGAGCTTATAAATTTCTTTAAAAAATTAGTTTCTATAAGAAAAGCTCAGCCTTCTTTATATGGAGGTGATCACATACCCATCTTTTCTGAGATTTTATCTTATTATAAAGTATTTGGAAATGAAAAAATCCTTGTACTAATAAACACTACCGATAAGAATAAAAACTATAAATTAGACGGTATATTTAAAGATCTTATTACTGAGAAGATTTATAAGTATGAGATTCTTCTTCCTCCAATGGAAGGTTATATTCTTCTACAAGTAGATCACTAAGTTTCACAAATTCTATATCTGAAAAAACCTTCTCCTTTTCTAACTCTTCTAAAACTTTTATAGTTTTAGGTCTAAGATGGCATATAAATACGCCCTTTCCTTTCTTTTTAGTAATATTTATTGCTTGAATAAACCTTTTTTTAATCTTTTCGTTATCATTCTCGTGATCAATAAAAAGCATATTTTCCAGAAAAGAAACTTTATACTCATTAGCTACTTTTTTACCTACAGAACTTGATATAGTCCTGCTATCTAAGAAAAAGAGATTATGTTTTCTTAATACTTTAAATAGATTTTCCATAGTATTAACATCTTTTGTAACTTTGGATCCCATGTGATTATTTAAACCTAATATTTTAACTTTTCCAAATCTTTTAATATAAACATCTAATAATTTTTCTATTTCTTCTTCACTCATTCCTACCATAATCGGCTCTGAAACTAAGTATTTTGCATCTTTAGGATATGAAATAGACTCCATAGGAACATGTGCTATAACCTCCCATCCCTCTTTAGCAAATTCTTCTGCAAGCTTCTCTGAGTGAGAAGTAGGTATTATGGCTACATTTAGAGTGTATGGAAAGGATAATAATAGATCAGTCCAATAATTTTTCTCTACAAGATCATCAACAACTAAAGCAATTTGTGGTTTATTAACCTTTTTCTTAGCAACTTTTTTAGGAAAATAAAAAGAGAAAATCTGAATCTCATTAATGGATTCATCAGGTAATAATACCTTTGCATAAACATTAATTTCATAGAATTTTAGATCTTCGCTATTAGTCTTCAGAATATATTTATCTTCCGGGAATTCTTCCTTTAAAAAATCAAACTTAGAAATTGGAGATCTCCAATAGACGGTATATAGATTCCATTTTATTATAAAATTCTCTGTCTCTTTTCTTTTTCCTTCAAATAAATATTCTGCTATATCTTCCTTAAAATTCCCTAAGATCTTTTGGGTAATATCAAATTTTAAAGAAATTTCTTGTTTTTCAATTTCTTTTTCTAAAGTACTTTCTTTGTCATTTATAGTATTTTTTCCTTCATCTTTACATCCAGAAAAAAATACTATGAAAAAGAGCAGAAAAACTGTAATTACTTTTTGTATCTTTCTCCCCATAACTTCTCTAATCTTTCTTTTATTATTTTTTCTCTCCCTTGCTCTGTAGGATTATAGAATATCTCCATTATACCTTCAGGTAAATATTTTTGGGATATAAAATGCTCAGGGAAATTATGAGGATAACGATAATTTGGAGAATCACCTCTTAAATATTCTGGAATAGGTGAAACCCCATAGTCTTGAATGTACTTCATAACCTTCTCAATACTTAATACAACACTGTTACTCTTTGGAGCTGTTGCAAGATAAATAGTAGCTTCTGCTAACGGGATCCTTGCTTCAGGCATCCCTACTACTTCTACAGCATAATAAGCTGCTTGAGCAATTATTAGTGCAAAGGGATCTGCCATACCTATATCTTCTGCTGCATGAATCATCAATCTCCTCGCAATAAACCTTGGATCTTCCCCAGCAAGAATCATCTTAGCAAGATAATATAAGGCTGCATCTGGATCTGAACCTCTTATACTCTTTATAAATGCTGAAATAGTATGATAATGCTCGTCTCCTTTTTGATCGTATCTAAATATCCTTTTACCTACAACTTCTTTTACTGTAGAAAGGTCTATTGTAATTTTCCCTTTGTTGTCAGGAGTTGCTACAAAAGATGCAAGTTCTAAAGTATTCAAGGCTATTCTTGCATCACCATTAGCAAATCTTACGATTTCATCTTCTGCTTCTTGAGTAATATCTATATACAATTTACCAAAACCTCTCTCTTTATCTATAAGAGCTTTCTTAATAAGCTTTCTTATATCATCAGAAGAAAGAGGTTTTAACTCTACAATTCTACATCGGGAAAGTAACGTAGTATTAATAGTAAATAATGGATTCTCGGTAGTAGCTCCAATAAGTATAACAATTGCTTTTTCTACAAAGGGGAGTAAAACATCTTGTTGCAACTTATTAAAGTGATGAATTTCATCTAAAAATAAAACTGTTCTTTTTTTGTAGAGTTCTATATTTCTTTGAGCTCTTTGAAGTGCTTCTTTAAGTTCTGAAGTCCCCACTATAGCAGCATTTAATTCAATAAAATCTGCATTTATAGCCTTTGCAAGTAATATAGATAAAGTAGTCTTTCCAGAACCAGGAGGACCATAGATAATAAGAGATGGAAGATATCCTTTTTGAATTGCCTTTCTCAAAAAAGAATCTTCTCCTATAATCTCCTCTCCTCCTACAAATTCATCAAAATTTTGAGGTCTCATTCTATAGGAGAGGGGATAAAAATCATCATCTTTAAATAATTTTTCTTGTTTATCCATAATATTTAATTACCATTATCCAAAAAATTACGGAAGATAATCTGGAAATTTCTTACTAAATCTCCTTTACTTTGCATTATAAAGAGAGTGTTATTTAAAGAATATATGCCTTCTTTCAGTTTCTCAACTTTTAGCTCTTCCTCAAAAGAAAATCTCTTTGAAAAAAGAGAAGAAATATTATCTATAATATTTCTTTCAACTTTAAGAGTAGTATCAATAAAAAATATGGTAATCTTAGGCTTCAAAACTTCTCTTCTCCTAAGAAACTCCCAAAGATCCCTTAATCTTACATTGTTAGGAGGACTCGTCTTACATTCAATATACATAAAATTTCCTTCTAAAAGTCCAAGAATATCAAAATCTCCTCCACCTTTTACCTCTTTAAGTTTTATTCCCCACATAACTGGTATTAAAAACTCTCTTTTTAGAAGCTCTGCTATAAACCACTCTAATGTTTCACCAAAATTATCTATAAAAGGGTAATTAAAAAAATAAATTCCATCTTTACAGCTAATAATGTCACACTTTAATAAAAAATCCCAAAATTCTTCTATCTCTTTCCATTTCCATTTGGTAAGAAGAAGATTAAGATCTATTTTCTCTTCATTTTTTACTTGTAAAATATCGCTTAAAAGGCGCCTAAACCTATAATGAAAGAGTTTCTGATAATAATCTTCAAAAAAAATATCTTCTTTTGGAAATATCACTCTTTCTATAGGAGAAGACTCCATAACTAAATACCCTCTTCTCCAAAGAGAAATTTTTACTTCATCTTCAATATTTGACATATTCTACTTACTGGTCTTCTCCTAACATCTTCAAAATTTTGTCTAATAACTTATCTTTGTCTTTCTCCTCCTTTGAGTAAACCTTTACAATTTCATCAGGAGATATTAGCTCTCTTCTCTCTTCTTCAAATTCCACTATAACCTTACCCAAAGGAACATGGTGATCTACCACTACACCTTTTCCCTGCTTTGTTTCCACTATACTACCCTTAGGAGGCAATTCAGCTTTTATGCTCTGGTATGTTTCATATTCATAGGAAAGACAACACATAAGTCTTCCACATATACCTGAAATTTTTAATGGATTTAAAACCAAAGACTGTTCCTTAGCCATTTTAACAGATATGGACTCAAACTCTTGTAAAAAAAGGTGGCAACAAGCTTCTCTGCCACATATACCAAGTCCTCCTAAGTACTTTACTTCGTCTCTAATTCCTATCTGATGCAATTCAATTCTTGTCTTATATTGAGCAGCAAGCTCCTTAACTAACTCCCTGAAGTCAACTCTATTTTCAGAGGAAAAATGAATAGTTATCTTGCTATAATCAAAATTTATCTCACAAACAAGCATCTTCATATTTAACCCTAAAGCATCTGCCTTCTGTTGAGCAAATGACAAAATTTCTTTCTCTTTTTCCCTATATTCTTTTATTTTTTCTAAATCTTCTTCGGTAGCCTTTCTCAAAATAGGTTTTAGAGGTGAAAGAGGCTTAAAATCCTCAGAGGGTAAAAAGGAGGAAATAGCAACTTTACCAGCCTCTGTTCCCTGAACAGTCTTTACAATAACCCAGTCTCCTACATTTAAATTTGGATCTTCTGTGGAAAAGAGATATATTTTAAGACTTCTAAGCCTTATACCTACTACATATCCTTTATTAGATTCTTCCATCATGATCCCACCCCTACTCTTAAAAAAAGTGTTTCTAAAGTCAGTAACAGATTAGCATTATTTCTAATACCCTTTATAGTATCTTGAGTTAATCTAAAAAATTCTCTTAAATCTTTTAGCGAATACTCCTGAGACTTTCTAATAATCTCAGGAAGAAAATCTTTTTGAGTTATGAGTCTATCATCTTTTGTAAGTTTCCAAAAGAACAGATCTCTCCACCAAAAAAGTACAAGCTCTAAATAAGAAGTAATTTTCTCTTCGTCTTTTTCTTCAGCTAAGAAATCGGCTATATCAAAAGGAGAATAAGCTCTTTCTTTTTTTAACAATGTAAGATATTTGAAAAGCTCCAATCTTCTCCTCCAATTATCTTCTTCGTTCCAAAAAATAGCTTTTCCTACACTTCCTTGTGCCAAGGTTACTAATATTTCAAATCTCTCCTCTAAGACTTTATCCTTAATAATACTCTCAATTTCTATTTCATTCAAATAACTGAAACTTACAATTTGGCTTCTTGAGATTATAGTGGGAAGTAGTAACTCGGGATGACAAGCAATAAGGATAAAGATGGTAAACTGAGGAGGCTCTTCAAGGATTTTTAATAAAGCATTAGCACTTTCAGTTCTCAACTGATGAGCATCATCTAAAATAAACACCTTCCATTTACTAATATAGGGTTTAAGATAGGCTTCTCTTGTTATTTCTCTTATCTGCTGGATTTTATACCATGTACCTTCAGGTTTTAGATAAAAGACATCTGGATGATTTAACTCTTTTATATTTCTGCAAACCTCACAAACTCCACATCCTTCTAAGGGTTCCACCTTGCAGTTTAGAGCTTGCACCAAGGATATAGCCGTAAGTTTTTTCCCCACTCCTTCAGGACCTACAAAAAGGTAGGTCTGGGCAACTTTTTCTTCTCTTAAAGCCTTCCTAAGTATCTCTGTTGCCTGCTTCTGTCCTAATACTTCTTTAAAAGCCATAAATTATATTTTCTCAAAATAACTTACATCTACAGCAAAAACTACTGCTCCACCTACTTTAATTTTTATAGGCATAGGTACCGTTCTCAAAAGTTCTACTGATGGAAGAGGAGGAATAATTAATTTTTCTCTTTCTCTACAGTTTTCTCTAAAAATGGAAATTACATCTTCAAATCTTTCATCTTCTACTACTGTCAAGACAGTTACACTTCCCTCCTCCAAAAAGCCACCTTTTGTTTTGAAATAGGTAAGAGGAAAATTTCTCTCTATAAAAATCTCCCGTACCTTCTTCCAGTCCTCCTCTTGGATCACCGCAAAAATCAGCTTCATACTTCTCTTTTCACCTCTTTAATTTTCTTCTCCACAAAAAAGGCAACTTTCTCAAAGATCTCTTTCTTTGGGGCATCTCCAGAGATAATTATAAATCTTTCTTTATTTTCTTCTGCAAGGGTTAAGTAACCCTTCCTGACTTTATAATAGAATTCTAAGCTCTCTCTTTCTATTCTATCAAATTCTTTTTTTCTTCTCAAAGATACCTCAGGAGCAACATCTATTAAAAAAGTTATATCGGGGACTAATCCTAAGGTAGCTATCTTATTAAAATTTTCAAGCATATCAATGGGAAGCTCTCTACCATAGCCCTGGTATGCTATAGTAGAATCAGCATATCTTTCACAGATAACAAAAATTCCATTTTGAATTTTTTCTTTTATATTTTGAGAGTTCTCTACTCGTGAAACAAGATACAGAAAAACCTCTGACCAGGGGTTAAGCGTATAATTTGGATCTAAAAGAATCTCCCTTACTCTTTCTCCTACCTCTGTGCCGCCAGGCTCCCTGGTCAAATATATGGTGTAATCCTTATTTTTAAGAAACTCTTTAAGTAAATGAGCTTGAGTAGTTTTTCCACAGCCATCTAACCCTTCAAAAGTGATAAATAATCCTTTCATTAAAAAACCCTTAGGTGGGAAAAATTTTTACCTTTCTTGAAGGCTCTACACCTACACTCTCGGAATGCAGACCATATTGCTGTATAAGTTGATGTTGAAGTCTTCTGATATAAGCAGGTTGAGGAGAAAGTTCATAGGGCTCTTCATGAGTTAAAACATATTCTATACCCTCTTGTGCTTCTCGTAAGGCTTCTTCTTCACCATCATTATTTCTTTCATTTATAAGCTTCAGATTAAATTGCTCTGCTAAGAACCTTTCAATTTGGGTTACAGTATTACTTCTCAATATAGCAACGGTAATACCTCTTTTTTCAGCTTCTTTTAAAAGATCTTTTGCCCTTTTTTGATGAGCTTTTAAAATTAAAAGACAATTTGATTCAGAGATATTTTTAACCACAAAAGCAGGAACACCTAAATTTTTTATTGCCTTTTCTAATCTATTTCTACTTATTCCATAGGGAAATACCCTAAGTATATCTGCCTTTTTTTCTGATTTTACAAAAGCGTTCTTTTCTTCATCAGAGGTGAGCTCCACCGAAGAAAGTTCAACTTTTTTAACTTCTCCTTCTGGCGTTCTCACTCTGATTTCAGGTTTTACTATATATCCACGAAGAAGTGCATCTACAGTTTTTGCTACATCATGGTGTATAGCAAGTCTATCTCTCCCTTGGATTTCAATAACCACTTGAAAAGTAGGTGGAGCTTTCCTTTCAAGCACTGTTTTTTGGGTTCCTCTCCTCTTTGCCTCTTCATCACTTAACGTTACCACTTGAATTCCTCCTACCAGATCCGAAAGGGTAGGATTTAAAAGTAAATTTTCAAGAGTGATTCCATGGGCAGTACCTATAAGCTGTACTCCTCTTTCGGCTATAGTTCTTGCTGCCTTTGCTTCAAGTTCGGTGCCTATCTCATCAATCACTATAACCTCAGGCATATGG
>JAKOUL010000123.1 GCA_029776735.1 Dictyoglomota bacterium
ATTTGAGATCCCTGATTCTTATGTAGTAGGATATGGACTTGATTATAAAGAAAAATACAGAAATTTACCTTATATTGCAGTTCTTGACGATTAAAAATCATCTTTTATAGCACATTCTAAGAATTTATCAATATATCCTTTCATTTCCTCTACATAATTTAGTATCTCTTCTCTCAGTCTTTCTCCATCTTCAGTAAGACGATATATCTTCTTTGCAGGACCGCTATCGTCCGTATCCCATCTGGATATTACTATTCCCTCGTTCTCTAAATCCCTTAATATCCTATAACCTCTTCCCATGCCCCCAATTCCAGGCGGAATAAGACCAGGAAATATATCAGAAAGAGTTGAAATAAGTTCATATCCATGAAGTTCTCTCCCTTCTAAGGAGGTCACTATCCATGCTCTAAGCCAAAAAGTTGGTGAAAGTCCTGTTCCTTTTGCTCCATATCTTTTCATTTTAAATCCCTCCGTGTCTATATTCTAAATTTATATATATAGTAAGTCACTATAAGGATATTTTATATATATAACAATTTTCTATAAAAGTCAAGTAGAAAAACGCTTTTTTTATGAGAGGTCTTTATCCTTAATTTTAATATTTTACTATCTATCTTTCAAAGTATAATATGAAGTTATATTATAATTATAATAAAGAATTTGGCTGAGGAGGAAACTATGTTTATCTGGATTTTTATAGGACTTCTCCTTTTAAAAGAGATTGTAGATATTTATTTAGATTGGAGAAATGTAAAACATTCTACCAAATTTAAAGATATACCTGAAGAGTTTAGGGATGTTATCTCTCAAGAGACCTTAGAGAAATCTCAGAATTATTTGAAAGATACTACAAGATTAGGTTTTTATGCTGAAATTGTGGATATTTTATTTACTCTTTTCCTTATTTTTATAGGTTATCCTACTTTTGAGAGATTTGTAGGATCTTTTACTAATTCCTTTATACTTCAGGGGCTTTTGTTTTTTGGGATTGTGGGCGCCTTAGGTATGATTATCTCTCTTCCTTTTAGTATATACTCAAATTTTGTTATTGAAGGAAAATATGGTTTCAATACTATGACTCCTAAGGTTTTTCTTATGGATATGATTAAATCTATTCTTATATCTGTTATCTTAGGAGTTCCCATTCTCTCTCTTCGTCTCTTTGTAATCAAGAATGATCCAAATTTTTGGTGGAAGTTTGCTTTGGTGGCAATTGTTTTTGAACTTTTTGTAAGTTTTATTCATCCTCTCCTTATAGCGCCTCTATTTAATAAATTTACTCCCTTAGAGGATGAGGATCTAAAAGAGAAGATTATTGATCTGGGTAAGAAGGTGGGTTTTGATATAAAAAATGTATTTGTAATGGATGCTTCTAAGAGGACAAAAAAACAGAATGCCTATCTTACAGGATTTGGAAAGTCAAGAAGAGTAGTTTTATATGATACTATCCTTTCTTATCCTCAAGAAGAGATCTTGGCAGTTTTTGCTCATGAACTGGGACATTATAAAAAGAGACATATTCCTCTTATGTTACTTCTTTCTACTGTCTTTTATGTGGTTTACATCTACATAACCTTTATCTTTTACAAGTTAGCTCCTTTTTCTCAGTATTTTAATATTCAAAAAGAATATACAATTCTAATTTATGCCTTTTTACTCTCATCTTCCATCTTTTACTTTATTTCACCCATAGTTAATGCCTTATCCAGGAAGATGGAGTATGATGCCGATAGATTCTCTGCAGATCTTCTTGGGAAGTCTAATCCTCTTATAAATGCTTTAAAGAGGCTTGAAAAGGAAAATTTAGGGAATTTATATCCTGATCCTCTATATAGAACTTGGTATTACTCTCATCCTGCACCAACCGAAAGAATCTATGCCCTACTTGATCTAAAAAAGGGAGAAGAAGCATGAAGGTTACTATTGGACAGATAAATTCCATTATAGGAGATGTAGAAGGAAATGTAAAAAAGATAAAGGCTGCTATTTCAAAAGCAATTTCCGATTGTTCTGAACTTATAATCTTTCCAGAGCTTTCTCTCTTAGGTTTTCCTCCTTTTGATCTTTTGAAAAGAAAGAATTTAAAGAAGAAGATTGAAGATGCCATTTCTGATTTAATCAATGAGAAGTATCCTATTGGAGTTTTAATAGGTGTTCCTACCTTCAATTCTTCAGTTTTTAATAGTGCAATTTTAATACATGAAGGAAAAGTCATAGGGAGGCAAGATAAATTTTTCTTAGGAGATGATCCCCTTCTTCAAAACAGATACTTTTCTTGTGGAAAGCCTGAGGTTATAACCTTTAATGGTAAAAAGTTAGGTATTGTTATATCCGATGATCTTTTAGAAGCGGATTTTGATCTCTTTAGTGATTTCTTTTCCTCTGTGGATTTAATAATTAATATCTCTTCTTCTTTCTACTATTATGGAAAGAGAGCAAAAAAAATAGAGTCTCTTAAAAATTTAGCTAAATCATATGGAAAGAAGGTTATCTATGTAAACCAGATAGGAGGAAATGGAGAGCTTATTTTTGATGGGGGGAGCTTAGTTTTTTCAGAAGGTGGAGAACTAATATTTGAATCTAAAATATTTGAAGAAGATATTGTTACTTTAGATTTGGATAATTTTTTTAGAAGAGAGGCATCTGAAGAAGATATATCTTTTATCTATAAGGGGCTTGTACTTGGTGTTAGGGATTATTTTAAAAAATCTGGATTTAAAAAAGCATTTATAGGACTTAGTGGAGGCATAGATTCTGCCCTTGTAGCTTGTATAGCAAAAGATGCTTTATCCTCTGATAATGTGGTAGGAATAGGTATGCCTTCTATCTATACTGCTAAGGAAAGTATTGAGGATGCCAAAACTCTTTCCCAAAATTTAGGAATTGAATTTAGGATTATTCCTATAAAAGATATTTTTTATTCTTATCTTAAGGAACTTAATCCTTCTAAAGCTCCTATTATGGATCTTGCAGAAGAGAATCTTCAATCCCGTATACGAGGAAATTTATTAATGTTTCTCTCAAATCGTGAAGGAGGAATAGTACTTGCTACAGGCAATAGATCTGAGGCACTTACAGGTTATTGCACCCTTTATGGGGATACTGCAGGAGCATTAGAGGTAATAGGAGATATATATAAGACTATGGTCTATGATGTGGCAAAATATGTAAATAGAGAGGAAGAAATTATTCCTCATAATATCTTAGTAAAAATTCCTTCAGCAGAGCTTCGTCCTGGGCAAAAAGATGAGGATTCTCTTCCTCCTTATGGAGTGCTAGATCCTATCCTTAATGCATATGTGGATCAGAATAAAACCTTTGAAGAGATTTTAGAGATGGGATTTAATGAAAATATTGTGAAAGAAGTTATAAGGAAAGTTGAGAGTAGTGAATATAAAAGAAGACAAATTCCTCCGGTTCTGAGGATAAGGTCTAAGAATCCGCTAAGAGAAAGAAATCTTCCTTTAGTTCATAAATTTATATGATATAATTCTTTAAAAAAGTTTTAGAAAAGGAGGTTTAAAGGTTCATGCAAGGAAATCGTTTTTCTAAACCCAAAATAGATGAGAATGATCTTTTATTTCTTAAGGAGACTGCTCATAAATGTCGTGGTGATATATTGAAGATGACTACCTTGGCAGGGTCAGGGCATCCAGGAGGATCCATGTCCTCTATTGAGATGTATTTAACTCTATATTATTTTGCGAATGTAGATCCTAAGAACCCCAAAAATCCTGATAGGGATAGGATCGTAATAAGTCATGGACACACATCTCCTGGTGTTTATTCTGCTCTTGGTAATCTTGGCTTCTTTAATATTGATGAAGCAATCGCATATTTTAGACTTGCAGGAAGCATCTTTGAAGGACATGTGGAAAGATATGTGCCAGGTGTGGAATGGAGCACAGGAAATTTAGGGCAGGGACTTTCAGCAGGATGTGGTATGGCTCTTTCTGGAAGGCTTTCTAAGAAAGATTTTAACGTTTTTGTGGTTATGGGAGATGGAGAACAGCAAAAGGGACAGATATCAGAAGCAAGAAGGTTTGCAGCAAAGTATAATCTTTCTAATCTGACAGTACTTATTGATTATAATAAACTTCAGCTTTCTGGTCCTCTTTCAGAGATTATGCCTCAGAATATTAAGGAGAACTATCTCTCTGATGGATGGGAAGTTATTGAGGTAGATGGACATAATATTGAAGCCTTATATGAAGCTATAAGAACTGCTATTTTAGATGGAAAGCCTACTGCAATTCTTGCTCATACGGTAATGGGAAAGGGAGTCTCCTTTATGGAGAATAAATTTGAGTTCCATGGAAGAGCTTTAAAACCTGATGAGTATAAGAAAGCCTTAGAAGAGCTTAAGATTGAAGATGATTTGGAAAAGTATAAGAAGATGAGAGAAGAATTTAAACCTGCAGGAAAACATATGGTAGAAATGTATCCTATAAATATAGATACAGGTACCCCTATTACTTATGATAAGGATGCAAAGATTGATAATAGAGGAGCCTTTGGAAAGGCTCTTGCAGATCTTGGCAGGTTAAATGTAGGGAAAGATGATAAAACTCCTATAGCAGTATTAGATTGTGACCTTGTGGAATCAGTAAGGACCCATGAATTTCGTAATATTGCTCCTGAAAACTTCTTTGAAATAGGGATTCAGGAACATAATGCAGCTACTGTTGCAGGAGCCTTATCTTCACAAGGAGTTGTTACATTTTTTGCTGATTTTGGAGTGTTTGGAGTTGACGAAACTTATAATCAGCATAGGCTAAATGATATTAATGTTACCAATTTAAAATTGGTAGTCACCCACTGTGGACTTGATGTGGGTGAAGATGGAAAAACCCATCAATGTATTGATTATATAGGTACTTTTAGAAATCTTTTTGGCTTTAAGATTGTAATCCCTGCTGATGGGAACCAGACTGATAGAGTAATAAGGTATGTAGCTAAGGAATCTGGTAATTTCTTAGTTGCTATGGGAAGATCTGTGGCTCCTATAATAACCGATGAGAATGGGAATCCTCTTTTTGGAGGAGATTATAAATTTGTATATGGTAAGATGGACAAAATAAGAGATGGAGAAAGTGCAGCAATCATCACGTGTGGTATTATGACATACAGAGCTGTGCAGGCTTGGGAGAAATTAAAGGATATGGGAATAAAGGTAAAAGTCTTTAACTTTACATCTCCCAAAGAAATAGATTGGGATGCTTTAAAAGAAGCAGCAAGTACAGGATTTATAGTGACATATGAAGATCATAATATTCATACAGGAATTGGAAGTATTATAGGAGAAGCTCTTCTTGAAGGAGGATATACGGTAAAGTTT
>JAKOUL010000135.1 GCA_029776735.1 Dictyoglomota bacterium
AAATTCTCTGCCTTTATAATATGCTCATAAATAGCTGTTCTTAAGTGAGGAAGATAAAGTCCACCAAAAATCCCATGCCAGTAAGCATCATTAGCTTGACCCTGCCAAATCTCTTCTAATGCAAGTTCTTTTACTTTATCATCTTTAATACCATCAATCTTTTTCCTAACATACAACATCTTTTTATGCATATGATTTGACTCATCATATTTTGCAAGAAAGTTTCTCCAAAATCCACCTTTTACAAAAGGTGCATATCTTTCCCAATTACCTTCATTTTTTATCTTCTCTGTAAACTCTTCTAAAATTAATTGGGATTCAGGGAAGAGCACCCATTCCATCATTTCCCTATAAGAAGCAGTGGGAAGATAGATTCTTCCCAAAGGAGGAAACTGTTGCATATACTCAGAAAAATTAACAGGTGTTACTAATGAAGAATTTTCTTGTAAAGTATTCCAAAATCTTTCTAACCATTTATCTTCATATACAGTTTTATAAGTATCAGGCCAAAGACCAAATTTTTCTCCGTCGTCAAATAAAACAGCAATCTTATCCTTTTCAAAAGAGACAAATCTATCCAAATAGGAAATCGTCTCTTGAGGTTCTGCAAAGGGTATAATATAACGAAGCTTCATACTAATAGGGAAAACAGATACTGTATATCCCTGCTCTTCCATTAAATAATAACCAAAGAGATCTTCTTCTTTTAATCCTACGGAAAGAAAATGGGCATCATCTACAATAATATATTCAATTCCTGCTTCCGCAATAAATTTCACAAGATGAGGTTCCCACACTCTTTCTGCAAGCCACATACCTTTAGGCTTTTGCCCGAATTTATTATAAATGTAATCATTTAATTTTCTAACTTGAGCTATTTTGTCCGCATCAGGAATTATAGGCAAAATAGGTTCATAAAATCCCCCACTTAAAAACTCTATCTGCCCTCTTTCAGAAAGTTCCCTAAGCGTATCAAAATATTCTGGATAATTTCTTTCAAGCCATAGTAAAAGATATCCTGAGAAGTGTATGCTAAAAGGAAATTTAGGATGTTCAAGAAAAAATTCAATGAGCGGTTTATAACACATCTGATAAGCTCTCTCTATAACAAAATCAAAATTACCTACAGGTTGATGATTATGAAGTCCCATAGCAAAATATATTCCTTTTTCCATCTTTTTACCTCTTCTCAAAAGTCTTATAATCAATAAATGGAAACAGTGAATCGGTATTTTCAAGTTTCTTCAAAAAATTAAATTCATCAACAGATATCTCTTTATTGTCCAAATATCTATAGAGAGTTTCAAAATTTTCGTGATGTCTATGAAATCTTTCAAACCCATATTCCTTAGCTTGTCCTGTGGTAATTAAGAAAGGCCAGTCGCTACTTTCAAGAAGAAGTTTTTCTCTACCCATTTGTTTTAAAACTTTCCTTTTCCAAAAAGGAAGCGCATCTACCAAAGAGGCTACTAAATTCTCCATTTTTTCTTCTATTAAATAAATCTTCTCCCATATAGATTTCGTCTCATCATTTAACCAAACCTCGTGTTTTCCACCTCTTCCCCAAGAAGATTCAGGAAGCTCAATCCTTTCATCTGGGATAATTTCCTCAAGAGCTAAGCTTGTATTAATACTTTTTACCTTTTCGCTCTCTGCCAGAAGTTCAAAAACTCTCTCTAAGAATAGTACCCCTTCAAACCACCAGTGTCCAAAAAGTTCTGTATCATACATAGAAGTGATAATACCTTTTTCCTTTACATCATTTTCAAGGATCCCTACAAAATGTCTCGCATGTTCATAAGCTCTACTTTTAGCTATTTCAGGGTCATAAACATCCTTTTCACCTAAGGATTTACTCTTATCTGTAATTCTCCAATATTGAATTCCAGAACTTTCTGCCTTTTTATGAAATTCTCTATATACTCCGTCTCCAGGATATCCCCAATCTGCAGACCAAACCTGTAGACTAGTCCTACTATCTCTCCCAAAAACTGCTACATTACTTTTAGAAACAAGATATGGCTTGAACACTGTTTTATCAATTATCTGTTTCTTAGTAAAATAAGGGTAATCCAAAGGTTCTCCTCCAAGTATGGTATGGGTATCTACAAAAAAGTATTTAATATTTAACTTCTCAAGAAAGCTCTCTACTCCAGGTCTATAAGCACACTCAGGAAGCCATATCCCCTTAGGACTCCTTCCAAAATTTCTTTCATAGCTTTCCTTTCCAATTAAAAGCTGAGCATAAATTGAAGAGTCTCTTTTCAATAAAGGAAGATAAGCATGAGTGGCAGAACTTGTCAAAATATCCAGATACCCTTCTTCTTGAAGCTTTTTCCAATATCCCAAAATATTCCTTGAAAATCTATTTTGAAAATAGTCCAGAATCTCTTCACAATGTTCTACATAAAACTTTGCAGTTTCTGCTTCTTTCATTCCTTCTTTTTTAAAACTTTCATAGTCCTTCTTAGCTAAGTCTATTCTTTCTTTAATATACTCTTCAGTTTCATATATCATATAGGGATCTGTCATCTGTTCTGCAAGCACAGGAGTAACTCCAAGAGTAAGATTCCACTTAATACCTTTCTCAATAAGTCTATAAAAAGCCATAGAAAGGGGTATATAGGTCTCAAGCATGGCTTCAAAGAACCATTCTTCTCCAAAGGGCCATCTTCCTGCTTTTTTTACATAGGGAAGATGTGAGTGAAGAACTAAGTTAAAAAATCTCTCTACACTCATTTTTAACCTCCTATTTAACTAACACATGTTAGCTAATTTATATATAAGAAGGGGGATATATATCCCCCTTCTTAATCTCCCTTATAGCCCCTTTCTTTACCATACCACTATATTATTGCTACCTGAGATACAGGGTCAAAAAGGTGCATTTTTCTAACATCAAACATTGCTTTAACATTCTCACCCATTTTTGCTTTTGTTTCAGAACTTACTCTTGCTACAACATTGACAGGTCCATTTATAAGATACAGATATACTTCAGTACCCATAGGTTCTAAAACCTCAACTTTTAAATCTGCTACAGCTTCTGGAATAAGGTCTTCGGTTTTAATTAAGCTTACCTCATAAATATGCTCGGGACGCACTCCAAGTACAACTTTCTTTCCTAAATAATCCTTGGCTTGCTCAGCTACAAAGCTATGCATATCTGCTGGCAGACCCAGTTTTACTGTGCCAAGATCCAGACTTTTTGCATCAGAAGACAGAGTTGCATCTATAAAGTTCATAGGAGGACTACCAATAAACCCTGCTACAAAGATATTATTAGGCTTCTCATAAACTGTAAGAGGATCATCCACCTGCTGAACTACTCCATCCTTCATAACTACAATTCTATCTCCCATGGTCATAGCTTCTGTTTGATCGTGAGTTACATAAATAGTGGTTACTCCAAGACTTCTTTGAAGTTTCTTAAGCTCAGCTCTCATCTGTACCCTTAATTTAGCATCCAAGTTAGAAAGAGGCTCGTCCATCAAGAACACCTTAGGTTCACGTACGATAGCACGCCCTAAAGCCACACGCTGTCTCTGTCCACCAGAAAGTTCTTTTGGCTTTCTCCTAAGAAGATTCTCAATCCCAAGCATCTCTGCTGCTACTTTTACTCTTCTGTCAATCTCACTTTTAGGATATTTCCTAAGTTTAAGACCAAATGCCATGTTATCATACACTGTCATATGGGGATAGAGAGCATAGTTCTGGAAAACCATTGCAATATCACGATCCTTAGGAGGAACATCATTTACAAGCCTACCATCAATATAGATCTCCCCAGCTGTGGCTTCTTCAAGACCTGCAATCATTCTTAAAGTGGTAGTCTTTCCACATCCTGAAGGACCTACAAGAACAATAAACTCTCTGTCTCTGATCTCAAGATTTACACTACTAACAGCTACTACCTCTCCAAATTTCTTGGTTACATTCTCCAATTTTACCTCTGCCATTTCTCCTACCTCCTTGAAAACCTGTATTGAATTTTAGAAAAAATAATAAAACTGGTACGAATAGAATACCACCTCCAAGCGTGTTATATTGAAGCGTAGGGTAGATACACGAAGATTCATAGTTGGTGCGCCCGAAGGGATTTGAACCCCCGACCCGCGGTTTAGGAAACCGCTGCTCTGTCCTTCTGAGCTACGGGCGCTCAGGAGTTCATAAACCGTCTGAAGAAATTTATCTAAAACCTTTATTTTCAAAACTCTAACTATTCTCCCCACCCTTAATGGTGCGGACGGGCGGAATCGAACCACCGACGCAGGGATTTTCAGTCCCTCGCTCTACCGACTGAGCTACGTCCGCATTCCTTGGATAGATTATATCAAATAAACTTTTTATAGACAAGTAGCGTAAAAACTCATTTAGAAGGTATAATTAATTTTTGCCCCACCACTAAATAATTAGGATCTTTTAGCTTATTGATTTTTGCAATTTCTCTCCAGTCAACCCCAAATTTCTCTGCTATTCCTATTGTGGTATCTCCTACTTTAACTTCATATATAATTTGAGTTTGAGTACCAGTTTGAGTAACAGAAGTGGAAGATACTTCTTCCTTTTTTTGCTCCTGTGCCATGGTACTTGTACTTTTTATTTGTTCTTTTGCAGTATAAGTCTTTTGGGTATCCAAAGGCACAGTTTCTTCAGCTACCTTTTCTTCAGTTTTCGGTAATACAGGTATTCTCTCTAAAGAGAAGAGTTGACTCGTCAAAAAAGCTACAATCAAGAAACTTATACTATAAATTAGAAGTTCTTTTAAAAATCTTTTCATAAATTCTTTCTCCTATAAATTCATATATTGGAATCAAGCTTATAAGTAGGATCAAAAGAAACTCATTAAAAGATAAAACCTTTAAATTGAAAAAGCTCACTCCAAAAGGAGTAAATAGAACTAAAAGTTGTACAGCGATAGAGAAAATAACTGCAAGACTTAAATATTTATTTGAGAATGCTTCTTTCAATATATTTTCCATTCTCATTAATGAAAGCCTCAAAGCTTGGAAAATTTGAGCAAAGACTAAACCAGAAAAAACCATTGTCCTTCCTAAAGTAAGATCATTTTCTCTCAAACCTATTAGAAACAAGATAAACGATGTCATCCCTATAAGAATTCCATCCCGAACTATTCTCTTCCAAAGATCCTTGTTTAGGATTCCCCCATTTACTCTTCTTGGTTTTCTATTCATTATATCCTTTTCAGGAGGCTCCGATCCTAAGGCAAGAGCAGGAAAACTATCAGTAACTAAATTTATCCATAAAAGCTCCAAAGGAGTAAGAGGTAAAGGAAATCCCAAAAAGATACTGATACTTACCACCAAAATCTCGCTAAAATTACATGAAAGAAGGTAATAAGTGACTTTTCTTATATTATTAAAAATTCTTCTTCCCTCTTCCACCGCTTTAACGATAGTAGCGAAACTATCATCAAGAAGAACCAGATCCGACGCCTCTCTTGCCACATCAGTACCTCTTTGTCCCATACTTACTCCAATATCTGCCATTTTTAAAGCAGGTGCATCATTCACTCCATCTCCTGTCATAGCAACAATCTCTCCGCGTTCTTTTAATTTTCTTACAATCTCCATTTTATGCTCTGGAAGCACACGGGAAAAGACTACCACATTATCCCATGAAATATTACCAAAACCTATACTCTGTAATTCTTCTCCGCCATATAAATCCCCATTATCCACATCAATACCTAAATCTTTTGCAATCTTCTTTGCGGTCAAGAGGTAATCTCCTGTAACAATAATGGGACGAATTCCCGCTTTCTTACATTCCTCAATTGCTTCTTTCACTCCCTCTCTAAGAGGATCCAGAAATGCTATAAATCCCAAAAAGGTGAAATCTACCTCCCATAGATCCTTTGAAGGTAGATTTTCTAAAGTTCTCTGTGCCACTCCTAAAACTCTCAAGCCTTCTTTTGCAAGATTATTCTGATCTTCAAGAAGCTCCCTCCTCCTTTCTTCAGAAAGCTCATGAATTTCTCCTCCAATTTGATAAAATTTACTTCTTTTTATAATCTCCTCTCCTGCTCCTTTTGTTGCAAGTATATATCTTCCATCATTTTTGTTTTTATATAACACACTTACTCGTTTCCTTATAGAATCAAAGGGAATTTCATCAATTCTTTCAAAATAAGAAGGGACAGAGTAAAGATTCTCATAATTTCTACATATAGCAACTTCTAAAGGATCTCCTACAAAAGTTCCGTCCTGTTTCTTTCTCACATCACTTGCCAAAAAAGAGATTAAAAATATATCTTTTAATTCTTCTCTTAGGTTTTCAAATTCATTTTTTTCATAAACTTTTCCGTTAGGAAGTCCAATTTTTACAAGATCCATCTTGTTCTCCGTAAGAGTGCCTGTCTTATCAGTACATATCACCGAAGTAGCACCTAAAGCTTCCACTGCAGAAAGCTTTCTGACCACAGCTTTTCTTCTTGCCATTTCTTGAACGCCTAAGGCAAGAAGAATAGTAATTACCGTAGGAAGTCCTTCAGGAATAGCAGCTACCGCAAGACTTACTGATGTGAAAAACATCTCAAAAAAATCTCTTCCTTGTAATATACCTATACCAAGAAGCACAAAAACTAAAATAAGTATAATAATTGAGAGCTGCTTTCCTAATTTTGCTAATTCTCTCTGAAGTGGAGTAGGCTCTTCCTTAATTTCAGAAAGCATCCTCGCAATATTACCTAAAGCAGTATTTATACCTGTACCTACTACAACTCCCTCCCCTCTACCAGAGAGTACTGTGGTACCTTTAAATCCCATATTCAATTGATCACCCAAAGAGATATCTTTTTTTGCAATAAAATCAGCATCTTTCCTTACCGCCTCTGATTCTCCTGTCAAAATAGATTCATCTACTTGTAAATTAGTTGTTTTAATCCATCTTACATCAGCCGGGATTTTTTCCCCTTCTTCAACAAATATTATGTCCCCAGGCACCAAATCTTCCATAGGAATTTCCACTACTTCTTTATCTCTCAAAACTTTAACTGTAGAGGATACGAGAGATTTAAGAGAGGAAAGAGTTTTTTCAGCCTTATACTCCTGAAAACTCCCTAAAAGAGCATTTATAAGCACAATGATAAGGATAGCAATAGCATCTTTAGTTTCTCCTAATATAAATGAGATTAAAGTAGCCACAAGAAGAATAATTGTTAGGAATTCTTTAAATTGTCTTATAAAGATTCTTAGAAAGCCCTCAGGAGGTTTTTCGGGAAGAACATTCTTTCCATATTTTTGTCGCCTTGCTACTACCTCTTCTTGGGTCAGACCTACTTCGGGATCAACTTGTAGCTCTGAGAGTACTTCTTCCTTTGAAAACTCATGCCACATTTATGACTCCCCTTTCATTTATAATTTTTGAAGCAATCCTTGTTCTTCTAATTTAATTAAAAAGATACGATTAAACTCTCTTTCTATCTCCTGACTCTTACCAGGTAGAGTTTTAGCAGTAACTACTATTTTATACTTCCCACCTCCATACTCTGTAATTCCAAGCACTTGAGGATCTTCTATAATATTTTTATTATTGGTCTTAATTTCATCTGACACACTCTTAGCTAAGGATATTCCGTCATTTGGAGAAATACTCACAGGAAATAAAAGGTTTGCCACTGCCATATTATAATCTACCCCATAATTTTTTATAGTAATTATCTGCCCATTAGGTATTGTATATAAACCTCCATCAAAAGCTCTTATTTTTACAGTTCTTATGGAAATATCCTCAACAATTCCACTTATGCTCCCAACTTCAATATAATCTCCCACATTAATAGCTCTATCAAGAAGCAAAAAAAATCCTGAAACTAAATCCTTAACTAAGTTTTGAACACCAAATGCAAGAGCAAGAGAAAGAATTCCTAAGCTGGCAAGGATATTTTTTGTTTCTATACCAAAAACAGAAAGAATAATAAGTGCCGCAATAATAACAAATCCATATTTAATTAGCTTTGCTAACAAAGTCTTTATAGTTAAAAGAGTTTTCTTCCTTGTCTCAATGGACTCCTTTTCCATTTTATTTTCAATAGCGTCTATTACAAGTTTAAAAATAACCTTGTAAGAAAAATAGACTATAACTAAGGAAAGTATAGAAGAGGGCAAATTTTTTAAAAGATCAGAAATCCATAAAGAAATACTTTCTCCAACCTTCATTTTTCTCCTCCTCTAAATATCTTGTCAATCTAAAATAATACACATGCTTAGGAGCCTTCGGTTCACGAATCAACTTCATATTTGCTTCTTCTAAAGTCTTATCGCCTTTCTTATGATTACATTCTTTACACGCACAAACCAGATTTTCCCATACTGACTTCCCGCCAAGACGTTTTGGGACAACATGATCTATAGTCATATCTCCACCCCTTTTTCCACAATACTGACAAGTATAATTGTCTCTTAAAAGTATTCCCTTCCTTGAAAGTCTTAGCTCCAATTTGGGCTTCTTAACATAATAAAGAAGTCTTATAACTGAAGGTACTTCAAGCTTCAAGGATGCGCTTCTTACAACACCAGTATTTGTCTCAACAGTTTCTGCTTTCTTTTGAACAATAAGACTTACTGCCCTCTTTACTTTACAGACATCAAGGGGTTCATAATTACTATTCAAAACTAAAACCATTTCTTTAAGAAGATCTTCTTCCATATTTCTCACTATTTAAAAATTATAGCATAAAATTAATAAGCACCTTTACCGAGTAAAACTGATGGTATAGTCCTCATTATAATTTTTAAATCTAACAAAATACTCCAGTTCTGAATATAGTAAAGATCAAGCTGAACTCTCCTTGAATAGTCCACATTACTTCTACCACTCACTTGCCAGAGTCCTGTAAGTCCAGGTTTTACCCTTAATATCTCTTCTGCAAATTCTCCATACTTCTCTAATTCTTTAAAGGTTACAGGTCTCGGACCAACAATACTCATTTCCCCCTTAATAATATTAAAAAGTTGAGGAATCTCATCAAGACTAAACTTTCTTAAGAACTTTCCTACCCTTGTTATTCTTGGATCTTTCTTTAGTTTAAAATCTTTATCATAAGCTGTCCTAAGTTCAGGATATTTCTCAAGAATCTTATCAGCATCTTTATACATAGTCCTAAACTTCCAAAGATAAAAAGGTTTACCATATCTTCCCACTCTCAAATGCTTATAAAAAACAGGTCCCTCAGAATCAAGCTTTATAAGAAAAGCAATAATGAAGAAGAAAGGAGAAAAAATTATAAGTCCAAAAGCACCCAAAACAAAATCCATGATCTCCTTGATATATCCTTGAATACCCTCCAAGTTAGAAACTTCTACTTCTACTATAGGAATACCACTGATTTCATCAAAGATGATCTTTCTTCCAAAGAGAAGGTAGCTTTCCGGAACTATTTTTATGGATATCCCATATTTTCTTTTTAAATCTAAAAAGTTAATAAGATCTTCATCTTTAATAGGTTTTGTTATTAGGATCTCTTGAATATTTAGATCCTCTATAGTTTCAAAAATATCATCTATATCATCTATATCATCTAAAATCTTTACAGCCTTATAATTAAGACGAGGATTCTTCTCCCAGAAATTTTTGATAATATCTGAAGTCTCATTCTCTCCTATAATAAGGACTCTTGAAGCTTCTCTCTTAGAAACAGATGTCCTTATAAGAGATAAGACTATTCTTGCCAAAAAAGTTAAACCCATAGCTAAAATCCATGTTAAAATAAATACAAGCCTTGAGTAAGAAAAATCTCTGTAGAAAAAAGATAGCGAAGAAACAAGGAATAACCCTAATGTTAATGCATTGATTACAGGATAAAAAGAAAAAAGATTTTTAATGGAATAAACTCTATAAAGTAAAAATATGAGAAGCCATGTTATAAAAAGAACAATATTTAAAAAAAAATAGTAAGGGAAAAACTGAGGTATCTCACCTATTGCAACAAAAAAGGCAGGAAATTTAGAAAGGATATTAAAACGGATAAAATATCCTAAAGGGAGAGAGGCAAAAAGGATAATCATATCCAATATAAAGAGGATTAATATAAATAAGGCTTCTCTTCTTTGTTTTTCCATTTTGTAGGCTTGCTTAAATCCTTTTTTTGGATTATAAAAAGAAATATGAATATTGTCAAATTAGGAGGGATTTATGAGAAGGCTTTTATATTTCTTATTAGTTTTTTTATTATTATTTTCCCTTTCTTATGCTCAAGAGATAGGAAAATTAGAGTTTAATACTGAGGTAAACTCAAACTATGGACAAGATTTTAGCCTTTCTTATGAAAAATGGTGGAGTGATAACCTTGGTATAGGTGCAAACTTGGCTTATAATAGTCTAAGCACAGATTTTTCCTACAAGTTTTTACTTCAGACTCCATATATAAAGACTTTATTAGGCACTTTTTATCCTGGACTTAATCTTTTAACAAATAGCTTAGCTCTTAAGGGTTATCAGCTTGGAATTTACATAGTAAACGATGAAATCTACTATATATCAGGAAAGGGATCACGTATATTTGATTATAGCTCGTCCTCAAAGCACTCATCCTTAGATATTCCTATCCAAGCCATGGGATGGTATAGAGCTTTTACAAAAAATATCTTTGCCAATTTTTCTCTCTTATCTTTTCAGCCTCAGCCTTCTGAAGAATACTACTCCTTAGACATCATGTTGGCAGATAGGACAGCCTTACCATTAGGAAATCTTATCCTTACTCAAGAAGTTAATGTACTTTTAAAAAATTCCTACCTCTATCTAAGCACCATAGTAAATGGAGAGCTTTCTATGGGAAGTATGGGAATAAAAGCCTTCTTAGGATATCTCCACCCTGAGAATTTATCTTTCTGTCCCTTAGAGCCAGGAGATCTTGGAGGAGAAATCTCCTTAAGCATTCCTATAAGTTCTAATATATTCCCTGAATATAGTCTTGGCTATTTTTACAATTCTTCTGGAAAAAGCAAATTGAATTTGGGACTAAAAATCCAATTTTTGATATCTAATTATATAAATATAGAGAGTATGATAAAATATCTCTATTATTTTGCAGGAGACAGTAATTTAAATGCAAAGATTTCTTTTAATTTTCCTGCTCTTGAAGGAGCAATGTGGAATAGTATATACGTAAGTTTTGAAAAAACAAATACCGTTGAAGATACAAGTTTAGGTTTAAACATTTCTTATCAATTTTGAAAGGAGGTCTTATAGATGAAGAAAACATTAGGAATAATTCTAATTTTTCTTTCAATTTTGGGATTGGTATATGCTCAGGAAGATGTCTTAAAAAACATAGAGAAAAAATTGTCTACTGCTAAGGATATAAGTATGAAGATGACCATTACCACTTATTCATATTCCAGCAAAGGAGAAAGTCTTCCTACAAAAATGTCTATGGAGCTCAAAACCATAAAAGATCCAGAAATTTTAAGAGTTGATTTTAAAGAACCTGCTATTCTTGCAGGACAAATCTTCCTTTTAGATGGCGAAAAAAAGATTACCAGAATGTATTCTCCTTCCACAAAAGAAATCATTGAGTCTCCATATACAATGACTCAAACATCTACCACTGGAGCTACAAGTATTCCTATGGTAGGAGAAAGTGGAAAGGATTTCTCAATAACTATTGAAGAGGTCTCAGAAAAGAATCAAAAACTTTATAAAATAAAAGGTATACCTCAAAAAGCTGAACTTAAAGCTCAATACTCATCTCTTGAACTATATGTCACAAAGGACTATATGCCTGTAAGACTTAAGATGTATGATGTACAGAATAGATTATATATGGAGATCGTATGGGACGAGATTAAGATAAACTCAAATCTATCTCCTAATCAATTAAGAACATTGCCACCAGGTAAAATTATAAGACAAAAGACACCTTCAACTACTATTCCTTTACCTTTTGTAGCTCCTACGAAATAAGAAGATTAGGAGGGGAAAATATATTTTCCCCTCCTATAAATCTCTTTCATATAAAGCCACAGAAAAAGCCCCGTATAGTCCCACTTTATCTCCCAACTTAGCAGGAATAATTTCTATCATATCTACAGGTACTAAAAAAACTCTTTTAGCTACTACTTCTTTTATCTTTTCTATTACATCTTTCCCAGAAAGTCCTATGCTTCCTCCAATAATAACTCTCTCAGGAGAGAGAACGGTTATTATATTCCCTACTCCTATTCCCAAATATTCCATAGCCTCATCCCATATCCTTTTTGCCGATCTATCTCCTTTTAGCATCGCCTCTCGTACAAGTTTAGCAGATATCTCTTCTTCTTCAGACATATCTCTCAAAATTGTTTCTTCACCGCTGAGAATAACCTCTTTTGCTCTTTTAGCAAGAGCCGTACCTGAAGAGATAGCTTCTAAACAACCTCTATTTCCACAATTACATAAGGGACCATCGGGTAAAATAGTCTGGTGTCCTACTTCTCCTGCACTATCTCTTCTACCGTGTAATATCTTTCCGTCTACCATTATTCCCCCACCAATTCCAGTACTTACCGTAATATAGACCATATCCCTACAACCTTTTCCTGCTCCAAAGTAATACTCTCCTAAACAAGCAGCATTAGCATCATTATCTATAAAGACAGGAATATTTAAATCTTTCTGAAGATCTACTTTAATTGGTGCTTTATCCCATCCAGGAAGATTTGGAGGAGAAAAAATTACACCTTCTACTCTATCCAAAGGACCTGCACATCCAACCCCTAATGCAATAGTATCATCAGTTTTTATAGATGCAAGCTTTTCAATAATTTCTTTCATAATCTCCTTATAGCCTCTCTCTGGTATTGTAGGAAAAGATATCTCTTCCTCCAATACCCCATCTTTTGTAAATCTTCCTACAGCTATTTTAGTGCCACCAATATCTAATGCCAGAAATCTTTCCATTATTAACCCTCACATCTTCAAGATTTAAAAGCCACTCTTTAAATTCAACTCCAAGTCCAAAAGATCCTATCCTTCCATCCTTCTTAACAACCCTATGACACGGCACTACAATTAAAAAAGGATTCCTACTCATAGCATTCCCTACAGCCCTCTGATAATTCCTATTTCCAAGACTCAAAGCAAGATCTTGATAGCTTACCACCTTACCCCAAGGAACCTCTCTTAAAAGAGAGTAAACCCTTTCAAAAAAAGGAGGTATATCTTTAAAATCAAGCTTTAATGTGGAAAAATCTACCTTCTCTCCTGAAAAATACCTCTCAAAAAGTTTTCTTCCTGGGAAATCACCTTCTTTCTCCCAATCTTTTCTCCAGGTTATTCTTTTTATAACATCATCATTAAACTCTACGATTAAAAATCCATTTCTAACTTTAATAGTCCCTATCATCTTACCTTTTCTTTCTCAGTAAAAAGAATTTTTCTTAAAAACTGCCCTGTATAAGAGTTAGGATTCATAGCAACCTCTTCAGGTGTACCTTGAGCTATGACCTCCCCTCCCCTATCTCCTCCTTCTGGACCAAGATCAATTACATAGTCTGCAGTCTTAACAACCTCTAAATTATGTTCAATAACAAGCACTGTATTTCCAGCATCTACAAGTCTATGTAGAAGATTTAAAAGTTTCTCCACATCTGCAAAATGAAGACCTGTAGTTGGTTCATCAAGAATATAAAAGGTTCTACCTGTACTCTTCTTAGAAAGTTCTGCAGCAAGCTTAATTCTCTGTGCTTCTCCTCCTGAGAGCGTAGTGGCAGATTGACCAAACTTTATATATCCTAAACCTACATCATATAAGGTTTCTAATTTTCTTCTTATTGCTGGAAAGTTTTCAAAAAACTCTAAACCTTCCTCTACACTCATATCAAGAATATCTGCAATGTTTTTCCCTTTAAATGTAATCTCTAAGGTCTCACTATTATATCTTTTGCCTTTACAAACTTCACAAGGTATATAAATATCAGGTAGAAAGTGCATCTCCACTTTTACCATACCTTCTCCTTTACAAGCCTCACATCTTCCACCCTTTACATTGAAACTAAATCTTCCTGGCCTGTAACCACGCATTTTTGCCTCAGGAAGCTGAGCAAAAAGTTCTCTTATCATAGTAAAAAGACCAATATATGTAGCAGGATTAGATCTTGGAGTCCTTCCAATAGGAGACTGATCAATTACAATCACCTTATCTATGTATGCTGTGCCTTTTATATCATCATAATATTCACTTTTTATCTTTTTCCCGTGAAGAGCTTTTTGCAGTGCAGGATATATAATCTCTTCTACTAAAGTACTCTTTCCAGAGCCAGAAACTCCTGTGAGACATACAAAGGTTCCTAAGGGAATATTTACATCTATATTTTTTAAATTTCTTGCTCGTGCACCTACTATTTCAAGCCATCTTCCACTTATTGGTCTTCTCTTTTTAGGAACAGGAATTTGTTTTTCTCCACGGAGATACTGAGCTGTTATTGAAGTAGGATTTTTTAAGACATCCTCAAGAGGTCCTGCCACTAATATTCTTCCCCCCTTTTCTCCTGCTCCAGGACCAATATCCACAATAAAATCAGCAGATCTTATAATCTCTTCATCATGCTCCACTACTATTATTGTATTACCAAGATCTCTGAGCCTTTTAAGATTTTCTATTAATCTTTTATTATCTCTGGGGTGAAGACCAACACTGGGCTCATCAAGAACATATATAACTCCTACAAGTCCAGAACCTATCTGAGTTGCAAGCTTAACCCTTTGAGACTCCCCTCCTGATAGGGTATCTGCAGACCTGTCTAAAGTAAGATAATCCACACCAACTTCAATAAGAAATCTTGCCCTTTGAAGAATTTCCTTTAAAATAGGAGCTGCAATAATCCTTTCTCTTTCAGAGAGAGAAAGATTTTCAAAAAAAGATATTAACTCGTTAAAAGTAAAAGCTGAAACTTCTGCAATATTCTTTCCACCCACAAAGATAGAAAGTGCTTCTTTTTTTAATCTTTTCCCGCCGCATTCACTACAAGGAGAGAAAACCATAAATTTTTCATAAAAGGTTTTAATATCCTCAGATTCTGTCTCCTCATATTTTTTCATAAAAATATTAATAACACCTTCAAAATGCCTATATCCATAGATACTCCAATCTGGAAAATCTACCTCTACAGCAAAAGGTACTCCATAAAGAATTGCTTTTATCTGATTTTCAGTAAAGAATTTTAGAGGAGTATTCAATGTAAAGCCAAGCTTCTTACCAACTTCACTAAGGAGAATTTTATAATATGGAGAAATCTCCTTTCCCCAAGGAGTAATTGCTCCTTCTGATATAGATTTTTCAAAATCTAAAATAAGATCAGGATCAAACTCCTTTTTACCTCCAAGACCAGAACAGGCAGGACATGCCCCATAAGGACTGTTAAAAGAAAAGAGTCTGGGAGTAATCTCTCCAAAACTAAAACCACATATAGGACATGAAAAGTTCTCACTGAAAAGATGCTCCTCAACCTCTTCTTCTACAGATTTCTCAACAACTATTAAACCTCCACTAAGCTTTAAAGCAAGCTCCACAGAATCAGAAAGACGTGTTTTAATATCGGGTTTTATTACAAGCCTATCTATAACCACGTATATATCATGCTTCTTGTTCTTATCCATATCTATATCTTCATCTAATGTGTACATCTCACCATCTACCTTTACACGTAAAAAACCTTCTTTTCTTAAGTTATCAAGAAGCTTCTTATACTCTCCTTTTCTACCTCTTACCACAGGAGAAAGAATTTGAATTTTTGTCCCTTCTTCCCAAGATAAGATCTTCTCAACAATTTCTTGAGGTGTTTGAGCCGAGATCTCTATACCACAATTAGGACAATGAGGCTTACCAATATTAGCAAAAAGAAGTCTTAAATAGTCATAAATTTCAGTGACAGTACCTACTGTGGAACGAGGATTTTTTATTACTGTTTTTTGCTCTATGGAAATAGCAGGCGATAATCCCTCAATAATATCCACATCTGGTTTATTAATCTGTCCTAAAAATTGACGTGCATATGTAGAAAGAGACTCTACATATCTTCTCTGTCCTTCTGCATATATGGTATCAAAAGCAAGGGAAGATTTCCCTGATCCACTAAGCCCTGTGAATACAATAAATTTATCCCTGGGCAAATCTACATTCACATTTTTTAAGTTGTGTTCTCTTGCTCCTCTTATTTTTATACATCCACTCATAATTTTGTCTTTCTCTTTAACTCCTCTTTAAGATCTTTTATCTGATTCCTTAAATAAGCTGCCCTTTCAAAATCAAGTTCTGCTGCTGCCTCATACATCTCCTTCTCAATCTCTTTTATTACATCTTCTATCTCATCTATAGAAAGTTTCTTAGACATTGTCTTGTAATCTACCTGATTCTCCTTTACTGCCTCTACAAATTGAAATACTTCCTTTACTGATTTCTTAATGCTTCTTGGCACAATGCCATTAGCTTTATTATATTCCATTTGAATTTTGCGTCTTCTCTCAGTCTCTTCAATAGCTCTTCTCATAGAATCTGTTATTGTGTCTGCATACATTATTACCTTTCCATTTACATTTCTTGCTGCTCTTCCCATAACTTGGATAAGAGACCTTTCAGATCTCAAAAAACCTTCCCTATCAGCATCAAGAATTGCTATCAAAGATACTTCAGGAAGATCAAGACCTTCTCTTAAAAGGTTTATACCTACTAAAACATCAAATTTACCAAGTCTTAAATCCTGAAGTATACTTGTCCTTTCAAAAGTTTCAATCTCTGAGTGAAGGTATGTTACCTTCACACCTAAATTTGAAAGATACTCTGCTAAATCTTCTGCAGTCCTTTTTGTAAGAGTGGTAACCAGTGCTCTTTCTCCATGAGATACTATCTCTTTAATCTGAGACACAAGATGTTCTATCTGCCCCTCAGTAGGATGCACTTCTATCTCAGGATCTAAGAGCCCTGTAGGTCTTACAAGTTGTTCCACCACTTGTTCTGAAATAGAAAATTCAAACTCTGCTGGTGTTGCAGAGACAAATATTACCTGAGGTATTCTCTCCCAAAACTCTTCAAAGAGAAGAGGTCTATTATCATAAGCCGATGGAAGCCTAAAACCATATTCCACAAGACTATCTTTCCTTGCTCTATCCCCATTATACATAGCTCTAATTTGAGGAATAGTGAGATGAGACTCATCAATAAAGAGCAAAAAATCATCAGGGAAATAATCAAGAAGAGTATAAGGTGGTTCCCCTGGTTTTCTACCATCTAAATGTCTTGAGTAATTTTCTATTCCTTTGCAATATCCTATCTCTCTTAAAAGCTCTAAATCATACATTGTTCTTGCTTCAAGTCTTTTTGCCTCTAAAAATTTTCCTTGACCTTTTAACTCTTCCACTCTCTCTTCAAGCTCCTTTTTTATAGATTCCATAGCTCTTTCCAATTTCTCAGCAGGAGCCACATAGTGTGTAGCAGGATAGATAAAAACTTCATCCCAGGAATAAACCTTTTTACCACTTACAGGATCAAACTCCACAATCTTTTCTACGGTATCTCCCCAGTACTCTACTCTGATTGCAGTCTCTCCACCAATAGGAAATATCTCAACCACATCTCCCCTTACTCTAAATTTTCCTCTGGTAAATTCATAATCATTTCTTTCATATTGAAGTTTCACGAGTTTTCTAAGAAGTAAATCTCTGGGAAATTCCTCCCCCACACCTATTCTAAAAACCATATTTTCATAATCTTCAGGAGAACCAAGCCCATATATACAGGATACACTAGCAACCACTATGACATCTCTTCGTGAGAGAAGAGCACTGGTAGCTCTATGTCTCAGTCTATCTATGCGATCATTTATATCCGCATCTTTTTCAATATAAGTATCAGTCTGGGGAATATAGGCTTCAGGCTGATAGTAATCATAATAGCTGACAAAATACTCCACTGCATTATATGGGAAAAATTCTTTGAATTCACTATAAAGTTGAGCAGCGAGAGTTTTATTTGGGGCTATAACCAGTGTTGGTTTCTGAACATTGGCAATGATGTTTGCCATGGTAAAGGTCTTACCAGAACCAGTAACTCCTATAAGAGTTTGATATCTTAAACCCTTTTTAACTCCCTCGGTAAGTTTTTCTATTGCCTGAGGTTGATCTCCACAAGGCTTAAACTCTGAGACTAATATAAACCCACTCATAACTTACTCCAATCTTTTATTATATATCATTCTACGAAGATATGAAATTCTATTCATAACCTGATCTTTTGTACTTTCAACATCTCCCACATTATATATGATAAAATCAGCTTTTTTTATTTTCTCTTCCATAGGCATCTGAGATTTTATTCTAAGAAGAGCCTCCTCTTCTGTTACCTTATCCCTTGAAACTATCCTTTCAATCTGCATTTCCAAAGGAGCATACACTACCCATACTTCATCAAACCAATCCTCAACTCCCACCTCAAAAAGCAAAGGTATCTCCACAGCAACAATATCATAAAAATCTATTAATTCTAATCTCCTTTTTATCTCTTGAAGTACAGGAGGATGAAGAAGAGCATTTAGCTTTTCCCTATCCTCTCTATTAGAAAATATAATCTTTGCAAGCTTTTTTCTATTTAGAATACCATTATCAAATACCTCTTCACCAAATATTTCCTTAATCCTGTTTTGATAAAATTTTTCTTCTAAGAGTTCATGTACTATCTCATCAGCGCTTATTACGGGTACTTTTATCTCCTCAAGAGTATTTCCCACTAATGTTTTTCCTGTAGCTATACCACCTGTAATTCCTATTTTATAGCTCATTTTAATTCTGAAAGATTTTTACCTATAGAAATTTCTACCAAAAGAGGAACTGAAAGTTCCACCACATGCTCCATTTTATCCTTAGCCATTCTTGAGACAAACTCAATCTCATTTTCTGGTACTTCCAATACCAATTCATCATGAATCTGAAGAAGAATTTTTGACTTTAAATTCCTATTTTCAATCTCTTTAAAAATCTCTATCATAGCAAGTTTTATAATATCTGCAGATGTTCCCTGTATGGGAGCATTAATAGCAATCCTCTCATAAAGACTTCTTATCTGCTTATTTACACTCCTTATCTCTGGTACATATCTTTTTCTACCAAAAAGTGTCTTTACAAAGCCACTTTCTCGTGCCTCATTTAAAGACTTCTCAATATAAAGCTTTACCTTTGGATAATGCTTAAAGTATGTATCAATAAATTTTTCAGCCTCTTCAGGCATAAGTCCTGTGGTCTCAGAAAGACCAAAGGCAGAGATTCCATAAATTATACCAAAGTTTACTGCCTTGGCTCGGGATCTTAAAAGACTATCCACCTGATCTTC
>JAKOUL010000027.1 GCA_029776735.1 Dictyoglomota bacterium
TGTATCAATAATGAATTTAATGCCAAACTTTTTAATACTTGGAATAGAGGTAACAAGAAGTTCTATAAAAAGACCTGTTACAAGCCCTACTATTATAAGGCTTGAAAATACAGCTAAAATTTTGAAAATTCTATCTCCTATCCTCATAATTTCAATTAACGAATAGGTTTACCTTGATAATTTAACTCTTTTAATCTTTCAAGAGCCATACTCTTCACCTTTTGAGGCAGAGGTACATAATAAAGATCTTTTGCAGTCTTATCTCCCTCTTTATAGATCCAGTTCACCAAGCTAATAAGAGCCTTTGCCTTCTCTAAATTCCCTTGATTTTTTCTTATAAGTAAGAATGTATATCCTGAAATAGGATAGCTATCCTTTCCCTTTGCATCTATAGGATAGACATAAAAATCCTTTTGCACAGGAAAGTTTTCAAGAGCAGCTTCTATATTAGGAATCTCTGGATATACAAAATTTCCAGCCTTATTCTTTACCATAGCATAGGGAAGATTATTTTGTACTGCATAGGTAAGCTCAAGATATCCTATGGTACCAACAATATTCTTTATATATCCTGCAACTCCCATATTCCCCCTTCCACCAATACCTGTAGGCCAATTTACAGAGGTACCTGCACCAACTTTTTCTTTCCATTCAGGACTTACCGAGGATAGGAAATGGGTAAATATATCAGTAGTACCACTACCATCAGACCTTCTCACGACAGTTATGTTAATTTTTGGAATTTTCATATTGGGATTTAAAGAGGTAATTTTAGGATCATCCCATGTCTTTATCTTTCCTAAGAAAATATCTGCAATAACCTCACGGGAAAGTTTCAGCCCTTTTCCAACTCCTGGGATATTGTAAACTATGGCAATCCCTCCAGCCACCGATGGAATCATTATAAGATTAGAAGCCTGTTGATCTTTACTGGAGAGAGGAGAATCTGATGCTCCAAAATCTACAGTCCCTGCTTGTATCTGCTGAATTCCTGCACCACTTCCTATAGCTTGATAATTTACCTTTATTCCTGAGATTTTTTCAAAATCGTAAAACCAGCGAGCATAAAGAGGATAAGGAAAGGTTGCACCAGCACCATTTAAAAGTATAGAGGCTTTTACACTTGTAATAAGAAGAAGGATCAAAACAAGCAATAAGATCCTCTTCATAATGTCCTCCTCAAACATAAAACTAATATTCTTATTATAAGTTTAAAACGATTATTTTAAAACATAGTTAAAAAAAGAGACATTTTGAAGAATATCAAAAAAAACTTGCATACTTTCAGAAAGATTCTCTTTAGGAATTTTATCCCATGTATCAGTTTTCTGATGTAGATCAGGCATAGAATAATCTTTATTAGCTCTTAGTATAAAAAATGTAGGAATCCCTTCAAGATGAAAGGCATACTGATCTGAATCAGCTAAAAATAGATCTTTTACAAAGCTCACATTTTTTATACCCATATTCTTTATCATATCCTCTGCATAAGTATTGTAGCTTACAAAAAGTTTTTCTCCTCTTCCCACACAATCTATATTTATATTAAGAAAGATATCTTCTATAGGCACCACAGGATCCTCTACAAAAAATTCAGCACCGAGAATCCCTTTCTCTTCCCCATTAGTTATCAAGAAAAGTATGTTAAAGGGATAATTATTTCCTTTTTCCCAGATTTCTTTTGCAATCTCCATTAAAACTCCCACCCCAGAAGCATTATCATTAGCTCCTGGGAAGTATCCATCTATATCTTTCCCCAAATGGTCTATATGAGCTGAAACCACAAGGGTCTTTTTCTCTTTACTCTTTGAGGGGATTAAAAAGATAAGGTTCTTAGCATAAGATGAGTTTTTATCATATTCAATTCTATAATAAGCTCTAAGATTTTTAAATTTATCCATATAAGAGGCTATATCCGTATAAGTATCAGAGGATATATAAATCGTAGGAATACTAACTTTATAAGGAATTACAG
>JAKOUL010000029.1 GCA_029776735.1 Dictyoglomota bacterium
GTAGCTCCTCTTGCTTATATGAGGGGGAGAACTTTCAAAGAAGCTTTTGTGCTTTTAGATGAAGCTCAAAATACTACGCCTTTACAAATAAAGATGTTTCTTACAAGGTTTGGTTTTGGTAGTAAAATGGTAGTTACAGGAGATGTAACTCAAACAGACCTTGGAAATGGTGAAATCTCTGGTCTTATGCATGCATGGCAAGTTTTACAAGGAATAAAAGGAGTTGCCTTTGTAGATTTAACGGATGAAGATATAGTAAGACATGATATTGTAAGAGAGATTGTAAAGGCTTATGAAAGATGGGAGAAAAAATAAATGGGATTACAAGTTTATGATTTAGTTGGTGAAGTTTCTAAAAAGGAAGAAGAGAAAATCAAGAATTTTTTAAAAGAAGTTTTTAAAAAAAAGGGGCTTATTCCTAATAAATATGATATTTCTGTAGTTATGGTTGATGATGAAAAAATTAAAGAGCTAAATAGCAAATACAGAGGTAAAGATAGTCCAACAGATGTTTTATCTTTTTCCTTAGGTAAAGATACGAAAGGTAGAATTGTGGGTGAAATATATATATCCTTAGAAACTGTTAAACAGCAAGCAGAAGAAAATAATAAATCTCTTCTTGATGAGATTGCTTTTTTAGCTTTACATGGGGTTCTTCATATTCTTGGATATGATCATGAGACTGACGAAGATTATGAGGTTATGGAAAAAGAGGCATCAAAACTATTTTCCCTTTGGAAGTAGGTAATGAGAAGTAAAAACTTGAAAGAAAGTATTTCATATGCTTTAGATGGTTTTGTATTTGGAATAAAATTTGAAAGAAATATTAAAATCCAAATTGTTGTTTCTATTCTTGCTTTGTTTATAGGAATTGTTTTAGAATTCTCTCTTTCGGATATGTTATTTATTCTTCTTTGGATAGGAATTGTAATTAGTGCTGAGTTTTTTAATACTGCAATAGAGAGAACATTAGATTCTATCTCGGAAGATTTTTCTCCCAAAATAAAACTAATTAAGGATTTGTCTGCGTCAGCAGTGTTTATTTTGGCTATTTTAGCAGTGATTTCTGGTGGTCTCATTTTTTTGAAGTATATAAACTTACCATAGAAGGGGTGTGAAGAAGGGCTGTATTACCTACTTATAATAATTTTATTAAGTTTGTCGGGTTTTCTTTCGGCTTTAGAAGCATCACTTCTTTCTCTTCCTAAGATTAAACTGCATCACCTTTCTGAGTCTGGTAATAGAAAGGCAGAAAGACTTTTGAGATTAATGGAAGATACTCAAAAGGTTCTTACTACAATTCTTATTGCTAATAATCTTGTAAATATTCTTATTTCATCTATAGCCACTAAATTAGCGTTATCTTTTACTCAGAGCTATGGTATAGCTCTTGCTACAGGTATATCTACTTTATTTATAGTTGTATTTGGGGATGTCATTCCTAAGTCTTTTGGTTTAAAGTATAAAGAGAGGTATGCTCTTTCGGTTTTAAACTTATTTTATCCTATTTACTATTTAATGCTTCCTATAGCCAATGGTATCCTTGCATTTAGTGCTATTTTTTATAGACTCTTAGGAAATAGTCAGGAAAAAATCTCTCCCTTTGCCACTGTGGATGAGTTTCTCACATTAGTAAATGTAGGAGAGAAAGAAGGTATTATTGAGAAAGAAGAAAAAGAGCTGATAAATAATATCTTAGAATTTACAGATACAGAAGTGCATGAGGTTATGGTACCAAGAATTGATATGGTATGTGTTAACGTAGATGGTTCTCTAAAAGAGGCATGGAAAAAGGTTATTGAAGAAGGGCATTCTCGTCTTCCTGTATATGAAGGAAGTATTGATAATATCATAGGCATAATACATGCGAAAGATATTTTAAAAGCATTAGCAGAAAAAGATCTAAACGCAAGTATAAGAGGTATTTTAAGAGAGGTTATTTATGTTCCAGAAAACATGAAGATAAATGAGCTATTTAATGAGATGCGCAGAAAAAAGGCACATATGGCTATTGTAGTGGATGAATACGGAGGAACCTCAGGACTTGTAACCTTAGAAGATTTGTTAGAAGAATTAGTAGGAGAAATAGAAGACGAATACGATAAAGAAAAAAATACCTTTTCTTTTATAGATGAAAACACTATTCTTGTAGATGCTAAGAAAAATATCTATGAACTTAATGATATTTTAAAAGAATCTTGGAGTATTACTCTACCAGAAACCGATTATGACACTTTAGGTGGTCTTATATTGGATATATTAGGTAGAGTTCCTTTGAGAGGAGAGGAAATTGATTTAGGAGATATAAAAATTAAGATTGAGAGTGTACGCAGGCAAAGGATTGAAAAAGTAAAGATAATAAAGAAAAAGATAAAAGATGAGGAGAAAGAGGTGAAAGATGAGTGACACAAAGTTTATATTCATAACAGGCGGTGTTATATCATCCTTAGGTAAGGGTCTTACTACTGCTTCCTTAGGAAGGATTTTAAAGAGTAAAGGTTTTAAAGTTACAGCTCTGAAGTTTGATCCATATCTAAATGTAGATGCAGGAACTATGAATCCATACCAACATGGAGAAATATTTGTAACGGAGGATGGAGCTGAAACTGATCTTGACCTTGGGCATTACGAGAGATTTTTAGATGTAAACCTTTCTGCTATAAATAATGTAACTACAGGTAAAATCTATTCAAGTGTTATAAAAAAAGAAAGAGAAGGAAAATACTTAGGTTCAACTGTACAGATTATTCCTCACATTACTGAGGAAATAAAAGAGAGCATAAGAGTTGTTGCTCAAAAAACCCAAGCAGATGTTGTATTAATTGAGATTGGAGGTACCGTAGGAGATATTGAAGGGCTTCCTTTTTTGGAAGCTGCAAGGCAGTTTAGAAAAGAAGTAGGAAGAGAAAATGTTATTTATCTACATGTTACTTTGGTCCCTTCTCTTTTCCCCACAGGAGAGTTAAAAACAAAGCCTACCCAACATAGCGTAAAAGAATTAAGAAGTATAGGAATACAGCCTGATATAATCCTATGTAGAGCAAGAACAAAATTACCAAAAGGAATAAGAGAAAAAATAGCCTTGTTTACTGATGTGGAACCTGAAGCAGTTATTACTGGTGTTGATGTTGAAGACATATATACTATTCCTCTTTCCTTTGAAGAAGAAGGATTAGGAGATTTAGCATGTAGGTTTTTGGAACTTGAGAATAGAAAGAGTCATCTTGAAGACTGGGAGAAGATGGTAAATAAAGAGTTAAATGGAGAGGTTAATATAACGATCTTAGGTAAATATGTTAGTTTACCTGATGCTTATCTGAGTGTAGTTCAAGCTTTAAAACATGCTACGAGATATTATGGGGTAAAACTAAATTCAAGATTGGTAGAGTCAGATAAAGTAAATTCAAATACTGTAGAAGAAGCTTTAAAAGGTACTGATGGGCTTTTAGTCCCTGGAGGCTTTGGGACAAGAGGAATAGAAGGAATGGTTGAGGGAATAAGGTGGGCAAGGATTAACAAAGTACCATTTTTAGGGCTTTGTCTTGGACTCCAATGCGCTGTTATAGAGTTTGCGCAGAGTTTTGGGCTTAAATATGCAAACAGTAGCGAATTTGATGAGAATACTCCTGATCCTGTAATAGATCTTATGCCTGACCAAAAAGATCTTAAGAATAAAGGTGGTACTATGAGACTTGGGGCTTACCCATGTGTTTTAGATAAAGATTCTTTAGCTTATAAATGTTATCAACAAGATATTGTTTATGAGAGACATAGACATAGATATGAGGTGAACAATGAATATAGGGAATTCTTTAGAGAAAATGGATTAAAGATCTCAGGAACATCTCCTGATGGGAATTTAATAGAAATTATTGAACTTGTAGATCATCCATGGTTTGTAGCGACACAATTCCATCCTGAGTATAAATCCAGACCATTAAATCCTCATCCCCTTTTTAAAGGTTTTATAGAAAGTGTAATAAAAGAGAAGAAACATGGATAATAGAGAACTTTTAAATAAAGCTTTAGATGTAATTAAATATTCTTATTCTCCATATTCTCATTTTCCTCTTGGCGTTGCTCTTCTCACAAAAAGTGGAAAAGTATATACAGGTACAAACATTGAAAATGCTTCTTATGGCTTGACCATATGTGCTGAAAGGGTTGCTATGTTTAAAGCGATAAGTGAAGGAGAAAGGAGTTTCTCAAAAATTGTAATAGTTGATAAAGATGGTAGAGGGGTACCTCCTTGCGGAGCTTGTAGACAAGTAATGGTAGAATTTTCTCCAGATATGGAGATTCTACTATATAGTCCTGAAAAAGATAGCTTTGAAATTTTTAAAGCCTCTGAGATGTTGCCTATAAGTTTTTCTTTAGAGGTAAAAGATGAGTAGTACAAAATTAGCTTATATTAGTATTGTAGGAAAGCCAAATGCAGGAAAATCAACCCTAATAAATCTTTTAGTAGGGGAAAAGGTGTCCATTGTAGCTGATAAACCTCAGACTACTCGCCAACGAATTTTAGGAATATTAACCTTAGAGGATGCACAGTTTATATTTTTAGATACTCCAGGCTGGTATCCTCCTAAGCATCTTTTAGGAGAATATATGCAGAAAGTTATTAGGCAAACCATTGAGGATTCAGATATTGTCCTCTATATAATAGATGTAACAGAGAGAATAGACAATGATGATAGAGCTTTTCTTAATTTTGTAAAGTCTAAGGATAAACCTTTTATAGTTCTTTTAAATAAAGTAGATATGGTCTCAGAAAAAATAGTAGAAGAGAAGAAAAAAGAAGTTTTAGGGCTTGGAATTCCTGAAGATAATATTATTGGAATATCTGCTCTTTTAGGAACTAATAAGGAGATATTATTGGGTCATTTAAAAGCAATATCTCCAGAAGGAATCTTTCTATATCCTCCAGATATGCTTACGGATCAAACAGATAAATTCTGGATTTCTGAGATAATTAGAGAAAAGATCATTCATCTTACTCATCAAGAACTTCCTCACTCGGTGACAGTATATGTAGATGAGATTGAAGATAGAAAGAATGGTGTGCTTGTCTATATAAGGGCTACTATTCTTGTGGAACGACCAACTCAAAAAGCAATTATTATAGGGAAAGATGGACAGATGTTAAAAAAGATTGGTACCTTAGCTCGTATGGAACTTGAAGATTATTTTGAAAAACAGGTTTACTTAGATCTGTGGGTTAAAGTTAAAGAGAAGTGGAGAAAAAAGCCCGAAGTTTTGAGAGAATTAGGATATCAATAGAGGTGAATTATGGATAAAAAGACCTTAGCTAAAATGATAGATCATACTTTACTTAAACCTATTGCTACAACAAAAGATATTGAGAAATTGTGTTTAGAAGCAATAGAATATGGTTTTTATTCTGTATGCATTAATTCTTGTTATATTCCCTTAGCCAAGAATTTTTTAGAGGGTACAGATATTAAAATCTGTACTGTTATAGATTTTCCTTTGGGAGCAAGTGCTACTTCTATAAAGGTATTTCAGGTTTCAAAAACTTTAGAACTTGGAGCTAATGAGTTTGATATGGTCATAAATATTGGTGCTTTGAAAGATAGAAGGAGAGATTATCTTGCTAATGAGATAAGAGAGATTGTGAAAGCTGCAGAGAATCATATAGTGAAAGTAATAATAGAAACCTGCTATTTGACTGATGATGAAAAAGTTTATGCTACAGAGATCATAAAAGAAAGTGGTGCTCATTTTGTAAAGACATCTACAGGTTTTGGAACTGGAGGAGCAACAGTGGAAGATATTTTACTTTTAAAGAGAGTTGCAGGTGAAGACTTAAAAATTAAAGCATCTGGTGGTATAAGAGATTTTGAACAGGCACTAAATATGATAAAAGCAGGAGCAGATAGAATTGGGGCTTCTAATAGTGTGAGTATAGTCAATGGGATTAGAGAATAGATATTATTATGAAGAAGGAATAATTTTGAATAGGAAAAAGGTGGGAGACGGAGATTTATTGCTAAATGTCTATGGTAAGGGAAAAGGTAAATTTTGGGTAAAGGCACCAGGGGCATTAAAAATGAAGAATCGTTTAAGGGGACGTGTAGAAGTGCTTACTTATGGTAAAGGTTATTTTGTTAACAGAAAAGAGCTTGATTTATTAGTAAATTGGCAGGTCTATGACCGTTTTTCAGATTTAAAAGATGATCTAAATAACTTCTTCTTGGTAGCAAAGTATATTGATCTATTTAATGAGAGTATTCCATTAGAAGTCAAAGATACAGAGGTTTTTAATCTTCTTTTAAGTTTTTTGCAGGTAAAAAAAGTTAACGGAAGCATAGGGAAAATTTTTCTACTTAAAATTTGGCAAAGATTAGGATTTTTGGCTCCATTTTCAGAGAAATGTGCTTCTTGTAATAAGGGTTTAAGTGACTTTGTAGTCGTAGATTTTTTAGACAATAAGATATTTTGTAAGAATTGTGTTAGAAATGGGTTTGTTATACCGTTTGATGAGATAAAGAATTATAACAAGATATTGGGAGAGCCTTTTGAAAAATTAATAAAAGAGGATTGGGAAAAAACTCCTATACAGGATGAGTTTTTTGATAAGATAAAAGAGAGGATATTTTAGGAGGGAGATAAAAGAATGCTTTTTCAAGAGATCATATTTAAACTAAATGAATTCTGGCACAAACAAGGCTGTATTATTCAGCAACCGTATGATATTGAAGTTGGAGCTGGAACGATGAATCCCGCAACTTTTTTTAGAGTTTTAGGACCAGAACCATGGAATGTAGCATATGTAGAGCCTTCAAGACGTCCTACTGATGGGAGATATGGCGAAAATCCAAATCGTCTCCAGCATTACTATCAATATCAAGTAATCTTAAAGCCATCTCCTTCTAATGTCCAAGAGATTTATATTGATAGTTTACGATATTTAGGGATAGATATAGAGAAGCATGATATTAGGTTCGTAGAAGATAACTGGGAGTCTCCAACCTTAGGAGCATGGGGAATAGGTTGGGAAGTTTGGTTAGATGGAATGGAGATTACTCAGTTTACCTATTTCCAGCAGTGTGGTGGCTTTGATTTATTTCCTATTTCTGCAGAGATTACCTATGGGCTTGAAAGAATAACAATGTATATTCAAGGTGTAGATGATTTTAAAGATATTTTATGGCAAGATAATATTACTTATGGTGATGTGCATCTTCAAAGCGAGATAGAAAATTGTAAATATAATTTTGAACTGGCAGATATAGAAAGACTTAGGTTGCTTTTTAATGAGTATGAAAAAGAATCGGAACGATTATTAAATGAAGGACTAACCTTTCCTGCCTATGATTATGTCTTAAAATGTTCTCATACTTTCAACTTACTTGATGCGAGAGGGGCTATAAGTGTAGTTCAGAGGTCACAGTATATTTCAAGGATAAGAAGACTCGCTGCTAAAGCCGCAGAAAATTATTTGAAAAGTAGAGAAACTTTAGGTTTTCCACTTTTAAAGAAAACGGTAAGAAGGGAGGAAAAAAATTTTGCATAGGGATCTATTATTAGAAATTGGAACTGAAGAAATGCCTGCATCTTTTTTAGAGCCTGCTTTAAATCAAATGAAAAATATCACAATTAATTTTCTCTCTTCAAATCTTCTTGATTATAAAGATGTAAAAGTATGGGCAACCCCAAGAAGACTTGTAATTTATATAGAAGATCTTTTTGAGACTCAAGAATCTCAAGAAGAAGAGATTAGAGGTCCTGCAGCACATGTGGGTTATAAAGATGGAAGTTGGACTGAACCTGCTAAAAAGTTTGCAGAACAATATAAGGTATCTCTAAGTGACCTATATATAGGAGAAACTCTAAAAGGTAAGTATATTTTTTTGAAAAAAAGGATTGAGGGTAAAAATACCTCTCAGATTATCCCTAATTTTGTTGTAGATCTTCTTCAAAATCTTCGTTTTCCTAAGATGATGCAATGGGGAAATATAAAATTTACTTTTGGAAGACCTATAAGATGGTTAATAGTCCTTTTTGGTGATGAGTTAATTCCTGTTGAGGTTGCAGGTGTAAAGTCCTCTAAGTTTTCAAGATCTCCAAGATTTTTGTCTGATAAGAATATTGAGATAAAAGATGCAAAATCGTATCTTACTACTATGCGTGAGAATTTTGTGATAGTAGACCATGAAGAGAGAAAAAAAGAGATATTAAAACAAATAGATGAGATAGCACAGGAAAATATGTGTAATTTGGTCTATGATTCAGGATTATTAGATGAAGTTAACTTCTTAGTAGAATATCCTACTGCTCTTTTAGGTAGATTTGACAAAAAATACTTAGAACTTCCTGAAATTGTCTTAGAAGTAACCTTAGAGAAGAAACAAAGATACTTTCCTTTGAGAGAAAAAGATAATAAATTTTCTAATAAATTCATAGTTATTAGAAATGGAACAGACAAATACAGTGAGATAGTTATTCAAGGAAATGAAAAGGTTGTTAAAGCAAGACTTGAGGATGCAGAATACTACTTTAATGAAGATAAAAAAATACCTTTAGAAGAATATAATGAAAAACTTGAGGGCATTATATTTCAAGAAAGCTTAGGATCTATAAAAGATAAAGTTGAAAGAGTAAGAAAAATAATTGAGGAATTGGTCCAAAAACTTTCTCTCTCGGAAGAAGAAAGAAATATTCTTTTAAGAGCAGTAGATCTATATAAAGCAGATCTTGGAACCTTAATGGTAAGCGAGTATCCTGAGCTTCATGGAATAATGGGAGGAATATATGCAAAGATTTCAGGAGAAAAAAAGCCTGTTCCAGAGGTAATTGGAGAGTATATATACCCGAGGACGGCAGATGATAAATTGCCATCTCTCATTCTTTCTGCTTTTCTTGGGATTGCAGATAGGATAGATAGTCTTACAGGATATTTTGCTTTAGATCTTTTTCCTACAGGATCCGAGGATCCTATTGGACTTAGAAGATTAATCGTCGGGCTCTTAAAGATTTTTTGGGAGATGGAAATTCCTTTGAATTTAAGGGATCTGTTTGAATACTCTTGGATGGTTTATAACTTTCCTGAGGATAAGAAGGATAGGTTAGAGAAGGGATATAGTTTTATACAGCAAAGACTAAGAAATATGCTTTTAGATAGGAAGTATCCTCAAGATGTAATAGATAGTGTATTAAGCATAGGATACGACCCAGTTTGGAAAACTAAGAATAGATTTAATTTTATCTTAGAACTAAAAAATCATCCTTCTTTTGATGCTATAAATACTGCTTTTAATAGATTATACAGAATACTTCCTAAGGATTATGAGTCAAATAGTATAGAGATAGATTCCTTTTCTCTTCCTTATGAAAGAGAATTATATAAAGCTTTCGTTGAGCTAAAGAAAGACCTTGAAGAGGATATATGGAATGGAAATTATAAGATCTTAATATCTAATGAGAAATTTTTTAAAATGCCAGAGTTAATAGAAGAGTTTTTTGACAATGTATTAGTTATGTCTCCCGTTGAAAAGGAGAAAGAGAATAGATTATCTCTTCTCTTTGATATCAAAAACTTTTTATGGGAGATTTGTGATTGGAGTAAACTTTCAAAGTGATTTTAAACTTTTATTAAAACCTCTCTATATAACTTTATGGTATAATTTCTAAGATAAGTTTAAAAAAATATAAAAGAGTAAGGAGGATGGGATATGTCAAAAAAGAGAGTATATTCATTTGAAGAGGCTGATGGTAAGAATCGTAATCTTTTTGGGGGAAAGGGTGCTGGTCTTGCAGATATGACAAAAGCAGGACTTCCAGTACCTCCAGGATTTATTATAACCACTGATGTGTGTAAAGAATATCAGGAACTTGGTAAAAAACTTCCTGAAGGACTGATGGAAGAAGTTTTAGAGGCAATGAAGAAAATAGAAGAAAAGGTTGGCAAAAAGTTTGCAGATCCTTCCGATCCTCTTCTTGTATCTGTAAGATCTGGAGCCCCTATATCAATGCCAGGAATGATGGATACTATTCTTAACCTTGGTTTAAATGATGAGTCAGTTAAAGGGCTTGCTAAACAGAGTAACAATGAAAGATTTGCTTATGATTCTTATAGAAGATTCATTCAGATGTTTGGTAGTGTGGTACTTGGAATTTCTCATGAAAAATTTGAGGAAGTCTTAGACCATTATAAAAAACAGCAGGGAGTAAGGCTTGATAGTGAACTTACTGCTGAGACTCTCAAGGAAGTAGTAAAAGCTTATAAAGAACTTGTAAAGAAAGAGACTGGGAATGATTTCCCACAGGATCCTTATGAGCAGCTTGAAATGGCAATTCGTGCAGTATTTGAGTCTTGGAATAATGATAGAGCTATTACTTATAGAAAAATTCATAACATTCCAGAGACTCTGGGAACTGCAGTTAATATAGTAACTATGGTATTTGGAAATATGGGTAATGATAGTGGTACTGGTGTAGCATTTACAAGGAACCCATCTACAGGTGAAAAGGAATTTTATGGTGAATATCTTACTAATGCTCAGGGAGAAGATGTAGTTGCAGGAATAAGAACACCTCAACCTATTTCAAAACTTGCTGAGGAGATGCCACAGGTTTATAAACAACTTCTTGAAGTAAGAGATATGCTTGAGAAATACTATAGAGATGTTCAAGATATAGAGTTTACAATTGAAAGAGGAAAACTCTATATGCTTCAGACAAGAAATGCAAAAAGAACTGCAGCAGCTGCAGTTAAAATTGCAATAGATATGATGAAGGAAGGACTAATTAGTAAAGAAGAAGCTATTTTAAGAGTATCTCCCGAACAGATTAATCAGCTATTACATGCTCAGATAGATCCTAATGCAAAGAAACAAGTTATAGCTAAAGGGCTTCCTGCTTCTCCAGGTGCTGCTGTTGGGAAAGTAGTATTTTCATCAAGAGAAGCTGAAAAAAGAGGAAAAGATGGAGAGAAGATAATCCTTGTAAGGCCAGAGACAACTCCTGATGATATAGGTGGACTTGCTGCTGCTCAAGGAGTACTTACCAGTAGAGGTGGAATGACAAGCCATGCTGCAGTAGTAGCAAGAGGAATGGGTAAACCTGCAGTGGTAGGCTGTGAGTCTGTAAGAATTGATCTTGAGAAAGAAGAGTTTAAAGTGGGAGATTTAATAGTAAAGAAGGAGACTATAATTACCATAGATGGAACCACAGGAGAAGTAATACTTGGTGAAGCTCCTATGATACCACCGAAGATGAGTGAAGAGCTTAAGGAACTTCTCTCTTTGGCAGATGAAATTAGAAAGATTGGAGTCAGAGCTAATGCAGATACACCACAAGATGCTCAGAAAGCATTTGAATATGGTGCCGAAGGAATTGGACTTGCAAGGACTGAACATATGTTCTTAGGGAATAGATTACCATTGGTTCAAGAAATGATTCTTGCTGAAACCGAGGAAGAAAGAAGAAAAGCACTTGACAAACTTCTTCCTGTACAGAGGCAAGACTTTATCGGTCTATTCAAAGCAATGCAAGGAAGACCAGTAACAATTCGCTTGATTGACCCACCATTACATGAATTCTTGCCACCATTATTAGATCTTACAGTAGAGATAGAATTAATGAAGGCAAAGGGAGTTAGTGATAAAGAATTAGAGGAAAAAGAAAAATTGCTTGAAAAAGTAAAAGAACTTCATGAGTTTAACCCTATGATGGGATTTCGTGGCTGTAGATTAGGAATGATCTATCCAGAAATCTTTGAAATGCAAGTAAGAGCAATTATGGAAGCTGCTGTGGCAGTAGCAAAAGAGGGGCTTCCTGTAAAACCTGAGATTATGATACCTGTTGTGGCTTTAGAGTCTGAGATGGAGGTATTAGGAGATCTTATCCATAAGATAGCTAAAGAAGTTCTTTCAGAGAATAATGTGGATGTTGAATATAAAATAGGAACTATGATTGAAGTTCCAAGGGCAACTATTATAGCAGATAAGTTAGCTCAGACTGCAGAATTCTTCTCTTTTGGAACAAACGACTTAACACAAATGAGTTTTGCCTTTAGCCGTGATGATGCAGAAGGAAAATTCTTAGGTAAATATAGAGATAAAGGTTATATTGAAGAGGATCCTTTTGAACATCTGGATACCGAAGGTGTTGGAGAATTAATGAAGATTGCAGTACAAAAAGGTAGAAGTACAAGACCAGATTTGAAGATTGGAATCTGTGGTGAACATGGTGGAGATCCAAAATCTATTGAGTTCTGTTACCTAATTGGTTTGAACTATGTAAGTTGTTCACCATTCAGAGTACCTGTTGCAAGGCTTGCAGCAGCACAAGCTACACTAAAGTATCAAAAGAAGATGGAGTTTGTAGATAGAACTGTATAGTGAGGTGATATTTTTAGGGAGGGGAATTATCCCCTCCCTATGAAGATGTTAGTTAGAGAGAAAATAGAAGAAAGAGAAAAATATTTCCTTTCACCATTTGCAACTCTGAGTAGTAATAGCAAAGGGAGAGCTCTCCCTGAAGAAGAATGTCCTATTAGAACATGTTTTCAAAGAGACAGAGACAGAATTATCCATTCCAAAGCTTTTCGGAGATTAAAACATAAAACCCAAGTCTTTGTTGCACCAGAAGGAGATCATTATAGAACTCGTTTAACTCATACTCTTGAGGTCTCTCAAATTGCAAGAACTATTGCAAGAGCTCTTTCTCTAAATGAAGATCTTACAGAAGCTATAGCTTTGGGACATGATTTAGGGCATACTCCTTTTGGACATATGGGAGAAGATATACTTGATGAAATTTCTAAATCATATGGGGCTCCAGGATTTTCTCATGCTGAACAGAGTTTAAGAGTAGTAGATAAATTAGAAAGAGATGGTATGGGACTTAATCTGACTTATGAAGTTAGGCAAGGTATACTCCAGCATAGTAAAGGTCAAAAAGATCTTAGAGTCTGTTTTAGTGAAAGAGTTTGTGATACTTTAGAGGCAGAAATTGTTAGAATTTCAGATGTGATTGCCTATTTAAACCATGATCTTGATGATGCCTTGAGAGCTGGTGTTATAAAGGAAGAGAGTATTCCTAAAAAAGTAGTAAAAGTTTTAGGAGAAACTCATAGGGAGAGAATAAATAGTATGGTGCAGAACTTAGTATATAATAGTCTAAACTCGGAAAATTTAAAATTTGAATATGAAGTATTGGATGCCATGGAGGAATTAAGGAATTTTTTGTATGAAACCTTATATGTAAATCCACAGGTAAAATCTGAAAATGAAAGAGTGAAATTGCTTCTCACAGGACTTTTTGAATATTTTATGAAAAATCCGCGTAAACTTTCTCCTAATCTTCCTAAGGAAGATAATATTATAATAAGAATAAGAGATTTTTTAGCTGGAATGACTGACAGTTATGCTATTGAACTATATGAAAGTATATTTATCCCTAAGCCATGGAGGTCTTTCTAATGGCATTAGAAGATTTTGTAGATGATGTTAAGCAGAGAATAAATATAGTGGATATAATATCTCGTTATGTGAATCTAAGGAAATCTGGGAAAAATTACGTAGGTTTATGTCCATTTCATCAAGAAAAAACTCCTTCTTTTTATGTAAACCCAGATAAAGGGCTTTATCATTGTTTTGGTTGTGGAGCTTCAGGTGACGTTTTTTCATTTCTTTTAAATTATAGGAATATAACTTTTATGGAAGCTTTAGAGGAACTTGCTCATGAGGTAGGATTAGAACTTCCAAAGAGGGAAGATAAGAGAGCTTCAGAAGAGAATATAATATTAGAGATAAATAAAGCAGTAGCCAACTTTTACAATCTTTTTCTAAATAGTAAATATGGGGCAGAAGGCAAATTATATTTAAAAAAAAGAAATATCTCCGTAGAGACTCAAGAGAAATTTTTATTGGGATTTGCCCCTAAAAATCCAGCTCTACTTTTCAAGTATCTTCAGAGGAAAGGATTTTCTGAAGAAGATATTATTGATGCAAAAGTACTTTATAAAGTTAAAGATGAGTGGAAAGATCCTTTTGGAGGGAGAATTATATTCCCTATAACGAATTCCCGAGGGAAAATAATAGGATTTGGAGCGAGGACAATTACAAATGAAGAGCCAAAATATTTGAACTCTTCTGAAAATAAGGTTTTTAACAAAAGTGAAAATTTATATGCCTTATTTCAGGCTAAAGATAGCTTAAAGAGAGAAAGCGAAGCTATTCTTGTAGAAGGATATATGGATGCAATTTCTCTTCATCAGGCAAAAATAAATAATGTAGTTGCTTCTTTAGGAACATCACTTACATCTTCTCAAGCAAAATTGTTAAGGAATTATGTTAAAAAAGTAATTTTATGTTATGATCAAGATTATGCAGGAATTCAAGCTGGAAAAAGAGCATTGTCACTTCTTGAGTTAGAAGGTCTTGATGTCTACTGGCTTTCTTTACCTAAGGAAGTAAAAGATCCTGATGAATTTATTCAAAAATATTCCAAAGATGAGTTTTTAAAACTAATAAAAGAAAGTAAACCCTCCTTAGATTTTCTTGTGGAGTATACATTAAATCTGCCTATAACTTTTCAAGAAAAATTAGAAGAGATAATTGAAATATTGACATCTTCAATTCTTCGTAGTAAAAATATACTTGTCAAGCAAGAAAAAGTGAAACAATACGTGCCATTTATCAGCAGTAAGTTGGGAGTACCTGAAGAAGGACTTCAAAAGGAGATACAAGCAAGACTTTTTTCTGAGAAGCTTCCAGCTGAAAAAAAGAAAATACAAATTACAAGATATTTTGGAGTTTCTCATACTGAAGAAGCGCTTTTGGGATTGATTCTGTTAAATGTAGAAGATACTTACATTAAAAGTATGAGTCCAGAGGATTTTTCCTTCCCTTTATACCAAGAGGTATTAAAGAAATGGAGAGTTTGGGATAAAGAAAAAGGATTAGAAGATTTTTTGAGTCAATGGGATGAGGAGCAAAGAATTTTGATTGAAAGAGCAATTTCGTCAGGAGAAGAGTTTAAAAGTCAGGAAGAAATGATTCCCTTTTTATGGGAGCATTTTCAAAAGTTAAAAATAAAAAAAGAAATTAATAAATTATTAGAAGAACTCTCAAAAGAATCTTTAGATCATGAGAAAGAAAAAGGAATAATGGAAGAAATTTATTTTTTGAGGAGTCTTTTAGAAGTAAAGGAATAAATTTTTAAGAGGAGATGATTTGGAGATGGCTAAGAAGAAGACTAAAAAGGTAACTCCGCAAGAAGTCCTTATGGAGTTTCCATATCCTGAAGAGCATATAGAGGAAGTAGAAGATTTCCTTGAGGATCATGAACTCATAGATGGAGATCTACTTGCAGATATAAAGGAAGATGAAATTGTAGAGCCTACAGAAGAAGGTTTAGAGATTCCTGAAGAGATAGAATTAGATGATCCAGTAAAAATGTACCTTAAGGAGATAGGGAAGATCCCTTTACTTACTCCTGAAGAGGAGGTTGAGCTTGCAAAAAGAGTAGAACAGGGAGATGAAGAGGCAAAAAAGAAACTTATTGAGGCAAATTTGCGTTTAGTGGTTAGTGTAGCTAAGAGATATATTGGAAGAGGACTTTTATTCTTAGATTTGATACAAGAAGGAAATCTTGGACTAATAAAAGCTGTGGAGAAATTTGATTGGAGAAAAGGATATAAATTTTCTACCTACGCTACCTGGTGGATAAGACAAGCAATTACAAGAGCTATCGCTGACCAGGCAAGGACTATAAGGATTCCAGTTCATATGGTAGAGACTATGAATAAGATTCATAAAGTAACAAGACAGCTAACTCAGGAGCTCGGGAGAAAACCTACAGAAGAAGAAATTGCTGAAAAATCAGGGCTTCCTGTAGAAAGGATAAGAGAGATAAGCATGATGGGGCAAGAGCCTCTGTCTTTGGAGATGCCTGTGGGAGAAGACGAAGATAATCATTTAGCAGATTTTGTAGAAAATAAAGGATTAAGCCCTGCTGATGTATCAATACAAAAGTCTTTGAAAAAAGATATAGAAGAACTTCTCAATGAACTTTCTGAGAGGGAAAGAGAAATTCTAAAGTTAAGATTTGGATTAGAGGATAATCAGCCAAGAACTTTAGAAGAAGTGGGAAAACTGTTTAATGTAACCAGAGAAAGAATTAGGCAGATAGAGGCTAAAGCTCTAAGGAGACTTCGTCATCCAAGTAGGAGTAAGAAGATAAAAGATTATTTAGAAGAATAAGAATATTTCAAGGAGGTGTTTTCTATAGAGAAAGAATACAGAGTCAATGAGAAGATTAGAGCACGGGAGGTAAGAGTTGTAGGAGAAGATGGAAATCAGTTTGGAGTAATGCCTATTGAACAAGCATTGAAAATTGCAAGAGAGCAAAATTTAGATTTAGTGGAGGTAGCTCCTAATGTAAATCCTCCTGTGTGTAAGATAATGGATTATGGAAAGTTCAAGTATGAATTAACAAGAAAAGAGAAAGAAGCAAAGAAAAATCAAAAAGTAGGTACAGAGGTAAAAGAGATAAAGATGAGACCTAATATTGAAGAACATGATTATCAGGTGAAGTTAAGAAAAATCAGAGAGTTTTTAGAGAAAGGATATAAAGTAAGATTGGTAATTCTTTTCAAGGGTAGACAGTTGATTTATAACGAGTGGGGTGATAAACTTTTAGAAAGAGTTTTGCAAGATATATCTGATTTAGGTGTGGCTGATAAAAAAGGACAACAAATGGGGATGGCAATGGTAAGTATACTTGTACCTAAAAAATCTTTATCTAAAAAAGCTGTATTAGAGGAGGTAAAAAATGAGTAAATTAAAGACAAGGTCTTCTGCAGCAAAGAGATTTAAAATTACTGCTACTGGAAAGATTCTTCATAAGAAAGCAGGAAAGGGGCATCATTTGAGTATAAAGTCTTCCTCAAGGAAAAGAAGACTTAGTATTCCTGCTGAGATTAAAAAAGTAGATCGAAAGAAGATTGAAAAAACTTTACCAATATAATCTATAAAGAATAGGGAGAGAAGAGCAATGAGAGTTAAGGGTGGTACAATAACAAGGAAAAGACATAAGAAAGTATTAAAGCTTGCAAAGGGATATAGAGGAAGAAGAAGTAAGATATTTAAGATTGCAAACCAATCTGTTATAAAAGCCATGTATGATTCTTATGTTGATAGAAAAAGAAAAAAGAGAGAATTTAGAAAACTTTGGATTATAAGAATAAACGCAGCTCTTAGGAATCTTGGTTTTTCTTACAGTAGATTTATGGGACTTCTTAAAAAAGAAAACATTAATTTAAATAGGAAGATCTTGGCAGACCTTTGTGTATCAGAACCAAAGGTTTTTGAGGAGTTAGTAAATCAAGTAAAATAATGAAATATATCTCCAGCCGAAAGAATGCAGAGATCAAAGAAATTATTAAATTACATAGAAAGGAAAAGAGAAAAGAGCTCAATAAATGTATAGTAGAAGGTTGGAGATTACTTTTAGATGCCTGGGAAAATGGGGTTTATATTGAAAAGTTATTTATATCAAAATCTTTTTTAGAAAAAAAGCAAGAAGAAATAAAAGGAACATTTTCTTCTTGTGATATTTATGTTATAGATGATTTTCTTATGGAAGAAATTACTCTTTTAGAAGCACCCCCAGGGATAATGGGGGTGCTTCCTTTATTTCTTACTCCAAGATGGGAATTGCTTCAAGAGAAAAAGAACCATATGGCTCTTTATTTAGAGGATCTTCAAGATCCAGGGAATCTTGGAACCATATTTAGAATTGCAGAAGGTGTTGGTGTCTCTGCTGTAATTCTCAGTGAAAATACAGTAGATCCTTATAACTATAAGGTTATAAGAGCTTCTGTAGGTTCAATTTTCCGTCTTCCCATATGGATTTCTAATAAAGATGAAATTATCAAATTTTTTCAGAATTGGAAAGTTATTATTGCTGATTCTAAAGTAAAAGAAGTATACTTTAAAGAAAATTTCAAGGACTCATTCTTACTTATTTTAGGCAACGAAGCTTGGGGAGTAAAAAAAGAGAACTATTTAAGCCTTAATCCCGTATTACTAAGGATTCCACTAAAAAAAGAGGTGGATTCTCTAAATGTTTCAATTGCTGCATCAGTTTTTCTTTTTGAGGCTCAAAGACAAAGATATGAGGGAGGAGTAATTTATGAATGAAGACTATCTTAAAAAGTTTGAAGATGCAAAAAAGAGAATCTTAGAGGCTAAAGAGCTTTCTGAATTAGAAGAAGTAAAAAGAGAGGTTCTTGGAAAACAGGGTTTTCTTACCCAACTTCTTAGATCCTTAGGTAAGATGTCTTATGAAGAAAGGTTAAATTGGGGGAAATTAGCAAATGAATGGAAAGAAGAACTTGAGAGATTGTATGCTGATCAAGAAAAAATTTTAAAATATGAATCTCTCCAAAGGAAATTAGCACAAGAGAAGATAGATATTACTTTACCTGGAAGAAGAAAATTAGTAGGAAAGATTCATCCTATAAATCAAATCATAGAAGAGATCCTTTCAGTGTTTAAAGAGATGGGATTCCAAGTAGTATATGGTCCAGAACTTGAGAGTGATTATTATAACTTTACTGCTCTTAATATTCCTGAAGATCACCCAGTAAGAGAGTCTCATGATTCTTTCTATATAGATAAGGAATACCTTTTAAGGACACAAACTTCTCCAGTACAGATAAGGGTTATGGAGAAGAAAAAACCCCCTCTTCGTATAGTTGCTCCTGGGAAATGTTATAGAAGAGATATGCCTGATGCAACTCATAGTCCTATGTTCCATCAGATAGAAGGGCTTGCAGTAGATACAGATATTACCTTTGCAGAGCTTAAAGGAGTGCTTACTATTTTTGCTCATAGATTATTTGGGAAAGATAGGAAAGTATATTTTATTCCAAGTTACTTTCCATTTACAGAGCCCAGTGCTGAGATGTATGTGGAATGTGGAGTTTGTAAGGGAGAAGGATGTAAAGCATGTGGTTATTCAGGAGTGCTTGAAATTTTGGGCTGTGGTATGGTACATCCTCAGGTTTTTAGAGTTGTAGGTATTGATCCTGAGATATACACAGGATTTGCCTTTGGTATGGGACCAGATAGAATTGCAATGCAGATCTATGGGATTGATGATATAAGACTTTTTTATGAAAACGATGTAAGATTTCTAAATCAATTTTAAAGGGGGAATATCATGCTAATATCATATCAATGGTTAATGGAATATTTTGATGAAGAAATTCCTGTTGAGGAAGTAGTAAAAGGCTTAAGAAATGTGGGACTTTATGCCTCTATTCAGAATAGAATAGGTAAAAATTGGGATGAAATAATAATAGGAGAGATAAAAGAGGTAGAAAAACATCCTAAGTCAGATAACTTGCTTGTATGTAAAGTAGATATAGGTAATAAAAATTTAAATATTATTACTGGAGCATCTAATGTTTATGAAGGAGCAAAAGTTCCTGTTGCTCTGCCAAAAACTAAGATCTTAGATGAATTCATAGATTTAAGAGATTTTTATGGCATCCCTTCCGAAGGAATGCTTTGTTCTGAATATGAGTTAGAATTTTCCGATGATAAAGAAGGAATAATGATACTCCCTCAAGATTATCCAGTAGGAGAGAAATTTAGTAAGTTTTTTGGGGATGGTGATTCTTTAATTGAAGTTGAGATCCCTTCAAATCGTGGAGATTGTCTAAGCTACTTAGGTATAGCGAGAGAGATTTCAGCATATTTTGATACTCCTTTAAATTTCTCTATGAAAGTTCCAGAAGAAGGAAAGAATCCTATTGAAAAATATGCATCTTGTGAAGTTTTAGACTTTGATTTGTGTCCAAGATTTACTTTGAGATTTATAAAAGGTATAAAAATAGCTTCCTCACCTTTGTGGCTTCGTTGGAGATTAGAGAGAGTTGGACTTAGATCTATAAATAATGTAGTGGATATAACTAACTATATTATGTTAGAAACTGGTCAGCCTTTGCATGCTTATGATTTTGATTTGATTAAGGGAGGGAAACTTATAGTAAGAAGAGCAAAAGAAGGCGAAAAGGTAGTACTTATTAATGGAGATGAAAAAACATTAGATAAAGATGTATTAGTAATTGCAGATACAGAAAGAGCTGTAGGTATAGCTGGTATTATGGGCGGGAAAGATACTGAAATTAATGAAAGTACTCAAAATGTCCTTCTTGAGGCTGCCAAATTCTCTCCTGTAAATATAAGAAGGAGTGCAAGGAGGCTTGGATTAAGGACTGATGCTTCTTTGAGATTTGAAAGAGGAGTAGATATTTTTGAAACTCCTGAGATTTTGGATTATGCTGCTGAAATGATTGAAAAAGTAGCAGGTGGAGAAGTAGCTAAAGGTAAAATAGATATTTATAAAGACCTTCCCGAGCCTTCTAAAATAGTTTTAAGACCCCAGAGAGTGAATAAGATTTTGAAAACAAGTCTTTCTGAAGAAGAAATAGAAAAAATCTTAATGAAAATTGGATTCAAAGTGAATAGAAATTCTGTAATGGAAGTTGAAGTACCATCCTATAGACAGGATATTAAGGAAGAGATTGACTTGGTAGAGGAAGTAGCAAGATTTTATGGCTATAATAATATTTCTTCCTTACCTCTACAAAAAGGAATAATAGTAGATCCTCCACTTATAGAGGAAATTATTGAGAAGAAAATTAGAGAAACTCTTCCTAATTTAGGACTGTATGAGACTATAAACTATAGTTTCATCTCTTTGAAGGATCTATCAAATTCTGGAATTATTGAATTAGAACCTTACAATACTTATGTCTCTGTAGCTAATCCATTAAGTGAGGAAAATAACATACTGAGAACTTCACTTCTTCCCTCCCTTTTAAAAGTTGCTCAGACAAATTCTAATAAACAACAGAAAGATGTATTTGCTTTTGAGATTGGAAAAGTTTTCTTTAAATCTACCAAAGGTTATATAGAAGAAAAGCATTTGGGTATTTTAATGATGGGAGAATGGTATTCAAATCCTTGGAGTATACCTTATGAGATTCGTAAAGCTGACTTTTTTGATCTTAAGGGGATTATAGAGGTATTACTTGAGAAAATATGGGGAACTAATTCAAATCTTATAAAAAGTACTTATCCGTTTTTCCATCTATCAAAACAGGCAGACATTATTATAAATGATGACAAGATTGGGATTTTAGGAGAAGTAAATCCTTGGATTACTCAAAATTTGGATTTAAGAGAGAGAGTCTATTTTGCAGAGTTAAATCTTGAAAGCCTATCATTTATGAAAGAAAAGCCTAAATATAAACCTTTACCTTCTTTCCCAGGAATAAGGAGAGATCTTGCCTTACTTATACCTGAAGATATGCCAACAATTGAGATAGAAAAAACTATTAAAAGTTCTGCAGGTGAGCTATTAAATTCAATTAATTTATTTGATCTTTATCAGGGAGAGAAAATTGAGAAAGGCTATAAAAGTGTTGCCTTTTCTCTCTTCTTCTTAGCAGAAGATTATACTTTAACCGATGGTGAGGTAGATAGTATTATTGAAAGGATTTTGATCTCTTTATCTGAAAAAGGAGTGCATCTAAGACAGAAGTAAATGGAAAAAGCTCTAAAAACATTAGAATGGGAAAAAATAATAGAAGAAATAGAGAAAGAAGCAGAAAGTTCTGGTGGAAGAGAATATGTCTTATCTCTCAAGCCTTCCACAGATGCTGAATTAATTGAAAGATGGCACCTATTAAATAATGAAGCCTTTAAAACAATTCAAGTTTTAGGTTATTCTTCTTTTTCTGGAATAAAGGATATAAGATCCTATTTAGAAAGAGCTAAGATGGGTGGAATTGTATATCCAGATGAATTTGAAGAGATTTTATCTACAATAGAAAGTTGGAAAAGACTTAGAGAATATCAAGAGAAGGCAAAAAGCTTAGCTGCTAATCTTTGGAAAAACACGATTCATTCTTTATCCTCTTTATACCATGAAATTAAAAAATGTATTCAGAATGGTGAGGTTCTTGATTCTGCTTCTCCAGAACTCAGATCCATCAGACAGAAAAAAGAAAAAATATATCAAAAGAATAAAGAAGCTTTAGAGAATATTCTTCAAAAGGAATGGAGAGCATACCTTCAAGATAATATTATTACTATAAGACATGGAAGATATGTATTACCTGTAAAGCAAGAATTTAGAAATAAAGTACAGGGAATTGTCCATGATCAATCCACTTCAGGGCTTACAGTGTATATAGAACCTTTATCTGTTGTAGAGTTAAATAATCAAATTAGTATATTAGAAAATGAGGAGAAGAAAGAAATTGAAAAAATCCTTCTTAAGCTTACCTCACTTTTACTTTCTCATGAGGAGGAGCTAAGAGAAAATTTTGAGATTACATCCTATTTAGATTTTGTATATGCCAAAATAAGATGGGCTGATAAAAGAAAAGGTATTGTGCCTATATTGGAAAAAGAAAAACAAACAATAATTTTGAGGGAAGCAAGACATCCTTTTCTTGGGGAAAGAGCAATACCTATAAGTTTAGAAGTTGGTAGAACTTTTAATACCCTGGTAATTACAGGCCCTAACACTGGTGGAAAGACTGTAACTTTGAAAACTATTGGGCTTTTTGTTCTTTTAAATCAAGCTGGAATTCCTGTTTTAGCAAAAGAAGGCACTACCTTAGGAATATTTAATGAGATCTTTGCTGATATTGGAGATGAACAAAGCATTGAACAAAATTTAAGTACCTTTTCTTCCCACTTAACAAATATCGTGTCTTTTATAGACTATTTAGAAAGAACAGGAGACAAGAAAGTATTAGTACTTTTAGATGAATTAGGAGCTGGAACTGATCCTCAAGAGGGTGCAGCACTTGCAGTGGCTCTTTTAGAATATTTTCATCAAAAGGGTACTATAAATGTGGTAGCTACGCATTATCCTCAGCTTAAGGTAATAGCATCAAAATATCCTGAAATGGAAAATGCTTCTATGGAGTTTGATGAAAAGACTTTAAGACCGCTTTATAGAATAAATCTTGGTATTCCTGGAAAGAGCAATGCTATTTTGATAGCAAAAAGATTAGGACTTCCCAGAAAAATTTTGGATAGAGCATTGAGCCTTCTTTCTGAAGATGAGATAAAACTGGAAGAAGTTATAGGAGAGCTTCATAGAGATAGGAAAAAACTTCAAGAAGAGATAGAGAAAGTTAACAGGGTAAGCAAAGAATTAGAGGAAGAAAAAGTAAATCTTGAAAAGGAAAAAAGAAATTTACAGAAAGAGAAAGAAGAATTAAGAGAAAAGCAAAAAAAGGAATTATTTAAAGAAATTTCTTTAGCGGAAAGTAAATTGAAAGAGATAATAAAAAAGATGCAAGAAGAAAAAATTAGTATGAAAGATACTCAAGAATTGCAAGAAGAGCTTAAGGGGATAAAAAGAGATTTTACTACCGAGGAAAAGAAAGAGCGAAAAGAATATATTCCACATATAGGAGAAAAAATTAAGCTGAAAAGTTCTTCAAAAGAGGGCATAGTACTTGAGATAGATCCTGAAAAGAAGACAGCTCTTCTCCAAGTAGGAATTCTTAAAGTAAGTGTCCCATGGAGTGATATTGAGCCTGGAGAAAATAGCGAAGAATTGGTCCCTGTACATGTGAAAGTGAAAAAAGAAAAGTATGTACCTACGGAGATTAATATAAGAAAGATGACAGTAGATGAAGGAATAGAAGAGGTAAAAAAATTTCTTGAGAGAGCTTTTTTAGCAGGACTTCCAAGAGTACGCATTATACATGGGAGAGGAACAGGTAAACTTAGAAATGCAGTTCACCAATATCTTTCAGAAGTTCCATATGTGAAAGAATTCTACTTAGCATCGGCTGCAGAAGGAGGAGAAGGGGCTACCATAGTTTTACTGGAAAGCCCAAGATATTGATGAAAATTATACACAGGTACTTTCTTCAAAATTTTATACCAGTCTTTTTTATAGGGATACTGCTTTTTACTTCAATTCTCATTATAACCCCTCTCTTTAGTCTTATGGATTTGATTATTACAAAATCTATTTCTTTGAGCTTGGCTATTGAACTATTTCTTACGAAAATCCCTCCCTATTTTACTTATACTTTCCCTATGGCAATCTTTTTAGCAGTTATTTTTGTAATAGGGCAGTTTAATGAAAGGGGGGAGATTATGGCAATGAAAGCTTCAGGAGCATCTATTAAATATTTTCTTCCTTCTATTCTCATTTTTGCTATTTCAGCTCAATTTGTAATGTTTTATTTTAGCGAGATTGTCTCTCCTAAAGCTTATGAGAGGGAGAAAGTTCTTATGGCAAAAGCATACAATACCTCTTTACCTCTTCCTTCCCGAGAAAATGTGTTCTTTAATGAAAAAAATAAATTTTACTTTTTCAAAAAGGTTGATCCTCAAAAAAAAGTTTTTGAAGATATTCTTCTTATTGAGCTTCTTGATAATGGAGATATAAGACTTATAGTAACTGCTAAAAAAGCCCAATGGAATGAAAATGGCTGGCATTTTTTAGATGGTAAAATATATTCTTTGGAGAAAGATGGAGATTTGGTTTTACAAGGAGAATTTCAAGAGCAAAAAATTCTTTTAGATAGGACTCCTAATCAAATAATACCATCTTCAAAACCTTTGGAACAGATGAGCATCTTTGAGATTTTAGATCAGATAAGATTATTTCAACGAAGTGGCTTAGATTTAAAAAATCTTGTTACTGAATTCAATATAAGGATAGCCTTACCTTTTACTTGTCCTATATTTGCTGTTCTTGCTCTTGGTCTTGGTCTTAAGATGGGGAGAAGTGGTAGATCTATAAGTTTTGGATTAAGCCTGATCTCCATTTTTATTTACTATATTATCTTTTCTATAGGAAGATCTCTTGCTAAAGCAGGTATGATAGCTCCTTTTATTGGAGCTTGGCTTGGAAATTTAATATTTCTTTCCTTAGGGGTCTATCTACTCTGGGAAAAGCGTTAGTAATGATATGGCTCATTTCTTAAGATCTTTATTCCCCGATAGATCTGCTCTAAAAGTATGAGTAAAGTAAAATCATGGGTAAAAGTCATTTTGGATAGAGATAGACAAAAATTAGCATTTTTTAACATTGTGTTTGATATACCGTATATTCCACCAATTAAGAAGGTTATCTCAGTATTACCTGAATCTTCCCAGAACTTGATAAGCTTTTCTGCAAATTCCTCAGAACTTGGATTTATACCATTTATATCTAACGCTACTAAAAACTTAGAGTTCTTTATAGATTTTTTAATAACCTCTTCTTCTTTAGAAAGAGCTACCTCTTTAGGAAATTCTGAAAAGCTTTGTAGATTTTCAATTTGTAGGGATAAAAAAGGCAGGAGTCTTTTGTAATATTCATTGACTCCTGCCTTTATAAAGTCATTCTTTATTTTTCCAATAACTAATATCCTTATATTCACTAGTGCTTTGATTATCCGGAAACATCTTCAGGCATTGCTTCAAGTTTTATCTTAACGGTATACTCTTTTCCATTTCTTATATAAGTTAGCTCAACAACATCTCCAACCTTATGTTTCTGAACTTCAGCTCTAAGCTCCTCCATAGTCTCTACAATTTTTCCATCTATTTTAGTTATAATATCTCCTCCAATAACGATTTGAGTATTATCAAGATATATAGCTCTATTTCCACCCTTTAGTCCAGCCTTATCTGCAGGGCTGCCAGGGACTACTTGTGCTATAACAACACCTTTATCTACGCCAAATTTTATATACTCTAACATCTCTGGAGTAATTGCATATCCACTAATACCTATCCATGGATAGGTGATTTTTCCTTCTTTAATAAGTTTATCCGCTATACTTTTTGCCGTATTTATAGGAATAGCAAAACCAATTCCTTGAGCTTCGCTTTGGATAGCGGTATTTATCCCTATAACCTCTCCTTTTATATTTATTAAGGGTCCACCACTATTTCCAGGGTTAATTGCAGCATCGGTCTGGATTAGATTTTCTAATCTAACACCGTTAGGTTCCACAATTGTCCTATCTGTTGCACTAACAATACCCAAAGTAACAGTTCTGTTTAATCCATAAGGATTTCCTATAGCAATTGCAAATTGCCCTGTTTGTAACTTGTTAGAATCTCCAAGTGGTAAATAGGGAAGATTTTCAGCATCTATTTTTATAACTGCAAGATCTGACCTTTTGTCGTATCCCACTACTTTCCCTGGGTATTTTTTCCCTTCTGAAAGACTTACTTCTATTTTTTTTGCTTTTTCAACCACGTGGTAATTGGTTAATATATACCCTTTTGGATCAAAGATAAAACCTGAACCTACACCCGATTGTGGGAATACTCCAAAGAAGAAACTTTCTACTAATGTAACTGTGCTGATATTTACTACTGCAGGCGTAGATTTATTTACGACACTTACGATATCCTTTTCAAAAGCCCCTAAAGAACTTGGAATATATACCTCCTGTGCAGGAAGTATATTATTTCGTATCTCTGATTGAGTAGATTTTTTACTTACTAAATAATGCTCACTTAAACCACCTATAAATCCTCCTAAGATAGCTCCAATAAGGAATACTATTAGGATTGCTTGCCATGCTCCTCTTTCTCTCCTCACTTTTTATCCCTCCTTATAATTTTTTTGATATCTCTTCCCCTTTTTCTTTTGCTGACGAGATTGCCTCCATAATTATTCCAGAAATTCCTTCTTTATATAGTTTTTCAAGCCCTGCAATTGTTGTTCCAGCAGGAGAACTTGTCATTTTTATTATATCTTCAAAAGAAAGATCTTTGCTTCTGATATATTCAATAGTACCATCAAAAAGCTGTAATACCATCTCTTTTGCTGTATTATAAGAGATACCGCCATTAACTCCACTTAAAACAAAGCTTTGAAGTATAAGAGAGACAAAAGCTGGTCCACTACCTGTGAGAGCAGTGATTATATCAAAATTTTTTTCGTCCATCTCCCAAACCTTCCCTATATTAGAAAATAGCTCTTTTACAAACCTAAGATCTTCCTTTTCTGCCTTGTTATATGTTATAGCTATAGCTCCTTTTTTAACTGTACAGGGTAAATTAGGCATAACTCTAAAAAGACTTTTTACATTATATAAATATTTTTCAAGATAGTTTAATGGCACGCCTGCAGCTATAGAAATAAAAGCTTGACCTTTTCTAATATGTGGTTTTATTTCTTCAAGTACTCCTTTAATGTTTTGTGGCTTAACTGCTATAAGAATAAACTCAGAGTTTTTTATCAGCAAAATATTATCAACTATACTAATATTGTATTTATCTTTAAGGTATTTTTTCCTTGACTCTACAGGTTCTGATACTAAGATTTCTTGGGGTGGTAAAAAATTACTTTCTAATACACCAGAAAGTATTGCCTCTCCCATCATCCCTCCACCAATGATACCAAGTTCCATAATATAGACCTCCTATTCTCTTATCTGTCCTTCTCCAAAGACAATATATTTTGTAGTTGTAAGCTCTTTTAAACCCATAGGTCCCCTTGCATGAAGTTTTTGGGTAGAGATTCCAATTTCTGCTCCAAGACCAAATTCTCCACCATCAGTAAAACGAGTAGAAGCATTTACATATACAGCTGCTGCATCTACCTCTCTGAGGAATATAAGGGCTTTTTCATAACTTTCAGTGATAATCCCTTCTGAATGCTTAGTATTATATTTATTTATATGTTCTATGGCATCCTCTAATGAATCCACTACTTTTATACCTATAATAAGATCCAAATATTCAGTATACCAATCCTCTTCCGTAGCTAATTTAGCATCTTTAACTATAGAACACACTCTTTCGCATCCTCTTATTTCAACCCCTACTTTTTTGAGGTCTTCTACTACAAGAGGAATAAATTTATCTGCGATGGTTTTATGGACAAGGACTTTCTCAATAGCATTACATACAGATGGTCTTTGCACTTTTGCATTAAATATGATTTTTCTTGCCATATCAAAATCTGCATCTTCATCTACATAGATGTGATTATTACCTGCACCCGTTTCAATTACAGGGACTTTCGCTTTTTCCATTATGTAGTTTATAAAATTAGTACTTCCTCTGGGTATTGCTACATCAATGTATTCTCTCATCTGCAAAAGCTCTTCTACCACACTGTGTTCTGGAGATTCTATAACTTGAATAGCATCTTCCAATACCTTTGTTTCTTTTAATGCAGAGCGCATAACTTGTGCTAATATAATATTTGAATAGAGAGCATCAGAACTTCCTCTTAATACGATAGCATTCCCTGTTTTTATGGATAAAATAGCACCATCTACAGTTACATTAGGACGTGCTTCATATATTAAAGCTATAACACCTATAGGAACTCTCATCTGCCCCACAAGCATTCCATTGGGTCTCTTTTGCAGAGAGATGATTTCTCCTACAGGATCAGGAAGTCTTATTATATCGTCAATACTTCTTACAATATCTTTTAACCTTTTTTCATTCAGAAGTATTCTATCTAATAATGATTTACTTAATCCCTTCTCTTGTCCCTTCTTTATATCCTTTTCATTCTCTTCTAATATCTTTTCCTGATTTTTTTCAATACCCTCTGCTATCTTCGCTAATGCCTCATTTTTTACCTTTGTATTTAAAAGAGCCAAAGAAGAGCTTGCTTTTTTTGCCTTCTTAAGTTTTTCTAAAAGATTTTCCATAGTTTATCTCCCCAAATTTTCAAATATCATTAGAAGATTCCAAGATATTTTTAGCCTCTTCATACTCCTCTTCAGGAATTATAACATATACAGGAAATCCACTTCCCATATAGATAGGATCCGAGTATGGAAAAGTGGAAGATAAAATCTGTGGATGAAGACCTTCCAAAAGAAGAAGATTAGATATTACCTCTGCTATTATATAATTTGGAGCAACCTGAAGTAATGTATATCCTTTAGGAGGAGTAAAATCCTTAAACAATTTTCTTTACCACAGGAATAAATTTCTTCTCATTTTTTGAAAAATGTCTATCTATAAGTCTGCTTATTAAGAAACCTATTCCAAGTCCTAATAGTCCAATGATAAAAGCAGAAAGTTGTGGATCAATCTTAAAGGTATTTCCAATAGCATATCCTATAATAACAAAAATTAGAAAAGATAAAAGAGGAACTGCATAAATCGTTAGAGTTGCTTTATAAAAATCTTTTCTATCAAGTTCAACAATAACATTATCCCCTACATCTGCGTTGCATTCATTCAGTGCTTCAAGGATTAACATATTATTTTGTCCTCGCTCACACATTTTACATGATGCACAAAGATTGGATTGAGAAAGTTCCACTTTTAAAATCTCATTGTTCTTCTCTACAACTTTTCCTATCTCTTTCATAATTTTCCTCTTTATGGAGCCGGAGGCCGGATTCGAACCGGCGACATGCCGATTACGAATCGGCTGCTCTACCGACTGAGCTACACCGGCTTTTGCAGCCTATATAAAGAAAATGGCGGGGTCGACGGGATTTGAACCCGCGATTTCCTGCGTGACAGGCAGGTGTGTTAAACCAGGCTACACTACGACCCCAATTTAATTATTGTACCTTAATAACTTGTAATGAGCAAAGCAGAATTTAAATCTTCTAAAGCAAGTGCTCCACTCCTGCTTTCAGCAAGTCAAATTTTATCATATCGTCATTTTTAAGTCAATATTAAAAGTTCTCCTGAACCTAAAGTGAGATTTTAAATATTGGAGATATAGAAGGGAAATAAAAGGATAGTGGTGGAGCAGTTTATAGTGAGGTGACTCTAATTTTCATAAAGTGCATTTTCACAAATAATTCAGCAGAGTATAGTGGTGGAGCAATATATAGTGAGAAAATTTCAACTTTTATAAACTGCACTTTCTATGGAAACAAGGCTGAAGAAGATGGTGGTGCAATTTATGGAGGAGGAAAGATCTTAAATTCAATTTTCTACAACAATATAGCAAAAGGGAAATACAATGATATTAAAACGACTGATGATACAGAAATAGATTATTCACTTATAAATTATATTAAAGGTGGAGCAGATCATGGAGAACATAATATTATGGGAGATCCAAAATTTACTGATCCCAAAAAAGGTAATTTTACATTACGTCCTGATTCACCCTGTATTGATGCTGGTTTTTCAGGAGTTGATGTAGGTCTTGTGGACTTAGCAGGAAATCCAAGAATTGTAGGAAAAAGTATAGATATGGGAGCATTTGAATTTCAAGGGGGAAAGTAAAACTTTATTTTTACCAAACTCTTCTAAGTATAAATATATAAAAATCACCTGCCCCCAAAGGAGGTAAAGTAAAAATGAAGATTGATGTTGAATATCTGGAATTTATGTGGCCAATGAGACATTTTTTAATAACCTGTGGAGATATAAAAGAGAAATCAAATATCATAGCAGTTAGTTTCTGTATGCCTGTATCAAAAGAACCTCCACTTATAGCTTGTGCCATAGGAAGAGGAGCTTATTCCTGTAAGTTAATTGAAAGTACTAAAGAGTTTGTTGTAAATGTTCCTCCAAAAGAGTTAACACAAAGAATATATTATTGCGGTTTTCATTCAGGGTATCAGGTAGATAAGTTTAAAGAGACAGGGCTAACACCACAACCAGCACACAGAGTGAAGGCTCCAATTATTGAGGAATGTGTGGCTCATATGGAATGCAAAGTTAAGCAAGAAATAGAAACAGGAGATAAGAATCTATTTATAGGTGAAGTAGTAGATGCATATGCAGATGAGGATATTGTGAAAGGCGAAAAGAAAGTTGAATATGCAAAAGGAGACTTTCCACGGAAAAGGTATGCCACAAGATTTAAGATTTCATAGCTCACTTTGTATGACAGCAGATAAAAAATCTTCTTTCAGACTTTAGTGTCTCTCAAAGGAACCTATGTATCTTTTCATCTTATCACTATAGATGCATAGTAGAGTTAACAAAAGTAGTAATATAATTCGCAAGAAGTGGTAAAACAGGAAGGTATTTTCATTTATATTTTCAGGTGTATATAAAGAGGGGGACTTTAGGATAAACCCCAAAGCCCCCCCTAAAATTTAAATTATTTATTTTAAAAAGAAGGCTAAAAAACTACTGTGGATTTGGTCCTGTATTACCATTTGCATCCATTTTTATTACATATACATCCCATCCACCAGCGCCAAAGGATGCTGTATAACCTGCAACGATATAACCACCATCATTTGTTTGTTGTATAGAATTTGCATTATCCTCTCTCTTTCCACCAAAAGTTTTTGTCCATATTTCATCTCCATTTTTATCAAGTTTTAATACATATACATCCTTATCTCCAACTCCAAAGGAACTTGTATAACCTGCAACGATATAACCACCATCATTTGTCTGCTGTATAGAGTATGCATAATCATCATTTTTCCCACCAAAAGTTTTTGTCCACAGTGTATTTCCATTTTCATCAAGTTTTAGTACATATATATCATAGCCTCCAGCTCCAGAAGAACTTGTAGTACCTGCGACAATATATCCGCCATCTACTACTTGCTGTATGGAATATGCTTTATCATCTCCATTTCCACCATAAGTGTTTTGCCATATTACATTTCCGTTTGAATCAAGCTTTAATATATATGCATCATTGTTAGTATCAGAAGAATATGTCCAACCTGCAACAATATAACCCCCATCTGTTGTTTGCTGTATGAAGTTTGAATAATCCTCACCGCTGCCACCATAAGTCTTTTGCCACTCTAACTCTCCACCTTCGTTAAGCTTTAGTACATATACATCATAACCTCCAGCTCCAAAGGAACCTGTATAACCAGTAGTAATATATCCTCCATCATTTGTCTGCTGTATAGAGTATGCATGATCATAAGATCTTCCACCATAGGTTTTTGTCCACGTTGCATTTCCACTTGCATCAAGCTTTAATAGATATACTTGATAATTACCAACACTTAAGGAGTATATCCCACCTGCAATGATATAACCACCATCCTTTGTTTGCTGTATAGATTTTGCATATTCATAATCCTTTTCTCCATAAGCTTTTTGCCATATTACATTTCCATTGGCATCAAGCTTTAATACATATATATCAGAATTACTATTATTACCAGCCACAATATATCCACCATCTACTGTTTGCTGTATGGAATTTGCATATTCAATACCACTTCCTCCATAGATCTTTTGCCAGGTTTTATTTTGAGTTTCAATGGTTAGGTATGCTATATCTTCAAATTCTTTTACATTTGTCTCCTCATAAGGAGTAACAATAGCTGCAGAAATAGAAACAAAAAGAAGGAGGAACATTACTAAGAAAAAAAGTTTAAATATCTTTTTCATTTGTACACCTCCTTTAATAATTTGTAAGTTAAGTATAATTATAACTCTTTATTAACGAGCTGTATGTAGAGAATCTTTGGATCTTTAGAGCTTTTTCTCCAAGGTTTGCAACATATTTTAGTAATGGAAATACAGACTTAATTAAAGGATGAGAATTTAATTAAGAGGAATTATTATCCTTTACAACATTTTAAAATTTTGAGTTTTTAGAAATTCAAAGTAGATGGTGGGCGGAGCAGGATTTGAACCTACGACCTCCTGCTTGTAAGGCAGGCGCTCTAACCGCTGAGCTATCCGCCCATTTTGGCGCCCTCAGGGGGATTCGAACCCCCGTCACCGCCTTGAAAGAGCGATGTCCTAGTCCAGAGCTAGACGATGAGGGCACTTTAAACTGGTGAGCCGCACAGGAATCGAACCTGTGACCCCCTGATTAAAAGTCAGGTGCTCTACCGACTGAGCTAGCGGCCCGTTTGCCACGAGCAATTTTATATACTATAACTTTCCGATTTTGTCAATAACTTAATTTTTAAAGGTACAGATTAAGTCTGTATTTAACTTATTATAAAAGTATTCTACCAAAAAATCTAATGATTTTCAAATACTTCCAAAGAAAACTCTTCTATTAAGTTAATCTCTTTAAGAGTAATAGTTATTCTTGACAAATCTTATGATAAAATGATAAATTGTAATGTCAATTAATTCATTAACGAGTATATCCTTAAGGAGGTTAATAGAAAATGTTTGCTGTTGTAGAAAAGGGAGGAAAACAGTATAAAGTTTCTGTTGGAAGTGTAATTAATGTAGAGAAATTGGATGCAAAAGTTGGAGACGAAGTCATACTTGATAATGTTTTGCTGGTGAGTAAAGATGATGAAGTTTTAATAGGTAAACCCTATGTGGATGGTGTTAAAATTATGGCTCAAGTATTGAAACAGGATAAATATCCAAAAGTTACAGTGTTTAAATTTAAAAGAAAGAAGCACTATAGAAGGAAGTATGGTCATAGGCAACCATTCACTCAGTTATCAATTAAAGAAATTATAATTCCTTAAGGCTCAGGAGGTGATAAAGTATGGCTCACAAAAAAGCTGGTGGCGCTAGTAGAAATGGGAGAGATAGTAACCCAAAGTGGCTTGGAGTAAAGAAATATGAAGGAGAAGTAGTAGAAGCAGGAAATATTATTATAAGACAAAGAGGGACAAAGTTTTATCCTGGGGTAAATGTGGGAATGGGTAAAGATTTTACGCTTTTTGCATTAAAACCTGGAGTTGTTAAATTTTCAGTAAAACATGGGAAAAAGATAGTAAATGTTTCTTCTACACAGTAATGTTTATTGACCATGCAAAAATATATGTAAAAGCTGGAGATGGTGGAAACGGTTGTGTAGCTTTTCGTAGAGAAAAATATGTTCCAAAGGGTGGACCTGCAGGTGGTGATGGTGGTAAGGGGGGAGATGTTATCCTTGAGGCTGATGAAAATCTTGATACTCTTTTAGACTTTCATTATAAAAGGCATTATTATGCTCAGTCAGGGGAACATGGGAAAGGCAAAAACCAAAAAGGGAAAAGTGGAGAGGATTTAGTAATAAGAGTTCCAGTAGGAACTCTTGTCTTTAGTGATGAGACAGGTGAATTGATTGCTGATCTTTCTTACAATGGACAAAAGGTAGTGGTTGCAAAGGGTGGAAAAGGTGGTAGGGGTAACGCTGCTTTTGCTACCTCTACAAGGCAAACACCATACTTTGCTGAAAAAGGAGAAAAAGGGGAAGAGAAGTGGCTTTATCTTGAGTTAAAGCTTCTTGCTGATGTAGGACTTGTAGGGCTTCCTAATGCTGGAAAATCTACTCTTCTTTCAAAGATAACTAATGCAAATCCTGAGATTGCTCCTTATCCTTTTACCACTAAGATTCCAAATCTTGGAGTAGTTGAAAGAGAAGATATTACCTTTACAGTTGCAGATATCCCAGGATTAATGGAGGGAGCTCATGAAAATAAGGGAATGGGTGATGAATTTCTAAGGCATATTGAAAGAACTTCTTTGCTCATTTTTGTCCTTGATGGAAGTGATGATGAAAATCCTCCTCAAAAGGCTTATGAAATATTACAAAAGGAGTTAGAGCTTTACAATCCAAAACTTTTAGAGAAGCCAAGAGTTATTGCTCTTAATAAAATTGATCTTCCCAAAACTCAAGATAGATTAGAGGAGCTTGAAGAATGGTTAATGAATTTAAATATACCTTATGTTTTTATCTCTGCAAAAAATGGTGAAAATCTTGATAAACTTTTAGACCTTTTAGAAGAGATTATAAAAGAAAAGAAAGAAGAATTTATAGCTGGAGAGATGGAAAAAGAAAGCTCAATTGAAACTAAGGAGAGAAGTGTTAATATAGAAATTGTACCAATTTTGTTGTGGAAAGAGGAAGAAGAAATATGGTTATTAAAGGATCCAAAAGTAGAAAGTTTAGCAAACAAGTTAGATTTATATAATCCTCAGGCTTTTTCCTATTTTTCTAATTATATTAAAAGGCGAGGAATAATAAAGCTTTTGAGAAAGAATAAAGTAAGAGAGGGAGAAAAAATTAAAATAGGGGAATATATCTTTACTTTTAATCCTAAAAGTTTAAGCTTAGTTTTAGAAGAATGAAAAAGTTAGGAATTTTAGGTGGGACTTTTGATCCTATACATTATGGGCATCTTTGGTTTGCAGAATTTGCAAGAGAAAGCTTCTCTTTAGATAAGGTTTTCTTAATACCTAATAAGATGCCTCCTCATAGAGATGTGCCAAATGCTTCTCCAAAACAAAGATATGAGATGACTCTTCTTGCTGCGATTGATAACCCATACCTTGAAGTACTTCCTATTGAATTAGAGAGGGAAGGGCTGTCTTACACAATTGATACTTTAAGAGAGTTAAAGAAAATTTATCCCAATGATGAATTATATCTGCTTCTTGGTAAAGATGCCTTTTGTGATTTTTTAAAATGGAAATCCCCATATGAAATATTGGAAGTTGCTAAGATTATTGTGGGAAATAGAAAAGAAGGAGATCTGAATGATAGTATTAAGAGTTTTTTGGAAGAATATGGGAATAAAATATTTTTTCTTGATTTTCCTTATTTTCCCATATCTGCACGTGAAATTAGAGAAAGAGTAGAAAATGGACTATCTATAAAGTATTTAGTTCCGAAATTAGTAGAAGAGTATATAATAAAAAATAGACTATATAAATAGGAGGAATAAAAATGGCAAATGAAGTTTTAGGTACAGATGTGGTAGTTCAGATAGGTATTATTGTTAAAGATATAGAGAAAGTAGTAGAGGAATATGCAAAAATTTTTGGTGTTGAAAAGCCAGAAATTACAATAACAGATATGTATGAAAAGGCGCATACAGAATATAAAGGTGAACCTACCAATGCAAGAGCAAAACTTGCATTTTTTAGAAACTTTAAGAATATAGAGATTGAATTTATAGAACCTGATGAAAATCCCTCTACTTGGAGAGAATTTTTAGAAACTCATGGGGAAGGAATACACCATCTTGGATTCTCTATCAAAGGGACTAATCAAGTAATAGAAAGATTTAAAATGCAAGGTATAGATGTAGCTCAGAATGGAGACTATGAGGGTGGAAGATATACTTATCTTGAAAGTTTTGGAAAATTAAAATTTATCATTGAACTTTTAGAGAATTTTTAGGGTATGAGAAAAATAACTGCTCTTTTAGGAGATTTTTATCATCCGGAAGAATATTTCAAAGAAGCTTTAGATTATGTTGTGAATGATGAAGCTTTAAAAGATGTTAAGTTAAGCTGCATAAATATCTCTGAATTTTTGAGTAATATACAAGAGAAGCCTAATATGATTATTATTGGTAGAGAAAACAAGATTGAGCCTACTAAAGAGGATTCAGAGATCTGGATGAATAGCGAGATTGAAGTGGCTATTTTAAATTATGTAAAAGATGGTGGAATTATTTTTGCTTGGCATTCTGGACTTGCATCTTATGATCCAGAAGGTATTTATGTAAAAGATATTCTGAGGGGATATTTTAAATATCATCCTGAAAAGAAAATGGTAAAGTATTATGGAAAGCTTTTTGAAAAAGATAAAAATATAGAGTTTCAACTTATAGATGAACATTATTTTGTGCATTGTGATGAGGAGAGAACAAATGTATTCCTTTTCTCTGAATCTGAAGATGGGAAATCTGTGGCAGGATGGTACCATAATTATGAAAAGGGAAAGATAATATGTTTAACTCCTGCTCATAATGAGTCGTTAAAAGATGAAAATTTTAGGATTTTCCTAAAAGAATTGATAAAATGGCTAATATAAACAATTCGCAAGAGTACTTATTACTTATTGAAGAAAGATTACGACAAAATTGGGATAAATTTTCTTCTGAAATTCCCATCCACTTTCTTACTGCTTATCATATGGGATGGGTTGATGAAAACTTTCAGCCTTTAGAGAATATCAAGGGAGGGAAAAGGTTAAGACCTCTTTTTTGTGTTTTGATAAATCAGGCCTTGAATGGTATTCTTGATGATGCTTTAGATATAGGTTCTGCTCTTGAATTTCTTCATAATTTTTCGTTAGTGCATGATGATATACAAGATAGGGATGAAAAAAGACATGGGAAATGGACAGTATGGAAGATATGGGGAGAGGCTCAAGCTATAAATGTTGGAGATCTTCTATTTAACTTAGCCTTTCAAATTCTTGCAAATTTGAGTTCACCTTTACTTGTTTCTAAATCTATACAAGAAGTAACTCATACTATTCAGGAGCTTATTGAAGGGCAATATTTAGATTTGAGCTTTGAACAGAAAAAGGAAGTATCTTTAAAAGAGTATATGCAGATGATAGATAAAAAAACAGCAAAGCTTTTTGCAACATGTTTTTATCTTGGCGCTTTTTCAGCCACTTATAAAGATGAGATCTCAAAAGAATTTCAAGAGATAGGAGAAAAATTTGGTCTCTGCTTTCAGATAGCTGATGATGCCATGGGAATATGGGGAAATCCTGATAAGACAGGGAAAAATTCTCTTGCGGATCTTTGGAGAAGAAAGAAGACATATCCTATTTTATATACCTATTCAGAAGCATCAGATAAGGAGAGACTAAAAATAGAAGAAATCTGGAGTAAGGAATATTTAACTGATCAGGATATATATGATCTTATTGAACTTATTGAGGATAAAAGGGCAAAGGAAGCTACTTTTAACCTTATAGAGAAATTTTTTAATGGGAGTTATAAAAAGCTCTTATCTTTTGAAAGAGTGTATGATATCTCTTTAATAAAAGAAATTTTTGAAAATTACTATGATCTAATTTTTTCTATCCAAAGGTCATAAACGTCTTTTCCTACATTTTTTAAATAGCTTTTAAGTTCTTTAGAAAATACTGAGTTTTCATAAGCCCATCCCCATTTTTGAGGTTCATATCTTGAGAGCATGCTGAGAAGAAATAAAATAAGATAGTGCACTGCTAATGGATCTAAGGAGGTTTTTCTATTTAAATAGGTAAAAAGCTCTCCAAGGGTATATTTTTCTCCTTCAGGAAGTGCAAAACGTGATATGGATTTATAAAATGTAGGGAAAAGTCCCTTTTCTTTTATTAAGACTGTTTCTACTCTTGGATCGTAGTTTTTATTCCAATCTACAGATTTTTCCCCTGCAACCCTTACTGTTAGTCCGTGGAGTACTTCTCTTGGAATGATTTTATTCTTCTTTAGAATTATAATTTTTGAAAGGGCTACGAGTCCGTAGAAATATAGAGTAGGGGAGACAAAAAAATCAGATCTTTCTGCAGTTTCAAAATTACTTTTTGCTTGAATAAGGGTATAATGCACAAAAAAACGCTCTCCCTCACTCAAATTTTGAGGCAGCTCTTTCTCCATCTCTATGAGCTTTTTGTATGGAGAACGCAAAATCATAAGATTTTAAATATTTTTTAGAAACTCTATGAATTTTTCCAATCTTTTTGTTACTCTATCTTTCCCAAGGATCTCTACAAGCTCATATAAGCTTGGTCCAACAGTCTTATTAGTAAGTGCGACTCTAATAGGATGTATTAGATTTTTAGTGGGAATTTGCATACTTTCTGCAAGACTCCTTAAAGAACTCTCAAGATTTTGAGCTGTGAACTCTTCCAATTTTTCCCATTCTTCTTTAATTTTTTGAAGGTATATATGGGTATCAAGATGCTTACAAACCTTTTTTACTGTTTCCAAATCATAATCTAAGTCTTCTAAGAAAAAGTAGTCTGCATATTCTTTAATCTGAGAGAGAGTTTTGAGTCTTTCTTGAAGGATTGATACTACTTTTAAATAATAATTTCTTTCTAAGTTTTCTTTTTTAAACCATTCCGTCTCTTCAAGAAATGGAAGAGTAAGTTCAGCAAGTTTTTCTACTGAAAGCCTTCTTATATGTTGAGTGTTTATCCAATCTAATTTTGTGATATCAAAAATTCCAGGATTCTTTGTTACTTTATGTATATCAAAAAGCTCTATGAGTTCTTCTATAGTATAAATCTCTCTATTTTCTTCGGGAGTCCATCCCAGTAGTGCTAAGTAGTTTACTAAAGCTTCAGGTAGATATCCCATTTTTCTATATTCAGTGATAGAAGTTTCCCCATGTCTTTTAGAAAGTTTTGAGCGATCTGGTCCTAAGAGAAGAGGTAGATGAGCAAATTCTGGAGGGTTCCAACCTAAGGCGTTATATATAAAAAGCTGTTTTGGAGTATTTGATATATGATCCTCGCCTCTTATTACGTGGGTTATTCCCATGGTATAGTCATCTACTACCACTGCAAAGTTATAGGTAGGGATCCTATCAGATTTCATAATAACAAAATCTCCAATATCTTCATTATTAAATTCTATATCACCACGAATAATATCTGAGAATACTGTTTTTCCCTCTGGTACAAGAAGTCTTATTACAGGTTTTCTTCCTTCTCTTTCATATCTTGTCCTTTCCTCATCAGTAAGATATAAACATTTTCTATCATATTTGGGTGGTTTTTTTTGAGCTAAAGCTTCTTTTCTTCTTTCTTCTAATTCTTCAGGTGTACAATAGCAATAGTAGGCGGCACCTATCCTTAAAAGTTCATCAGCATATTTCTTATAAAGATCTAATCTTTGAGTTTGGTAATAAGGACCTTCATCCCATACAAGGCCAAGCCATTTTAATCCTTCTAAGATGTTCTCCTCATATTCTTTTGAGGATCTTAGAATATCTGTATCTTCAATTCTTAAAATGAATTTACCTTTATTATGTCTCGCAAAAAGCCAATTAAAAAGAGCAGTATGTGCAGTTCCTACATGAAGATAACCTGTGGGACTTGGAGCAATTCTTACTCTTATACTATTCATAATTACAGTTTTTAACTCCTTTCTTAGAGTATTTTATAAGAATATGTAATCTCTGCTTTACCTCTTAACATTGCAGATACTGAACAGTATTTATTTTGGGAGAGATCTATCGCTTTTTTAATATTTTCTTCTTTTAGATCTTCTCCTTTAAATACATACTCTATATGTATCTTTGTATATATCTTAGGATGCTCTTGAGCTCTTTCTGCAGAGATATTTATTTCAAAAGATTCTATTTTCTCTTTCATTTTATTTAATATGGATATCACATCCATACCTGTGCATCCACCTAAAGCAACCAAAATAAGTTCCATGGGGGTTGGTCCTTCATTATCCCCACCATGTTCTGGGATGGAGTCCATTATAATGGTGAAATTAGAAGGAGTAACTCCTTTAAATTTCATCTTTCCATCCCATGTTATTTTTGTCTCCATTTTTCCTTCTCCTTTTTTATAGAGTTTAAATACTTTTAAAGTATACAGAGTAATGAATTATTGTCAATGCTTTAATTATAAGCTAAAATAACATAATAAACAAAAATAAATCTTATTTAGAGGAGGAGAAAAATGGTTGAAAAATTAGACCAGATAGCGGAGCTTAACAAATTAGATCCAAAAGGGATGCACGCTGCAGTATATCATCTTCCAGAACAGATAGAGAAAGCTGCAGAAGCAGCTTATAATGCTCCTATTAAGAATATATCTAACAAAATAGATAAGGTACTTGCACTTGGTATGGGTGGTTCAGCTATCGCTGGAGATATACTTCAAAGTATTCTTTTTAAAGAAGCAAAATTTCCTGTATATGTAAATAGAGATTATGATCTACCAAACTGGGTGGATAATAAAACTTTAGTTTTTGCAATAAGTTATTCTGGAAATACGGTAGAAACTTTGAACTCAGCTAAGCTTTCCTATGGGAGGGGAGCATCAGTAGTAGCAGTAACTAGTGGAGGAAATCTAAAAGAATATGCAAAGGATAAAAATCTTACTTTAGTAGAAATTCCATCAGGAATGGCTCCAAGGGCAGCCATAGGTTACGTGACTATTCCTCTATTTGTAATTTTGGAAAGATTAGGGCTTATACATCCTCAAAAAGAGGTAATTAATGAGACTATTGAGTACCTTAAAAAATCCCGAGAGAATTTCAAAATTGAAGTTCCTACCGAAGGAAATATTGCTAAAAAAGTTGCAAAAATGATGTTTAAACATATACCAGTAGTATATGCTGTAGAGGAGAAATGGAAGGTAGCTGCTTATAGGTGGAAGTGTCAGATAAATGAAAATGCTAAATATCCTGGATTTTATCATTTCTTTCCAGAGCTGAATCATAATGAGATTATGTCATGGGAAGCAGCAGATGACGTTATTAAGCCTTTAGTACTAATATTTCTCTATACTTCTTTAGAAGGTGAGATGAAAGTAAGAGTAGACTTTATGCAGGAAAAAATTTCAGCAAGAGGTGTCCCTATATTCCTATGGCAAGCAGAAGGTAAATCTCCATTAACACAATACTTCTCTCTTACTTATCTTGGGGACTTTGCAACAGTATATCTTGCTTATCTTGCAGATAAGGATCCTTCCTCTATAGGATATATTAATGAGCTTAAACTTAGAATTGGCCAAAGCTTAAGTTGAGGATATTAGCTTTAGCAGATATTGAATCTCCAAATTTTTATGAGAAATTTGATGTTACTCCTTACAAAGGAGTGGAAGTGGTATTTTCTTGCGGAGATGTTATGCCTGAGCTTCTTAGTTATATTGCAACAATACTTAATGTACCTGTATTTTATGTACATGGTAATCACGATGAGATCTATTTAAATAAGATACCAGAAGGATGTGAAAATATTGATGGAAGAATTATTGAGTTTAAAGGCAAAAGAATTCTTGGTATAGGTGGATCTATAAGATATAGTTCTGGCACTTTTCAATATACTGAAAAAGAAATGGAAAAACGTATTGAAAGACTCTCTTTTAAATTAAGGAGGGGAGTGGATATTGTAATTACACATTCACCCCCCTCACAAATTCATGAAGGTGATGATTGGGCTCATAAGGGATTTAAATCCTTCTTAAAATTCATAGAGAAATATCAACCTCAATATTTTCTTCATGGGCATACTCATATGAACTATGTCTATAATGCCAAAAGAATTACCCAAGTTGGTAATACAAAAGTAATAAACTGTTCTGGAATAATTACTTTAGAGTTATAAAGGTTAATCATGGGATTTTTAGACAAAGTTTTTAAGAGAGAAAAGAGGTATCTTAAGAGTTTTGAAGAGGTTTTAAAAGAGGAAAATCTTATTACATGGAGAGATCTTGGATATCAAACTATTGAGGTAGATAAGATAGTTGGAAGTGTAGGGAGATATAGAGATTTTGATGAAGAATTTAGACCTCTAAAAACAAGCTCCATAAATAGACTCCAAGAATTAGAAAATGCTATTTTACGTGGTAAAGTTCTTCCCCCTATTGAAGTATATAAGATAAAAGATGAATATTATGTGGTAGATGGAAACCACAGAGTTGCGGTGGCAAGAAAATTAGGGCAGAAAGAAATTGATGCTCATGTAATTGAGTATATTCCCTCTGATAACAAAATTGAGAATATCCTTTATAGGGAAAGATCTGATTTTGAGTTTATCACAGGTCTAAAAGGTATTGTACTTACTGAAATAGGGCAGTATAGGAAGCTTTTGAATCAGATCTTAGAACATAAATACTATATGAGTGAAAAAAGAGGAATAGAAGTAGATATGAAAGAGGCAGCAAGAGATTGGTATAAGAGTATATATCTTCCTATAGTGGAAATAATAGAGAAAGAAAGACTTCTGGATGCTTTTTCTGGAAGGACTCTTGCGGATTTATATGTATATATATCCGATCACAAATGGCTTGAAAGCCAAAAAAGAGGATATGATATTGGGTTTCATGAAGCTATAGAGGATTTTGAAAATCTTGTACCTGGAACAACTCTTAAAGACAAAATTCTTGAATTATTTAAGTTTTCTTTTTAAAAAAGGGAGAGCTGATCTCTATTTTCAGGAAATATTTTTACTTTTCCATAGATCCCATCATATCCAGGCTCTACTTTTATTCTCCCTTCTCTCATTAATTGTATTCCCTCTGCAATTTTCTCTCCTGCAACTTTCTGAATATCTTCTAAAGGTGTTTCTATGAGAATATTAAGTTCTGTATCTAAAAGATTGATAATCTGAAGATATTCTTTTGATACATATGGAGAGGAAGGAGCTTTATTTATTGCTTGAGCTATAATCTCATCTAATGGTATAAGATTTTTATAGGGAATTTTATTTGGTGGAATAGATCCCTCTTCTCTATCTGCAAGCTCTTCTACTCTATGGGAAACTCCAATGGTTAGTTTTTTCCCACACACAGGGCATATATTCTTCATTTTTATACTCTCTTTTGGTGAAAATACCACATTACAATTTCTATGTCCATCAAAGTGATATTTCCCTTCCTCAGGGAAAAATTCTATGGTAAACAGGAATTTATTCTTATCCTGATTTTTTATAGCCTCAAAAATTTCTTTATAATTCATCTCACAGTCAAACACATTTGCCTCTCTACCTATTCTATTAGGAGAATGAGCATCAGAATTGGATATAAGACAGATGTTATCAAGATTGCTTAGCCTCCAATTCATAGGAGGGTCGCTACTTAGTCCTGTCTCTATAGAAAATATTCTATTTTTCATATCCCCAAAAGCTTCTTCTAAAGAATCAAAACCTGATTGAGATCCAAAAATAGAGTACCATGGAGTCCATGCATGAGCAGGGATAACATAAATTTCTTCAGATATCTCCCATAAGGAGGAGATTATTTCCTTTATATTTTTACCAAATGTAGGTCTTCCATCTTGAGAAAGAGTACCATAATTACTAAGAGTTCTATTTATTTTATAGACAACATCTAAGGAAGGAGAGAATAATAAAAGATGAATTCTTCTTACTTTATTGTCCACATTATAGATACAACTAATTTCAGATGTTAATATGAAATTAACACCATTGTAAGAATATATTCCATAATCTTCTTCTTTTAATTTATCCTTAAGTTCATTAAACCACAAGGGATGAGTAAAATCCCCAGTACCAAGAAGGGCTATTCCTTTTAACTTTGCCCATTTAGATAGCTCTTCAAGAGTCATATCCTTACTTGTAGCCCTACTATATTTTGAATGTATATGAAAGTCTGCAATAAATCTCATCTTTCACCTTAATAAAATCTTTTGAAGATATTTTAGAATATTATTGTATATTTGTTAATAAGAGTTCAATACTTTCATACCTATCTACAAAATAGATTCTTTCTTAATTTGACTTTTTTTGTAGTAAATCGTAAAATAATCCTAAAAAAGTATAAATTAAATGAGGTGTTAAGAGTGAAACTTTCTACAAGATCCAGGTATGGTCTAAGAGCTCTTGTATTTCTTGCAAAACACTCAAATGAAGCTCCTATAAGTGTTCGTAGAATTTCTATGTCGGAAGATATACCACTAAGATATTTAGAGAGAATTATGAGAATTCTCTCACAAAAAGGATTTGTAAGAGCAGAGGTAGGAGCTGAAGGTGGTTATCTATTGTCAGACTCTCCAGAAAATATAAAAATCTTAGATGTAATTGAGGTTTTGGAAGGGAAACTTTCGTTAGTAAATTGTATTGATGACCCATCTAAATGTGAGAGATTTAAAAATTGTTTTACAAGACCATTGTGGGAAGAAATAAGTGGAAATATTCGCAATACTTTATCTAAATATACCTTAGCTGATTTTGTAAAAGAAAAAGAAGAATCATTAAATTAAATAGATTAAAACTCGGATAAAATTAGACTTAGTTTTTTATGCACTTTTACACGTGAAATCTTATGTAGATTACATCTCCATCTTGGACTATATAATCTTTTTTCTCTATTCTTACTTTCTCTTCCTGATAAGCTTTTTTCCAATCCCCAAGTTCTGCAAGCTCATACCACGGTATAACTTCTGCACGAATAAAACCTCTTGCAATATCTGAATGGATAACATCTGCTGCTTCTAAAACAGTGCTTCCCTTTTTGAGTTTCCATGCCCTTGCATCCTTTTCTCCAACAGTGAAAAAGGAGATAAGATTTGAAAATTCAAAAATCTTGTTGAAGATCAGAGTTCTTATATCTGAAGAGAGAGCGTACATAGATAGATATTCTAAAGCTTCTTTCTCGTCAAGCTCTATAAGTTCTTCCTCTAATTTTGCAGGGAATAGAAAATATATTTTATCTTTAAACTGTTTTTGGATGGAATCAATAAAAGTCGTATCTTCCAATTGAGAATTAGATATATTAATTATATAAAAGATGGGCTTAAGAGAGATGAAATTCCATGCAGAAAGAATTTTTAATTCGTCCTCTCTGAAATCTACAGATGAAAGGGGCTTTTCATCTAATAAGTTTTTGTGTATCTTTTCAAGTAGTCCTTTTTCTGCAATGCTTAGTTTTCTATTTTTAAGTTGTCTTTCACATACTTCTAAATCTCTTAATATTAGTTCAGTCTCCTCTTTTGATATTTCTTCTTCTAAATCATACCCTTCTTTAAAAACAGGAATTAAATAAAAGATTATATCGGACTTTTGAATTCTCTCATAAAGTTGAGATGTAATAGAAGAGAATTTTACATTTCCTGGTGGATCTACAAAATCAAGATTTATAAAGTTTAAAGATTTACTGTTAAATATTTTCCAAAGCTTTATAAGTCTTTCATCTTCCTTAGGTATAGAACAAACATTATATTCAGAAAGTTTTAGATGTGCTTTCCCTCTTGAAAGTACTTTTATTAATGTAGTTTTTCCCGATTGTGATTCTCCTACAATTAAATATCCCATAATAAATTAAAGATCAAACACCACTTGAATAGTCCAGTGATCTCCATGATTTTCTATTTTTAATAGATTAAAAGTAGCAGCCTTTATCTCCCTTTGCAGCTCATGCTTTTTAGGATCAAATTTTTCACCAAAGCAATGACTTATTAATTGATTACTACCAATAAGTGTTATTTTAAATTCCTTAAAAAGAAGTTTTTTAACTTCAAACACATAAAGAAGTTCATTTAACCATGTAACAAGAAGAGATTCTAAATCCTCTGCATCCACCTCTATATCAAAGCTTGTTTTTTCTTGGATTGAATTTAAAGGGCACATGAGATCAAACATTGCTTCAGCGACAGAACAAAAAGCCTCTTCCTTTGTTGTTCCATAGGCGATCACACCAATATCAGCTGTATGTTCTAAAAGTTCATACTTTTTCATTCTTCCCTACTTACAAAATCAAGACTAACCACATAATCATCAGAATTAAGCTTTACAAGCTTAACTCCTTGAGAGTTTCTACCAAGTATTGGAACATTCTCTGCAGATAACCTTACTACTTGCCCTTTTTGAGTTGTTATTAAAATTTCATCATTGGGACTAACACTTTTTACTGCCACAAGATCTCCTGTCTTTGGAGTAATTTTGATTGCTCTTACTCCTGTCCCTCCTCTTCTTTGTGGATTAAACATATCTATTTTAACTCTTTTTCCTATTCCTAAAGAAGTCACAAGAAGTATATCTTTTGAATCTTCAGCAATAATTCCTCCAACTACTAAGTCATCTTTTCTAAGCTTTATCCCAGTAACCCCACGAGCCACTCTTCCCGTAGGTCTTATATTTTTCTCATCAAATCTTATAGCCTTTCCCTTCTTTGTAAATAACATAACTTGGTTATTTCCACTGGTAAGAAATACATTAACTAAAAAATCTTCCTCATCAAGTTTTATGGCATATATGCCAGATTTTCGTGCATTTTTAAATTCTTCTACTGAAGTCTTTTTTACTATACCTTTTGAGGTAACAAATAGTAAATATTGATCTTTCTGGAATGTGTTTAAAGAGATTATTTCTGTAATCTTCTCGTCATCGTTAATGCCAATGTAATTCTTAATGGGTACTCCTTTGCTCTGTCTTGAGGTCTCTTCTAATTCATAAGTCTTAATAACAAAAATTCTTCCCTTATCACTAAAAAGTAGTAGCGTACTTCTTGTAGAGGCAACTAAAAATGAAACCATTATATCTTGTCGGTTATTAGCAAGTGTATTTAAGCCTTTTCCTCCTCTTTTCTGAAGCTGATAAGTTGAAAGAGGAAGCCTCTTTATATATCCTTCCTCAGTTAGACATACTATTTCAAGATTGTCTGGAAGAAGGTCTTCTATAGTTAAAATGGTTTTTTCTTCTTCCTCAATGGTAGTTTTTCTACTATCAGCATATTTTGTTTTTATTTCTTTTAACTCATTAGCAATTACTTCCCATAATTTCTTTTCATCAGTTAATATTTTCTCAAGTCTATCTATATTTCCTTTTATCTCTTCTAATTCTCCTACTAATTTCTCCTTCTCAAGTTTTGTAAGTTGATGTAGTCTCATATCAAGGATTGCTTGAGCTTGAGGCTGAGTAAGTTTGAATCTTATTATTAATTCTTCCCTTGCCCTTTCTGCATTTTCTGAATTTCTTATAACTTTTATAACTTCATCTAAATTCTGAATAGCAATAAGAAGTCCCTCTAAAATATGAGCTCTATTTTTTGCTTTCTCAAGCTCAAATTTTGTTCTTCTTGTAACAACATCTTTTCTATGCTCTAAAAATACCTTTAAAAGTTCAATAAGAGTAAATATCTTAGGTTGTCCATCTAAAATTGCAAGTGTTATAACTCCAAAAGTTGTTTGTAGCTGAGTATGTTTATATAGTTGGTTTATAACTACTTGAGGATCTGCTTCCTTTTTAAGCTCAATTACTATCCTTATTCCGTGTCCATCTGATTCATCTCTAAGATCTTTAATTCCAATTATCTTTCTTTCTTGTACAAGTTGTGCAATTTGAGTTAAAAGGTTAGCTTTATTCACTTGGTAAGGAATTTCAGTTACGACTAAACTTTTTTCTCCCTTTTTATTGTCTTCTGTTTTTATCCTTGCTCTTAATATAATTTTCCCCTTACCAGTAAGATAACTTTCTCTTATACCCTTTCTGCCTACGATGATTCCTCCTGTAGGAAAATCAGGACCTTTTATGAATTGTAGGATTTCATCTAATTCTGCATCAGGTTTTTCAATAAGATACAGCAGCGCATCTATTAATTCCCCTAAATTGTGAGGAGGAATATTTGTTGCCATTCCTACGGCTATACCTGAAGAACCATTCATTAGAAGTTGTGGAACTTTGGTAGGAAGTACTATTGGCTCCTTCAATGAGTTATCATAGTTAGGTATAAAGTCAACCACATCCTTTTCTATATCAGCAATAAGTTCTGATGCAATTGCGGCAAGTCTAACTTCGGTATATCTCATTGCTGCAGGTTCGTCACCATCTACAGAGCCAAAATTTCCATGTCCATCTACAAGGGGATATCTAAAGGAAAAATCTTGAGCCATTCTTACAAGGGCATCATATACTGTAGCATCTCCATGAGGATGATATCTACCAAGAACATTACCGACTATGTGAGCACTCTTTTTATATGGCCTATTGTAAAACATCCCAGATTCATACATAGAGTAAAGAATCCTACGTTGTACTGGCTTTAATCCATCTCTTGCATCAGGCAAAGCTCTACCCACAATTACGCTCATAGCGTAATCTAAATAGGCACTTTCCATCTCTTTTTCTAAACCAATTAGAATTATCTTACCTTTCTCCATTTTTCCCTTTCAAAAATAAAAAGATTTATAGAAGGACTATATATTCTAACATAGGATAACTTATTTTTCTATAGTTCAAAACTATATTTATGAGATCTATTTTTTTATAAAATGGATGATTAAAAGAGTTCCACTCTTGATTTTTATCTGTGCTATATTTTGAGTAAATTCATTGCTTATTCCTCGGGTAAGATTTCTGTAAAGAGACTCATTATATAAAGGATATTTAAGTCCTTCTGAAGAGATACCTTCTACAACTTCAGAAAATGGGATAAGGGAGAT
>JAKOUL010000034.1 GCA_029776735.1 Dictyoglomota bacterium
GCAAAGATCAGTGAACTAATAAGGAAAGCAGGAGGCGTACTTCCCAATGGAAGTACAAGAAGCATAGAAGTAAGAAGAGGAGGGAATCCAGAGAATAAAGTAGTAGTAGATCTATATAGGGTACTTGTTTTAGGAGAAGAGAGTGAACAGGATATAAATGTATTTCCAGGTGATGTGATATATGTTCCACCCATTTTAAAGAGTGTAAAAATAACTGGTCAAGTGAAGAATCCAGGTATGTATGAGATAAAAGAAGGAGAGAAGTTAAAGGACTTAGTTGACATGGCAGGAGGACTTACAAGTAGAGCATCTTTGTATGGAGCTATTCTTGATAGAGTAGATGGGAAGAGGATAGAACTAAACTTATATAATTTAATATATGGGAAGGAAAATGAAAAAGAAGTAGCTAATATTCTACTTCAGGCAGGAGATACAATAACTGTACTTACAGAGATAAAGAGGGTACAGGTATTAGGATTTGTAAGGAATCCAGGGCCAATTCAGATAGTAGAGGAGCCAAAGATAACGGCAGAAGGAGTAGAAGTTTTAGGGGAGAGCATTATGGGGGCAAAGATCAGTGAACTAATAAGAAAAGCAGGCGGAGTACTTCCCAATGGAAGTACAAGGAGTATAGAGGTAAGAAGAGGGGGAAGCTTAGAGAATAAAGTATTAGTAGATCTATACAGGGTACTTGTTTTAGGAGAAGAGAGTGAGGAGAATATAAATGTATTTCCAGGTGATGTGATATATGTTCCACCCATTTTAAAGAGTGTAAAAATAACTGGTCAAGTGAAGAATCCAGGTATGTATGAGATAAAAGAAGGAGAGAAATTAAAGGACTTAGTTGATATTGCAGGTGGAGTTACTGCCTTTGCTGATCTTTTAGGATGTACTTTGGAAAGAAGAATCTCTGAAAAAAGAGAGATCTATAATATAGATCTTGGAAAGTTGATTTATGATAATGATGAAAGTGTAAATATACCTCTAATAAATGGAGACACCTTAAATATTCCTACTAAAGCTGATAAGATCTATGTGTCTGGATATGTAGTTAAACCTCAAGTTTTTACTATTGTTAAAGGAAATGATTTAACAGGAAACGATACACAGAAAATGGCAGAGAATGAAATAAAAGAAGGAATAAAAATCAGTGAATTGATTAGTAGAGTAGGTGGTATACTTCCTCAAGGAAGTCAAAGAAGAATTAAGGTTATAAGAGATGAGAAAGTTATAAAAGAAGTAGATCTTTTTAATGTACTAACAAAAGGGCAGATAGAAGAAGAAAACATTCAACTTCTTCCTGGAGATATTGTATATGTGCCATTGGCTGAGAGAGTGGTAAAGATACTTGGAGAGGTAAAAGATCCAGGAACATATGAAGTTAAACCTGGAGAGAAAATTAAAGATCTTATTGAACTTGCAGGAGGGTTCACGGTAAGAGCAGATTTAAGCAGTGTGGTTTTGGAAAGATTTATAACTGAAAAGAAGCAGACATTTAAATTGGATTTGACAAAGCTTTATAAAAATAGAGATGAGAGTGTTAATATAGAACTTGAGGATGGAGACATAGTGAATATACCAATAAGAATTGAGTAGTGGAGGAAGGAAATGAAGAAATTATTTTGTATCTCTCTTATATTTTTGCTTCTTTTTTCAGTAATGAATGCTCAAGAAGTATCTCCCGCAGGCACAGAGGGAGGCTATTTTGGAAAAGTCATAGATCCTGATAAGTATATTATCGGTCCAGGAGATAGAATAAGGGTCTTTATAATCAAGGAGAATAATCAAAGTGAAACTTTAGATTTAACAGTTTCATCTACAGGGAATGTTTTGCTTCCTCTTGCAGGGAGCTTGAAGATATTAAATATGAGTTTAACAGAAGCAAGTAGAGAGATAGTAAGGCAGCTAATGAAGTTTTATCCTAAGAGTACTATTCAGGTAGATTTGATATCACCAAGGAAGATGAAGATTATGATAACAGGGGAGGTAGCAAGTCCAGGTACATATTTAATATCAGCAGTAAGTACATTAGATGAGGCTATAAAAGTAGCAGGAGGATTAAAGACATCAGCATCTACAAGAAAGATACAAGTAAAGAGGAAGGATAAAAATATAGAAGTAGATTATCTGAGGTTTTTGAAGTATGGAGATATGGAACAGAATCCATATTTGGAAGAGGGAGATGCGATATATGTTCCACTAATGGGAAAGAGTGTAAAGGTATTAGGACAAGTAAAGAATCCAGGTATGTATGAGATAAAAGAAGGGGAGAGATTAAAGGACTTAATTGATATGGCAGGAGGGCTTACAAGTAGAGCATCTTTATATGGAGCTATTCTTGACAGAGTAGATAGAGAAAGGGTGGAACTAAACTTATATAATTTAATATATGGAAAGGAGAAAGAAAAAGAGGAAGCGAACATTCTACTTCAAGAAGGAGATACAATAACTGTACTTACAGAGATAAAGAGAATACAGGTATTAGGATTTGTAAGGAATCCAGGACCGATTCAGATAGTAGAGGAGCCAAAGATAACGGCAGAAGGAGTAGAAGTTTTAGGGGAGAG
>JAKOUL010000057.1 GCA_029776735.1 Dictyoglomota bacterium
TGGGGGTGTCTCCAAAGCCTTTTGAGAAGCAGTAATTACCACATCAATCTTTAACTCATCAGTAGGAAGGTCTATAGCCCCTAAGGAACTCACTGCATCAACAATTAGTAATCTCTCTTCCTTCTCCTTAACAATAGGTGCCAGCTCTTTTAAATTATTAGTAACTCCAGTAGAAGTTTCATTATGAGTTAATAAAACAGCCTTTACATCAGGATCCTCTTTAAGAGCTTTTTCTAAAGCTTCTGGCTCTATCCCTTTACCAAGCTCTGTATTAAGCGTTTTTACATTTAATCCATATGCTCTACAGATCTTTGCAAATCTTTCTCCAAATTCTCCGCATACTCCCACAAGTACTTTGTCTTCTGGAGAAAAAAAGTTTACAATAGCAGATTCCATTCCACCTGTTCCAGAAGTTGTTAAAATAAGCACATCGTTCTCTGTTTTAAAAACTTTTTTAAGCATTTCCGTATTAGCTTTGACTACATTTGCAAATTCTGAGCCCCTATGATTTACCATCTCCCTTGCCATCTCAAGAAGCACATCTTGAGGAACTGGAGTAGGTCCTGGAATTAAAAGATATTGCTTAGGCATAAAAATATCACCTCCTATATTTTTTACTTAATTGATAATAAAGATCTGCATTCCGCCTTATAGAATGGATCTCTTCTGAACTAAGAGCTCGCACCACTTTACCTGGAATCCCTATCACTAAGGAACCAGGAGGAATTTCTTTCCCTTCAGGAATTAACGCTTCTGCCCCAATAATAGAGTTCTCTCCTATTACAGCATCATCAAGAACTACTGCTCCCATACCAATAAGAGAATTATCCCCAATTTTGCATCCATGAAGAACTGCGGAATGTCCAACGGTTATATACTTTCCTAAAATTACAGGTTTTTCCTCATCTACATGAAGAACTACGTTTTCTTGGATGTTAGAGAATTCATCTACAAAAATATAAGAAAGATCCCCCCTTAATACTGCAAAATCCCAAACACTTACTCCTCTTCTCAGAGTTACCCTACCAATCACTGATGCTGTCTCAGCCATAAATACATCTTCATCAAGCTGAGGATAATAACCCTCAAAAGCTCTTATCATCCAATTTCTTCCCCCTTAACAAAAAAGGGGAGTCTCATATTTGAGAAATCCCCTTTTCATCCTTGAAAAGCTCTTGAGTTATATTCTAAAAAAGAGAAGTTAAAATAGCAAGAGGAACTGTTTTAAAATTACATTAAAATCAAGAATCTAATAAATTTACATCACAAAAACTTGAGTTTTGCCCCTCAGCAATAGTTTCTGTCTTTCCCAGGAAAACTCCGCCCTCTTCAATAACAATTTTACCGCCTAATTTAAGATCTCCCTTAAGTTTGCCAGTAGAGAAAATTTCTAAAGATCCTGTACAATAAATATTTCCTATTACTTCTCCTATTATAATAATTCTCTCTCCCCTAATATTCCCTTCCACATGCCCCGAATTACCTACTATTACAGTATCTTTTGCCTCAATATCCCCTTTAAATTTTCCATCAATCCTTAAGGAAGCATTAGAAAAAATCTTCCCTTCTAACTCTGTCTGAGGTCCTATAATAGCATCTAACACTTCATGCTTTTCTTTTTTTCTAAACATGTAAGCCTCCTCATTTAATACAATTTACCAACCTTTATAAGATCTACGGAAAGATATGCATTAGGACTCACTGAACTTCCATTTCTCCTTACCTCATAATGGAGATGAGGTCCGATACTGGTACCTGTGCTTCCTACACGTCCTATAAGTTGTCCCTTTTTAACATACTGACCTGTTTTAACTGAGTAAGAAGATAGATGGGCATAATATGTAACTATTCCACGACCATGGTTTATTTTCACTACTTTCCCATATCCACTTTCCCAACCCACATAAGCAACAAATCCATCAGCAGTAGCATAGACAGGTGATCCCCAAATAGCCACAATGTCAACTCCTGAATGAAAGGCTTTCCTCTTAAAAATTGGATGGAATCTCCATCCAAAACCAGAGCTTATAAATCCAAAAGTAGGCCAGCGAGAAGGAGTCACAGCAAGAAGTGATTTTCTTCTTTCTACTTCTTTCTCAATCTGAGCCACTGTTTTTTCCTTTTCTCCAATTAAAGTCTTAACTTCTACAATTTTTCTTTGAAAATCAAAAGTGCTTTGATCAGGGAAACTATCCATTCCTAAATAAACAGGTTTTGTATCTTTGGGAAGAGGAATCATACCCTTAATCCCGAGTATATCCTTTAGTTTTTTCTCTGTTTCATCAAGCTCTTTTAGTTTCTTACGTAAAGTTTCAATTTCTTGTAATTGAGTCTTTTGCTTCTCAGTCACTTGCTCCAAGACTTCTAAATGTTTTACCTCATTAAACTTACTACTTGCAACTCTATAAAGTACTATTGATGTGCTTACAAGACCTATTATAGCGAAAACTACGATAAATACAGTACTTATATGAATTCTACGTGTCTTAGTAGAAGAAGCGTCGTGGGGAATAATCACTAAAGTAAAGAACTTCCTTTTCCACCACTTTCGCCTTTTAGCCATCTCACACCTCTATAAAAGTCAGATCTTTATGAAAAGTTAAATTTTAAGAAAACAATATTAAATTTTTGTAAAATTATAACAGAGTAAAAAGCATGTGTCAAGAAATAAGTTTTTTACTATATTCTCTCTATATATTAGTGTTATTAACAAAAATGTTTAAATTAATATTTATCTGTATTAAAATAAGTGCTATAATCACAAGAAGATGGGAAAAAAGAAGGATCTTTTATATATAGCATGGAAAGAATCTTTCCTTTGGGAAGGATGTCCTCTTTGTTTTCTTGTAGAAAAATCCATACTAAATAGTATGGAGAATTTTCTTTATGAGAATATAAATGATCCCAAACTAAGGGAAATTATAAGAAAAAATAATGGTTTATGTGAGAAACACTTCCTTCAACTTTTAAGCTTTCAAGACTTCTTAGGAGTAAGTATCCTTTTAGAAGATCTTACTAAAAATGTAATAATCCCATCACTAAAAAATAATGTTATTCCTCAGACTAAACAATGTATATTCTGTGAAAAAGAAAGGGAATATGAAAATTTATATATCTTAGCTTTGGAGGAAATCTTAAAGAATCCAGAGGATTTTGAATTTTGGAAAGAAAAAGCATATAGTTTTTGCATACCTCATAAAGAAAAAATTAAAAATTCTATAGATCAAAATTTGTGGGAAAAGATGGAACCTATCCTCAAAGATAAGCCTAAAAAATATCCTGAATATTTATATGGTACTTTCCCTTGGAAGCAAAATCATGCAGAAATCTTCCTTAAAAAAATTAGAATATTAGAGAGCAAAAAGAAATGAATACTAATAATTGCCCCATATGCAAAAAGATAAGAAGGGAGAAAGAGAAATATTATAAGGAGCTTAAAACTGAAACTTACCTATGTAAAGACCATATGGAAGAAGCTATAAAAGTAAAACCTGAGATCGTTAAAAAAGAAAATTTTATCTCTAAGGAAAGTTGTCCTGTATGTGAGTTAGAAAATAGATTAATAGAGAATTTTAGTGGAAATTATCAGGAGCTTTGTCTTTTTCATCTAAAATTCTTTAGGGATAAATTAACTCCAAAAGATTGGGACGCCTTAATAGAAAAATGGGAGGAAATTTATAAATATCTAAAAGAAGTTATAGCAAGCTATGATTATAGGAGTAAGACTTCCTTAGACACAAGCAATATAGAATCAATTTTGGATCTTATTCTTGGCTCGGGAAGAAGATATTAATTTTTGGGCATATTCTTTAAGTTTTGTCCTATAAATTTTCTTTTTCTCCTCATCTAAGGGGGCAAATTTTAGAGCATAATAAGTACTAACAAACTCTTTACCATCATCCCCCAGAGGAGCAATCATATGGTAAAGACTGATATCTTCTTCTATTAAGTGCCTCCGTTTTAAAGTTCTCATTACACGGGAAAAAATCCTATCTTCTTCTTTAGCATTTATATATCTTATGAGAGAGCGGACAAAAAATATTACTAACACTATAAGAATAGGAATTACAATGTAAAGGTAATGAGAAGAGAAATTATATAACACTAAAAAGAGTTTTTGAAAAATCTCTCCTAATGAGTTAAATATTAAATCAATAAAATTAAAAGAGCTTTCACCACTCCTCTGAGTAGCAATTTCTGAAGAAAGAGGTGTAGGATCCACAGGAATCCAGCCTACAGGATCAAGATAAACCTCTACCCAAGCATGAGCATTCTTCACTCTAACCTCATACATCCCTGTCCATGGATTTAAATCTCCAGGTCCATATCCTGTAATAAATCTTGATGGAATCCCAATAATCCTTGCCATAACTGTAAAAGCAGTGGCAAACTGTTCACAATACCCTTTCTTAGTCACAAAAAGGAAATTATCCACTGCATCTTCATTCTCTCCAAGAGGTGGAATATCCAGAGAGTATGAAAAGTTATCTTCAAGATAATTCTTTATAGCAGTAAGCTTTTCCCAAGAAGTATTGTAATCTTTAGTAATATTTAAGGTAAGGTCTATTACTCTTTTAGGTATAACAGGAAGTTGTAAGTAATCCTTAAATTTATTAGGCTTAGGAGCCCTTGCATTAAGAAGCTGTTCTGCAGAAGGAAAAGAGCTTAAATAAAAACTGGAGTATATAAGTCCCTTAGGAATTTCAAAGGGTGCTCTATATCCATCTTGGGAATCTACATAGATAATAGGAGACGGAAAATAAAGGTTCTCGGTATCTTTAGGGATAAATATAATATTACTTGGCATATCTCTTTCTACAAAATAAGTGGCTCTTTCAAGATATCCTCTTGCTCTATCTTTCTTCTTAAGAATAAATGGTTGCTCGGCAGTATTAAGCATTTGCACTTTTTCTTCATTTTGATACCATCCAAAACCATTATAAGTATCAAAGGCAAGACCACGATGGTATACTCCCCATGGAGAAAGCACTCTAAAAACCAGTACGGAAGAAAGATTCCCCCTCTCTCTTAAATCTACAAATGGAGCAAAACCAAAGTATTCCTCAGGATTAAAAGGAAGAGGTGGTATACTTCTTCCTTCAGGTAAGCGATAAAGATTTGATGTGGAATAAGAATAGGGAGTTCTTAACTCTCCTTGAAGATTTGTTAATCTTCTTACCACCTGGGACATTATATCTTGTCTGAAACCTATATTAATATTTTTGGGGATCATAGGAAATATTAAAAAACCTATAAGAGAAGCACAAAGGAGAACCCCTGAGATATACTTAGAAGATGTCTTATAATCATTTAAGTAGGAAAGAGTTATTATAACTCCAATCATAAAAAAGAGGAGAAAGACAACAAAGATAGATTCACGAGCAAAAATTCCTGCAATTACTATGAGAATAAAACTTATGAAGAAGGAAAAAGAAAGATCAAGCCTTGTAGGTAGATCAAAACTATGGACAACATTTAGATTTATAAGAAATGTAGCAAGAGGGATACGAGGATCAAAAGGATTCCTTAATAGTTCTATAAAAAACTGCCTTAGAAGGTAGATCATTCCAAAAGTCATTAGAATCTTCAAAAGACCATTGTTTTTTCTTCTCTGTAGATAGCTAAAAATATATGCAAAAGCAGTTATAAAGATGATAGAAACCACATATAGAGAAGAGAGTCCTACGAAATACCAGACAGAGATAATAGCAACAATAACCAAGTAGAAAATAGCAGCTCTCAAACCTATAGAATCTTCTATCTTTTGTTTTGTAAATCGTATTCCTTTTCTTTTCATAACTCTAAAGATTTTACTTCTTTCTTTATATTTTTTTCAAGTTTAGCTATTCATTCATAGAATCTTTATAAGATATTTCAAAAATGAGCCTATTGATTTCTCACAAAAAACATGTTTAAAAACTCCATGGGATTCTCATTTGGAGTATAGATAGCAAAATAAGAGCTCTTATAAGATTTATGGAATTCAACTCCAATAAGAGAATTACTTTTTAATTTTCCTTCCCAAAAAGGAAAGTTTAAAGAGAAAACAAGATCAAAATTCTCATAATCTATATTAATCAGCTCCCCCTCTTTAAGCTCTATCTCCCCTAAAAATCTTCTTAATTCATAAATATCCTGAGGGGAAAAGCTTTCTTTTTCCATATCCGTGATATATACAGGAATATTCATAGAGAAAGAGGATAGAAGAATAGAGTGGACAAATCTAAGTAGCTGATCAAACTCCTTCTCAGAGATTTCATCCTTTTTAGGAACCACGTTGTCAATAAGAATAGAAAGTGTCCTCTTAGTAAGCCTCTCAAAGGTCTTAGATAGAAGTTTACCTCTCTTTGCAGAAGCCTTCCAGGAAATAATCTTTATGGGATCTTGAGGCTGATAATCTCTTAAAGAATGAAACTCCTCACCTTTTGAAGAAGAAAGTACATAAGAAGATCTACCACTTCCATCTCCAACTAAATACATCTCCTTAGGAATAGGGTAATAAAGAGGATAAACATAGGTTTTAGCATCTATTTTATAATTCTTATCCCAAAAGAATAATCCTAAAACTCCCGAATATCTTACTTTCAATTTATTTATAGAAAAGACACCTCTTTTTTCAAACCTGTAAGGGATA
>JAKOUL010000058.1 GCA_029776735.1 Dictyoglomota bacterium
TGGGGGTGTCTCCAAAGCCTTTTGAGAAGCAGTAATTACCACATCAATCTTTAACTCATCAGTAGGAAGGTCTATAGCCCCTAAGGAACTCACTGCATCAACAATTAGTAATCTCTCTTCCTTCTCCTTAACAATAGGTGCCAGCTCTTTTAAATTATTAGTAACTCCAGTAGAAGTTTCATTATGAGTTAATAAAACAGCTTTTACATCAGGATCCTCTTTAAGAGCTTTCTCTAAAGCCTCTGGCTCTATTCCTTTGCCAAGCTCTGTATTAAGCGTTTTTACATTTAATCCATATGCTCTACAGATTTTTGCAAATCTTTCTCCAAATTCTCCACATACTCCCACAAGTACTTTGTCATCTGTGGAAAAAAAGTTTACAACAGCAGATTCCATTCCACCTGTTCCAGAAGTTGTTAAAATAAGCACATCGTTTTCTGTTTTAAAGATCTTCTTAAGCATTTCCGTATTAGCTTTGACTACATTTGCAAATTCTGAACCCCTATGATTTACCATCTCTTTTGCCATCTCAAGAAGTACATCTTGAGAAACTGGAGTAGGTCCTGGAATTAAAAGATATTGCTTAGGCATAAATTTATTCACCTCCTATATTTTTTACTTAATTGATAATAAAGATCCGCATTCTGCCTTATAGAATGGATCTCTTCTAAACTAAGAGCTCGCACCACTTTACCTGGAATCCCTATCACTAAAGAACCAGGAGGAATTTCTTTTCCTTCGGGAATTAACGCCTCTGCTCCAATAATAGAGTTTTCCCCTATTACAGCATCATCAAGAACTACCGCCCCCATACCAATAAGAGAATTATCCCCAATTTTACATCCATGAAGAACTGCAGAATGTCCAACGGTTATATACTTTCCTAAAATTACAGGTTTTCCCTCATTTACATGAAGAACTACGTTTTCTTGAATGTTAGAGAATTCATCTACAAAAATATGAGAAAGATCTCCTCTTAATACTGCAAAATCCCAGACACTTACTCCTCTTCTCAGAGTTACCCTACCAATTACTGATGCTGTTTCAGACATAAATACATCTTCATCAAGCTGAGGATAATAACCCTCAAAAGCTCTTATCATCCAATTTCTTCCCCCTTAACAAAAAAGGGGAATCTCATATTTGAGAAATCCCCTTTTCGTCCTTGAAAAGCTCTTGAGTTATATTCTAAAAAAGAGAAGTTAAAATAGCAAGAGGAACTGTTTTAAAATTACATTAAAATCAAGAATCTAATAAATTTACATTATAAAAACTTGAGTCTTGCACCTCATCAATGCTTTCTGTCTTTCCTCTAAAAACTCCACCTTCTTCAATGGTTATTTTGCCACCCAACTTAATATCCCCTTTAAGTTTTCCTGTAGAGAAAATTTCTAAAGATCCTGTACAATAAATATTTCCTACCACTTCTCCTATTATGATGACCCTATTCCCTTTAATACTTCCTTCTACATATCCTGAATTACCTACTATTATAGTTTCTTTTACCTCAATTTCCCCTTTAAATTTTCCATCAATCCTTAAGGAAGCATTAGAGAAAATCTTTCCTTCCAGCTCTGTCTGAGGTCCTATAATAGCATCTAACACTTCAGGTTTTTCTTTTTTTCTAAACATGTAAGCCTCCCTTTAATATAATTTACCGACCTTTATGATATCAACCGAAAGATATGCATTAGGGTTCACTGGACCTCCATTTCTTCGCACTTCATAATGGAGATGAGGTCCGATACTAGTACCTGTACTTCCTACACGTGCTATAAGTTGTCCTTTTTTCACATACTGACCTTTTTTAACCGAGTAAGAAGATAGATGAGCATAATATGTAACTATTCCACGACCATGGTTTATTTTTACCACTTTCCCATATCCACTTTCCCAGCCCACATAAGCAACAAATCCATCAGCAGTAGCATAGACAGGTGCTCCCCAAAAAGTCACAATATCAACTCCTGAATGAAAAGCTCTTCTCTTAAAAATTGGATGGAATCTCCATCCAAAGCCAGAACTTATAAATCCCAAAGTAGGCCAGCGAGAGGGAGTTACAGTAAGAAGTGATTTTCTCCTTTCCACCTCTTTCTCAATCTGAGCCAGCGTTTTTTCTTTTTCTCCAATTAAAGTCTTAACTTCTACAATTTTTCTTTGAAAATCAAAAGTGCTTTGATCAGGAAAAACATCCATTCCTAAATAAACGGGTTTTGTATCTTTGGGAAGTGGAATCATACCTTTAATTCCAAGGGTATCCTTTAGTCTTTTCTCTGTTTCTTCAAGCTCCTTTAGCTTTTTACGTAGAGTTTCAATTTCTTTTAGTTGAGTCTTCTGCTTCTCAGTTACCTGCTCCAAAACCTCTAAGTGTTTTACCTCGTTAAATTTATTACTTGCAACTCTATAAAGTACTATTGATGTGCTTACAAGTCCTATTATAGCAAAAACTATTATAAATACAGCACTTATATGAACCCTACGTGTTTTAGTAGAAGAAGCGTCGTGGGGAACAATCACCAAAGTAAAGAACTTCCTTTTCCACCACTTTCGCTTTTTAGCCATTTCACACCTCTATAAAAGTCAGATCTTTATAAAAAGTTAAATCTTAAAAAAAGAATATTAAATTTTTGTAAAAATTATAACAGAGCAAAAAGCATGTGTCAAGGAACAAGTTTTTTACTATATTCTGCCTATATATTAATACTATTAACAAAAATATTTAAATCAATATTTATCTCTATTAAAATAAATGATATAATCACAAGAAGATGGGAAAAAAGAAGGATCTTCTATATATAGCATGGAAAGAATCTTTTCTTTGGGAAGGATGTCCCCTTTGTTTCCTTATAGAAAAATCCATACGAAATAGTGTAGAGCATTTTCTTTACGAGAATATAAATGATCCTAAGCTAAGAGAAATTATAAGAAAAAATAACGGTTTATGTGAGAGGCATTTCCTTCAACTTTTAAGCTTTCAAGATCTTTTAGGAACAAGTATCCTTTTAGAAGATCTTACTAAAAATGTAATACTTCCATCACTAAAAAGTAGTGCTATTCCTCAGATTAAACAATGCATATTCTGTGAAAAAGAAAGGGAATATGAAAATTTACATATTTCAAAATTAGAAGAAATCTTAGAGGACCCAGAGGATTTTAAATTTTGGAAGGAAAAAGCATATAGCTTTTGTATACCTCATATGGAAAAAATTAAAAACTCTATACATCAAAATTTATGGGAAAAGATGGAACCTATCCTTAGTGATAAGCCTAAAAAATATCCTGAATATTTATATGGTACTTTCCATTGGAAGCAAAATCATGCAGAATTTTTCCTCAAAAAGATTAGAATATTAGATAGCAAAAAGAAATGAATACTAATAATTGCCCCATATGTAAAAAAATAAGAGAAGAGAAAGAGAAATATTATAAGCATCTTAAAACTACAATTTACCTATGTAAAGACCATATAGAAGAAGCTATAAAAGTAAAACCTGATGTCTTTAAAAAAGAAAATTTTATCCTTAAGGAAAGTTGCCCTGTATGTGAGTTAGAAAATAGATTAATAGAGAATTTTAGTGGAAATTATCAGGAGCTTTGTCTTTTTCATCTAAACTTCTTTAAGGATAAGTTAACTTCAAAAGATTGGGACGCCTTAATAGAGAAATGGGAGGAAATCTCTAAGTATTTAAAAGAGGTTATAGCAAGCTATGATTATAGAAGTAAGACCTCTTTAGATACAAGCAATATAAAGTTAATTTTGGATCTTATTCTTGGATCGGGAAGAAGATATTAGTTTTTTAGCATGTTCTTTAAGTTTTGTCCTATAAATTTTCTTTTTCTCCTCATCCAAAGGAGCAAATTTTAACGCATAATAAGTACTAACAAATTCTTTACCATCATCTCCCAGAGGAGCAATCATATGATAAAGACTGACATCTTCTTCTATTAAATGTCTTCGCCTTAAAGTTCTCATTACACGAGAGAAAATTCTATCTTCTTCTTTAGCGTTTATATATCTCATGATAGAACGGACAAAAAATATTACTAACACAATAAGAATAGGAATTACAATGTAAAGGTAATGAGAAGAAAAATTATATAATACTAAAAAGAGATTTTGAAATATATCTGCTAATGAGTTAAATATTAAATCAATAAAATTAAAAGAGCTTTCACCACTCTTTTGAGTAGCAATTTCCGAAGAAAGAGGTGTAGGATCCACAGGAATCCAGCCTACAGGGTCAAGATAAACCTCTACCCAAGCATGAGCATTCTTTACTCTAACCTCATACATCCCTGTCCATGGATTTAAATCTCCAGGTCCATATCCTGTAATAAATCTTGATGGGATCCCAATAATCCTTGCCATAACTGTAAAAGCAGTGGCAAACTGTTCACAATACCCTTTCTTAGTCACAAAAAGGAAATTATCCACTGCATCTTCATTCTCTCCAAGAGGTGGAATATCCAGAGAGTATGAAAGGTTATCTTCAAGATAATTCTTTATGGCAGTAAGCTTTTCCCAAGAAGTATTGTAATCTTTAGTAATGTCTAAGGTAAGGTCTATCACCCTTTTGGGTATAACGGGAAGTTGTAGGTAATCTTCAAATTTATTTGGAGCAGGGACTTTTGCATTAAGAAGCTCTTCTACAGAAGGAAAGGAGCTTGAATAAAAACTTGAGTATATAAGCTCCTTAGGAATTTCAAATGGTGCTCTATATCCCTCTTGAGAATCTACATAAATAATAGGAGATGGAAAATAAAGGTTTTCAGTATCTTTAGGAATAAATATAATATTACTTGGCATATCTCTTTCTATAAAATAAGTGGCTCTTTCAAGATATTCTCTTGCTTTCTCTCTTTTCTTAAGAATAAAAGGCTGCTCAGCAGTACTGATCATTTGTACTTTTTCTTCATTTTGATACCATCCAAAACCATTATAAGTATCAAAAGCAATACCACGATGATATACTCCCCATGGAGATAGTACTCTGAAAACCAGTGCAGAAGAAAGATTGCCCCTTTGTCTTAAATCCACAAATGGAGCAAAACCAAAATACTCCTCAGGATTAAAAGGAAGAGGTGGTATACTTCTTCCCTCAGGTAAGCGATAAAGATTTGATGTGGAATAAGAATAGGGAGTTCTTAACTCTCCTTGAAGATTTGTTAGTCTCCTTACTACCTGAGACATTATATCTTGTCTGAAACCTATATTAATATTCTTTGGGATCATAGGAGATATTAAAAAGCCCATAAAAGAAACACAAAGGAGAACCCCTGAGATATATTTAGAAGATGCCTTGTAATTATTTAAGTAGGAAAGGGTTATTATAACTCCAATCATAAAAAAGAGAAGAAAGACAATAAAAATAGATTCACGAGCAAAAATTCCTGCAATTATTATGAGAATAAAACTTATGAAAAAGGAGAAAGAAAGATCAAGCTTTGTAGGTAGATCAAAACTATGGATGGCATTTAGATTCATAAGAAAAGCAGCAAGAGGAATACGAGGATCAAAAGGATTCCTTAATAGTTCTATAAAAAACTGTCTTAGAAGGTAGATCATTCCAAAAGTCATTAGAATCTTTAAAAGAACATTGTTTTTTCGTCTCTGCAGATAGCTAAAAATGTATCCTATGGCAGTTATAAAGATAATAGAGACCACATATAGAGAAGAGAGTCCTACAAAATACCAGACAGAGGTAGTAGCAACAATAATCAGGTAGAAAATAGCAGCTCTTAAACCTATAGAATCTTCTATCTTTTGTTTTGTAAATCGTATGCCTTTTCTTTTCATAACTCTAAAGATTTTACTTCATCCTTTATATTTTTTTCAAGTTTAGTTATTCATCTATAAAATCAGATAAAATATTTTATGAGAGATTCTTTCATTGATTTCTTACAAAAAATGTATTTAAAAACTCCATAGGATTCTCATTTGGAGTATAAATGGCAAAATATGACTTCTTATAAGATTTATGAAATTCAACCCCAATAAGAGAATTACTTTTTAATTTTCCTTCCCAAAAAGGAAAGTTCAAAGAGAAAACAAGATCAAAATTCTGGTAATCTATATTAATCATTCCTCCTTCTTTAAGTTCTATCTCACCTAAAAATTTTCTTAATTCACAAATATCCTGAGGGGAAAAGCTTTCTTTTTCCATATCTGTGATATATATAGGAATATTCATAGAAAAAGAGGAGAGAAGAATGGAATGGACAAATCTAAGTAACTGATCAAACTCCTTTTCAGATATTTCATCCTTTTTAGGAACCACATTATCAATAAGAATAGAAAGTGTCCTCTTAGTAAGCCTCTCAAAGGTCTTAGATTGAAGCTTGCCCCTCTTTGCAGAAGCCTTCCAGGAAATAATTTTTATAGGATCTTGAGGTTGATAATCTCTTAAAGAATGAAACTCCTCTCCCTTTGAAGAGGAAAGTACATAAGAAGATCTACCACTTCCATCTCCAACTAAATACATCTCCTTAGGAATAGGGTAATAAAGAGGATAAACATAGGTTTTAGCATCTATTTTATAATTCTTATCCCAAAAGAATAATCCTAAAACTCCCGAATATCTTACTTTCAATTTATTTATAGAAAAGACACCTCTTTTTTCAAACCTGTAAGGGATA
>JAKOUL010000061.1 GCA_029776735.1 Dictyoglomota bacterium
AATCCCTCAGGTGTAAGATAGCCACATTCAAAGGTATCTCCTGGTTTATGCCCTGCATAGCAAGGTTCACCATCCTTTGTAGACTTTACTGTAATTCTAAATTTCACATCATCCTCTAACATAAAATCATCTCCTTAAAAATTAATATTTTCCTATTTATTAAGAACTAAAAAAGCATAAATAGGAATTTTGTCATTAACCTACCTATCTAATATTGTATCATTAAATCTTTAAATTTTATAAACTTCTATACTCAAGAAGAGGCATTAAAGAATATTAGAGAAGTAGTGGAGATGATAGTTGAAGACAAAATTCCAAATCATGAAATTAAAAAATATCTTCCTAATTGCCTCTCTTCTAAGAATTCTTCTCTAAGCTCACCACAGATAGAAATAGATTTTTCATATAGACTTTTAAAGGCAATTTGTAAACTTGCAAAAGTTTAGATTTTTTGATAAACTTGCAAAAGTTTACAGAAAATTGATCAGGAAGTGGGGTGATAAGAGATGAAAAAGTTTATTCTATGTTTCTTTTTATTAGTTTTCCTTCTTAGCATTTCTTATGCAGGAAATTTAGGGGTAGGAGTTGTAGTAGGAGAACCTACAGGTCTTTCTTTGAGGTTATGGCAGGGCAAAAATACTGCTTTAGACTTTGGTTTAGCTTGGAGTACAATAGCTAATGTTCTACATCTTTCTGCAGATTATGTAAATCATAATTTTGAAGTATTCAAAATAAATAATGGATCTTTACCTTTTTATTATGGTATAGGGGCAAGAATATTGGTAAGTGATAATACCAGTTTTGGAATAAGACTTCCTTTAGGGATAGTATATATACCTAAGGGAATGCCTTTAGATTTCTTCTTTGAGATAGTACCAACCCTTGAATTAGTCCCTGGTACATATTTTGATGTGGATGGGGCTTTAGGATTTAGGTATTACTTCTAAATGATGAATTACAAATTTATTGTAGAAGTAGAAGATCTAAGAAAAACTTACGGAAGCTTAGTAGCAGTAAACGGTACAAGTTTTAAGATAAAGCAGGGATCAATTTTTACTCTTCTGGGTCCTAATGGAGCAGGTAAGACTACTACTCTTGAGATTATTGAGGGACTAAGAACTCCTGATAGTGGTAAAATTACCATTTTTGGTAGAACTGTAGAAAGAATTGGTAAAGAAGAGAAAGAGATTATAGGGGTATCTCTTCAAGAGACCTCTTTCATACCTAACCTTACGGTAAAAGAAACTCTAAGTATGTTTAGAAGTTTTTATAATAGGGGAAAAGAAGTAGATGACGTTTTAGGTTTTGTATCATTAAAGGAAAAAGCAAATACTTATGTGGAGAAATTATCAGGAGGACAGAAACAGAGATTAGCGTTAGGACTTGCGCTTATTAATGATCCCATTCTTATGTTTCTGGATGAGCCAACCACAGGACTTGATCCTCAGGCACGAAGAAATGTATGGGAGCTTCTTCTCAATCTAAAGAAGCAGGGTAAGACTATAGTACTTACAACTCACTATATGGAGGAAGCAGAGTTTCTTTCAGATTGGGTTTGTATTATGGATAACGGTAAGATTATAAGAGAAGGGACTCCAGAAGATTTGATAAAAAGTATAGGTGGAGA
>JAKOUL010000082.1 GCA_029776735.1 Dictyoglomota bacterium
CCTGCATAAGAAATGCTAAGGAGAAAAACTAATAAAAAGAAAGGCAGAACAAATTTTCTCATCGCTTATCACCCCACTTCCTAATCAATTTTCTGTAAACTTTTGCAAGTTTATCAAAAAATCTAAATTTTTGCAAGTTTACAAATTGCCTTTAAAAGTCTATATGAAAAATCTATTTCTATCTGTGGTGAAGCTTAGAGAAAAGAATTCTTAGAAGAGAGGTAATTAGGAAGATATTCTTAATTTCATGATTTTGTATGATTACATGCTGTAATCAATAGGCATACTAAACAGTACCTAATATCCTAAGTTCAGGGAATATTTCAACTTCTTCTTTTGGTTCTTCAGGAATAGGAATTTTGTCTTCAATTATCATCTCCACTACTTATCTAATATTCTTCAAGGTCTCTTTTTGAGTATAGAAGTTTATAAAATTTAAAGATTTAATGATACAATATTACATGGGTGGGTAAATGACAAAATTCCTATTTATGCTTTTTTAGTTCTTAATAAATAGGAAAATATTAATTTTTAAGGAGATGATTTTATGTTAGAGGATGATGTGAAATTTAGAATCACAGTAAAGTCTACAAAGGATGGTGAACCTTGCTATGCAGGGCATAAACCAGGAGATACCTTTGAATGTGGCTATCTTACACCTGAGGGATTATGTGGATGGGCTTACCACTCTTTATATCCCTTTATCCATGCCTTAAGACATACAAAATCTTATGAAGATGAAGATTATAGATTAGTAAAGAAAGATACTGTGGAAGTAGCATGCCCAGATAATGCATGGGTTATTTTTAGAATAGAGAAGCTTTGATATAAGAGATTAGTATACTTTTGAAGTATTAGAAAAGGGCCTATCTCTATATTTCTATAAGGATAGGCCATAAAAATAGCAGTCAATCAAACTTTACTTTATCTCAATCCTAACATCCATCTGTGCCTCTCCTGGTCCACCGCCATTGCATACTATATCGTAAGTTCTATTTTTGCCCCAATTTTGCCCAGAAGTTAAGAACAAACTCCCAACCCCAATAAGATCATCATCTCCTGTATCTGCATCATAAACTCTAATATTTATAGATAGATAGTTTCCCACATTAGGAGTCTCAAAAACTATTACATTTATACCATCTCTTATATCTCCCTCATTCATTCCCCAGTCTCCAGAAGAAGGAACTCTTGTAGATTGAGTTCTTACTCCATCAGTTATCACAAATTTTGCATACACATCATCCTTTCCTGCCCACTCTGGATTCGTCTCATCTACTAAAGTATATCTCTTAACTACAACCATAACAGGTGGATTAGGCGAAACACTATAATGGAGATAGTATCCTCGCTCCATTATAGCCACACAGCAGGCTACAGCTACGGGGTAAATCTCTCTCATATAATCATCATATGGTATATAAAAAGTAGTCTTAGAAGGCTCGGCTCCCCATAAATTGTTCCAGTTAGCTGTAGAATAATTATAAACTTTTTGTGCTAACTTTTCTAAAAGCCACCTTACTTCTCTCTTGTATGGAGGGATTCCACCCACAGTAAAGGTGTTATTAAGAGCATTTTTGACTTTTTCTACATCAAACCATCTTTTTCTCCCTTCATATTCCTTTTCTCCCCTATAGGTATACCAGTAATTTGCCCAATCCTCAAATTCCGAGTGTCCCCATGCAAGAGTATTAAAAACGTGATGTATTTCAGAAAGATCCCCTACTCCATGTAGACAATATCCAAGATAGAAAGGTCCCCAATAAGGATGGCTCCACCAATCCTGACTTTGCTTAAACCAATAATCACTTAAATTATCCATGGGAGCATAAATCATATTATGATGATCATTTTCCCATCTCGTATAGCAAGAATAGTTAGTGGAAGATATTAAATTACCTGCCTCATCTTTTCCTCCTTCACTTTTTTCATACCAATCCAATAAAGCTCCTGAATGTGTTATACAAAAATCATCGTTTCCCATCCACACATCCACCCAATAATCATCATCGTGCGCATTATTTACCAAGGTTTTATGCCTTATATAGTTATATCCATCAATATTATTATGAATTCCTCCTCTCCTATTACCATGAGAACTATCCTGCCAATTATTCACATAGGAAGGATAATCTAAAAAATGCATATACGCAGAGTAATTTGTACCGTTAGCAAACATATGTATTATCCAGTCTGGAATCCATGAGCCTTCTGGTCTTGTCATATGTCTATGGAAAGGCCATAATTCGTCATTATCAAAACAAAGATTTGGAAGTTTATCAAAATCCACAGCTCCACTGGCTATAATATCCCAAGGTCTATTATCAGGGAAACCCCAATTTTGTGTCATCCAGTTAGCTGCACTTCTCTGTTGAGCTGTAGCATAAGAGACATGTTCCATATAGTAATAAGCATCTTTAACTATTTCACTGTGGATAACCCCACCCCAAGAAAAAGTATCATTAAGATTCAAAGACACAAATAAAAGTAAAAAGAAGATTATCAATATCTTAATAGATTTCATTTCTTTTTACCCCCTCTCCTTCCAGAAATTCTTTATCTCTTCATCGGTTATAGTTTTTAATACTTCTGCATCAACTTGGACTTTTAATGCCTTTTTCTCTCCTTTGTAAAGGTTAAGCAACAAATTCTGAGTTTTTGAAGAGATAACCTTTTTCTCTATCTCCCCCTTCACTGTATCAAAGGGGAGAACCTTACCTTGAATTTTAAAGAGATCCTTATTAATAGTGTAATAATTTCTAAGCTCATTCTCATTAATCTGAATCTTATACGTAGGAACCCTTTGAGATAGCACACTTAAATAAAATATCTCTGATATTGTAGATTCTTTAATAAAATCATGCATATCATTAACAAAATCCTGATCTTCTTTTGAAAGAGTCTCAAAAAGCTTCTTGAGATATTTTACCTGTATCGCTTTTAAGATGATCTCTGGTTTATCTGTGGAACCTAAAAAAATCTCTATAGCATGAGAAGGGTACAAATCTAAAACCTCTCTGAGGTAGAAAGGAACTCCATCTACCTCTGCTACTACTACTTTACTCCAATCTAAATCTTTCTTTTTCCCTAAAAGTTTCACATAATCTATTTGAGTAAATGTAATCTTCTTCTCAGCTGTAACCTTGTTGAGTGTATCTCTGAGAAACTTATTTTTATTAGATTTAAAATTTGCATAGTCTTCTGGAGTATATAGTCTACCTAATACATAATCTACAACAAAGTGATCTTCTTTTTCTCTTATTTTTTCTGCAACTACAAGGCTTTTATCATCTATTCCTTCTGCTTTAGCCTTCTCACTAAGAACATATATTTCTTGTAAAATTTCAAAGGCATCCTCAGGAGAAACTGCAGTTTTTCTCCATAACATATAAGTTACTAAATCTTTGTTTATCTTTTTATCGTTGATTGTTAATATGAAAGGTCTTTGCAAAGTTATAGCTCCTGGAAGGATTACTTTTTTAGAGACAAGAATCTCGGGTTTTAAAATCAAAACTTTAGAGACAGATACATTAAGTTTATTCTCCGCTAAAATCAAAAGATCCATAAATTCTTTGCTTTCTCCATAATTTTTAGCTAATACTTTTAACTCTGCGATCTCTGATAATAGTTTTTCTTTTAATTTATTTATCTCATCTTCTTTTCCACCTTCTGATTCTAAAACCTTCAATTTCTCCCAATCTTGCAAAAATTCCTCTGCGCACTTTTTTACCTCATCGTTTTTGGCCATCTCTCCAAGAAGATATATGGATTTTGAGGTTTGAGGTATATTTTGTAATACAGGTTGAGCATTAACTGGAAAGACGTTTGTCAAAAAGATAATTAAAAAAAGCAAGAACATGAGAAGAAAAATTTTCCTTAGACGCATCAAAATCCCCCCTTTAGATAAGATTAAATTAAAGATGTTCCTCCTGAAGAAAATTCTAAATCTAAAATTTTAAAAAATCAAGTAATTTTTTAAAAAACTAAAATAATAGGTTAAATAGATGAGTATAAAGATACATCCCTGAAAAGTTTCCTTATCTAAAGGTATTTATACAGAAGGGAAAATAATCTTTCCTATACTTTTTCACTTATTCCAATATATGGGGGTATCAATTCAACTATATCTAAATTAATTATCATCAACATTTCTATTTCCTATCGTAATCTTCCCTACTCAGGTTACTCCTTTTTAACTAAAGATTAGTATACTTTTGCTCCTTCTTCAGTAAATTGAGCAGAGCAGAGTCTATAATAAAGCCCTTTCTTAGAGAGAAGCTCTTCATGATTACCTATCTCTATCACTTCTCCCTCTTTAAGGACTATTATCTTATCTGCTCTTTTTACTGTAGATAGTCTGTGAGCAATGATAAGTATGGTTCTTGTGCCAGCAAGATTATTTATTGCTTTTTGAATCTCCCTTTCAGTCTCTGTATCTACAGAAGAGGTGGCTTCATCAAGAATTAGAATAGGAGAGTTTTTTAAAACTGCTCTTGCAATAGCAAGTCTTTGTTTTTGTCCACCTGAAAGCTTTACTCCTCTCTCTCCAATATGAGTATAATAACCATCGGAGAGTCCTTCTATAAAATCATGGGCACAAGCAATTTTTGCTGCATTTACTACCTCTTCTAATGTGGCATCTTCTTTCCCGTAGGCTATATTTTCAAAGATAGTCCCATTAAAAAGAAACACATCTTGCATAACCATACTTATATTTTCTCTTAGAGATCTTAAGGTTACATCTCTTATATCTATATCATCAATCTTTATGCTTCCTGAATCAGGATCAAAAAATCTATTTAAAAGATACATAATAGTAGTTTTTCCTACACCTGTGGGACCAACAAAAGCTACCATCTCTCCAGGTTTTATCTCAAAGGATATATTTTTTAAAACAGGAACTCCTGGATTATAGGAAAAATTAACATTATCAAAGGTTATCTTCCCCTTTACTCTCTTTAGATCGGTAGCATTAGGTTTTTCTTTTATCTCGGGTTCTGTATCCAAAACCTCAAAAACCCTTTCTGCACCTGCTAATGCCTGTTGTAAATTCTCTAACACCTGACTTAAAGCAGTAACAGGCTGATAAAACATATTTAAATAAAGGATAAATCCTACAATATCCTCTACTGCTATCTTCCCATCTAATGCCATAAGTCCTCCCGCTGACATTACTATTAATGTTCCTAAGGAGCTAAGGAAACCAACAGTTGGGTGGAATACTGCACTTAACTTTAGAGCACTAAGAAGAGCATTCATATGCTTATATACCTTATCTTTTATCTTTAAATACTCTTTTTTGTAGTTATTAAAAAGCTGAATTTCACGAACTCCAGAAAGATTATCTTGAAGATCTGCATTTAAATCAGCAATAGCCCTTTGAGCCTTTCTAAATACGGGCATTATCTTCTTAGCAAAGACTGTTCCACTAAAGACAAGAAAGGGGATAGGAATCAAGGAAAGCGTAGCAAGAGTAGGATTCATCATAAAAAGAATTACAGAAACTCCTATTAGAATAAGGATATTACTAAAAAGGTCTGGGATTGCGTGAGCAATAAGCATCTCCAAATTTGCAGTGTCATTGACAACCCTTGACATTAGTTGCCCTGTCTGTTTATCAACAAAATATCTGAAGTGTAATTTTTGAAGCTTATCATATACCATCATCCTAACATCAGCTACAAGATGCCACGCAGCATAATGAGACAGATAGCTTCGTAAAAATTGGAAGAGTATTCCTCCAATATATGAAAGGATAAGAATAATGGAAAGATCCATAATACTTTGTCTTGGATTTGGAATCTTATCTAAATTAGTAATGATTCCTATAAGGGATTTTATAAGCCATGGTCCTAAAAGACCAAGCCCTGTAATTGCTAACAAGCTCAGTACAGAGAATATAAGATATCCCCAGTAGGGTTTTGCTATCTTTACAAGCCTTATTAAATATTGCAATTACAGCACCTCCAAAAATTTAGCTATAAAAGTATTTTAACTTAAAAAGATAGCAGTTGTCTACCAATAAAATTATCTTTTCTAACTTTTGTACTATTTTTTTTCTTCTTTTCTTCTCTCTTCTTCCCTAAGATGTGCAATAAATATTCTTGCTCTCATCTCTAAAGATACAGTTTCAAGCATAGATGGCGATTGTTTAGAATTCCAGTCTTCTAAAATCTTTTTCTCTACCTCCTTATACCATTCTTGATCTTCTACGATTTTTACTCTGCCTAAAATACTTACTAAGACCTCCCTTATATCTTTCCACCTTCTCATAAAAAGCTCTACTAAAAATAGGAAAAGGGAGGAAATAATAAGAATATTACTAAGATCTTTCTTCTCCACATTAGGTATAGTAAATCTTCTAAAAACCTCTGAGGGTTTTTCAAGAATCTTTCCAGATGTAGATGAAACAAGCTTTGTAGCAAGATCTTTATTAAAAGGCTTTGGTAAAAATTCTGGAGAATATCCTGAGATCCATGGGACTTTTGCTAAGATCTTATCTTTTTCTTTTACAATAAGTTGGTATTTTCCTAAACTTTCTATATCAAAAATGCCCTCATAACTTCCAGGATTATTCTGATATAAATCTCCCTCATATTGATTACCTTTTGAATCAACAACCTCAAATTTTAAATCAGCAAAATTAATATAATTACCATTTTTATCTGCATATATGGCATTAACAATTCCTTTCTTCCCCTCCTGTTTAATGGATACTTGTAATTCTGATGCTTGGTGTGGCACAGCTTTTCTTAACAGCTCACTAAAAAATCGTCCAAGATCTCTCCATTTTAGCCAATCTGATCCCCAGTAAGGTTTAAGGGCAGAGGTAAAAACTATTACCTGTCCAAGTCCAAACTGCCCTTGAGAAAGTATAGGATCTCCATCAGGGGAAGACACTATGACAGGATAAGGATATTTAGGAGAGGTAAGCACATAACCAGAAAGAGGAGGAAACTCTTCTTTAAGATCTTCTCCCTTTATAGGCACAAATCTTTTCTCAACAATATTAGATCTCAAGAGTGCCTTTGTCTCAGAAAGAAGGACTTGAGGAAGATTCCTAATATCCCATGTATAGTAATACCTTCCATTTCCCCACTTAGCAATATCCTTCAAAAGATATGTATTGGCATCTTCTCCTATACCTATAGTTGAGACAGTAATTTTATTCTTAGCAAGATCTTTGACTAAATTATAAAAATCTCCTCCCTCAGTCTGTCCATCAGTGATAGCTACTATATGTTTGTTCTTTACGGGGACTTTAGCAAGGCTTTCACCAGCAGAAAACAAAGGAGGATATAAGGCAGTCCCTCCTCCAGGCTCTATCCTGGAGATAAGAGATGCAACCTTATCCTTGTCTGTAAGAGGAGAGAGAGGTACTATCCATTGATAAGAATGATCAAAGGCAACAAGTCCAAAATAATCTTCTTCCTCTAAAAGATCTACCACAAGTTGCGCAGATTCCTTTGCAAGCTCAATTTTCATCTCTCCAGAAGAATAGCTCCCCATACTTCCCGATGCATCAAGTACAATAACAATTGCCACATTTGTCTTCTTAAGAATCTGATCAGGTTTTAATGTGACAGGAAGTATATCTTCTAAAGGAGTACCTTGATAATTCCCAGCAGATAAACTTTTATCTCCTCCAAGGATAAGAAGTACTCCTCCCTTATCTACCACATAATTTCTGATATTTTCCATTTTATCTATGGAAAGAGACGTTGCAGATACATTATCCAAAACTACCACTTGATAAGAAGTAAGATTTGACAAAAGATTATAAGGACTATTATCAAAAACTATATTCCAACCTTGAGTTTCTAAGGATTTTGCAAATGTATTTGCAAAATCCTTTCCTGTAAGATATAGAATCTTAGGTCTTCCTTGAACATACACGTAAGAAGAAAGAGTATTGTTCTCTTTATAAGTATCATCATAAGATAAAAGCTCTACTTCTATATCTTTCAAACCAGGACTTTTCGCTTTTAAGGAGAGAGAAATTACGATCTCCTCATCAAGATTTTTTAAATCATAATCAAAACTTACACCATCAAAAATAACTTTCATCTTTGCTTCTTTAATTCCATAACTTTTTATTCTCACAGTTACAGGAAATTCCTGACCAAGATGTACCATGTCAGGATTTTGAATCTTCTCAATACCTATCTCTTTATAAAAAGAAATTTTTAGTGGGTATACATCTAATTGAACCTTTTCTTTTTGTAATGTGGGCAATAAATTGAGAATATTCCCAGTATTTTCCTGAAGATCACTTAAAATTACTAATCTTACAGGACTATCCTTCTCTTTTAAAGAGGTAGCATATTTTACAGCATCTTCAATATTAGTAAAATACGGATTCCTAATATTTGAGATCCTTGAAAGATCAATACTTTCTGAAAGATCCTGTTCCACATTTATATCTCCTGCAAAGGAGATTAAACCCACTCTATCATGCTCTTTCTTCTCCTTTGTAGCATCTCTCATAAAATTGATGGCTCTCTCTTTTTCCCATAAAGGAACACTTGCAGACTGATCTAAGAGAAAGATTGCATCAGTCTTATCAGAGAAGGAGCTTACATAAAATCCTGAGATAGCTAAAATAAGACATAGCATCTGAAGAGATCTTATCAGAGCTCTTTTTTTGAATTTCCTCAGTAAAAGAAATACAAAAACTAAAAGAATGAGAAATAGAGGTCTTTCAAAACCTATCATGAAATTAACCATCCTCTTAAAAAGATAATGGCTTCAAAAGAAAATAATAATAAAGCCAAAATGAGAAAAATAGATGAAAGTTCTATACTAACAAAACCTGTCTCTTTCTTTACTTCTTTTTTGTTTTCAAAAGTAAACTTAGGAGCTATATCAGATTCTTTTTGGGAAAAGATATTTACTGCAAATATTTTATCTTTACCTTCCATTTTTATCTCATAAAAACCAGGCGATACAGCATTAATACTTTCATCTCCACACTTTTTTTGAGGATCATAAGATAGATAGTATCTTACAAGGTTATACATAAAAATAGGAAAAGAATCATAGTAAATCCAAGAAGTGGAATAAAGATCAAAGGCACATACCAATCCCTTTGCTCCATTTTGTTCATAAAGAAATACCATAGGTCCTTTATTCGTATAAATAAGAGGCTTTAAACTACTATCTTTAAAAATAAATCCTCTATCTATTTTTACATAGTAAGGCTGGACAAATCTCATCACAGGATGCTCCTCCCAGCTAAGCATTTTTGCATCTCTTACCTCTTCTAAATTGGTTCTATCAAGTTCTGGATATCCTCCAATAAAAAGATAGTTTCCTGAAGGTACCGTATAAGGAATAAGTTGATCAAATACAACAAAATCATAATTCTTAAGATCTTCTTCAAAGATATTATTTCTTACATCCACCTTAGAAAGAGAAATAGCCCTTAGAGCTTTCTCTAAGAACGGGTTTCCAATAGTAACTAAAAGTATCTTAGGAGAAAAGGTATTTACATAGAAAAAAGCCCTATTATCTTCCAAAAGGGTATCGTTTATATTTAACAAGGCCTCAATCTTTCCTGAAATAGCAGGAAGATCCAAAACAATGCTTTTAATCTCCTGAGGCTTAAGCTCTATATTTATAGACCCTATCTCTTTATTTTGATTTAGAATTTTAATAGGAAAATTTTTATAAAGATCCGAGAAATTTCCAACTTTTAGGAAAACCTGAATTACCTTTTCATTCTTCTGAAATACTTTCCCATCAATAATTCCCACATTATCTTTACTCTTTCCTATTACATGAATGTGATAATCATTAATGGTGCCTTGAGGGATATCTATATTAAAAGAGCCATCAGTAAATATATGAATTTCCTTTTCCATACCTTGATAAAGTCCCTCACAGAATTTGACAGTAGCATTTAAATCTCCCTCTCCATAAAAAAGCTTCTCCTCTTTAATAGCTCTCTCTACATCTGCTGTAGAATTTGAAGAGAGAACTAAAGAAGGCTTTCCCTTAGATACCACATATGTGATCTTTCTTCTATGGGATTCATTTAATAAATTTATAGCCTCCAGTTTTGCCTTTTCAAATCTTGATGGAGATATATCCCGAGATGCCATACTTCCTGATGAGTCCAAGATTATAACCAATGGTTTGGAAGATACGCCTGAGAAGGTTATCTCAGGTTTTGAAAGAGCAAGAACTATAAAAAATACTATTAAAAGCTGGATAAAGAGAAGTATATTCTTGGGAAGCTTTTTAAACCATCTTCCCATAGGCTCTTCTCTCAATACCTTCTCCCATATAAGAAGACTTGAGACCTTTAAATTAAATTTTTTAGGTTTAATAAGATAGAGAATAACCACTATTAAACCTAAAAGGAAGAGGAAAAGAAAAGATGGATTTAAAAACCTAAAGCTCACCTTACCCAACCACCCACCCTAAGGTATTTGAGAAGAAGATCTTCCACTGGAATTGTGGTAACACTTCTCATATATTCTACTTGATAAGAGAGAGAAAATTTTTCTATATCATCTAAAAATTTCTCTAATGTTTTCCTATATCTCTCAAGCATATAATCATCTAAAAGAATCTCCATTTTCTCGTTGGTCTCACTATCTATTAAACAAAGATTTCCTCTAAATCCTGGGGAAATCTCTTCTTCAGAGATCACATGTGCTAAATAAACAGAAAATTTTTTGTGTTTTGCAAAAAGAATTCCATCTTTATAACCAAGAGGAGAAAGAAAATCTGAGATGATAATTATTATCCCCTTTCTTTTTAAGGAGGCTAAATAATTCTTTATAGCATTATTCATGTCTGTAATACCATCAGGCTCTATGGTATTCAAAAGTTTTAAAAGTTCAAATATATTCCCCTTTTTTCTTTCCAAAGGAAATATCTCTTTTATTCCATCTTGGAAATAGGCAAAATTCACCTTTTCCCATGAAGAGACGCCAAGATATGCAAAAGCTAAAGCCATCTGCTTACCATAAAAAATTTTTGATGGACTACCAAAACCCATGGAAGAAGAAGTATCAAGAAGGATATGAATATCTACCTCTTCTTCTTCCTCAAAAAGCTTAATTAAAAATTTTTCAAACCGAGCATATATATTCCAATCTATATAACGAAGCTCATCTCCCACCTGATAAGATCTATAATCAGAAAACTCACTCCCTTTTCCCATCTTAGGACTTTCTCTTTCCCCAAGATATCCTAAGTTCTTGCGTTTCTTTACTACAAGTCTCAATCTTTCAAGTTTTTCTAAGAAATCTACATCAAGCTCCTCTTTCATTAAACTTCAGGCACCTTCTCTAAAATATCTTCTAAGATCTCATCAGGAGATATCCCCTCTGCTTCTCCCTCAAAACTTAATATAATTCGGTGCCGTAGAGCAGAAAATACTACATTCCTTATATCCTTGAAACTTACATTACTTCTTCCTTCAAAAAGAGAAAGAGCCTTTGCCCCTAAAATGAGGGCTTGAGCTCCTCTGGGACTTGCTCCATATTTCACATATTTTTTTACCTTTTCAGTAGCAAAGTTTGTCTCCGGATGAGTAGCAAGGATTATTCTTACTGCATAATCTTTTACTACTTGAGATACAGGTACACTTCTCACTATCTTCTTTAATTCTTCTATAGTTTTACCATCTGCCACCTTACTAACTGTAGGCATCTCTATATTTGTAGTTCTTTCAATGATCTCTAAAAGTTCTTCTTTCCCAGGATAAGTAAGGATAAGTTTAAAGAAAAATCTATCAAGCTCTGCTTCTGGAAGAGGATAAGTACCTTCCATCTCTATAGGATTTTGGGTAGCAAGCACAAAAAATGGCTTTGGCAAAGGATAAACCTTACCACCACTGGTTACATTTCCCTCTTGCATGGCTTCCAAAAGAGCAGATTGGGTTTTGGGTGTGGCTCTGTTTATCTCATCTGCTAAAATAATATTAGCAAATATAGGTCCTTCTTGAAACTTAAAATGTTTTCTCCCCTCTTCATCTTCTAAAATAATATTTGTACCAGTAATATCTGCAGGCATAAGATCTGGAGTAAACTGGACTCTTGAGAATTTAAGACCTATTATCTCACTCAGGGTCTTTACAATAAGAGTCTTTCCTATACCTGGCACTCCCTCTAAAAGTACATGCCCTCCTGAGAAAAGGGATATTAGTATTAAATCTATTATTTCATCATATCCTACTATAACCCTACCGATCTCTCTTCTTATTTTTCCAATCACGTCAGTAAAATCCTCTAAGGATAAAGCCAAAATAAAAACCTCCTTTACTGAGAAAAATATATTTTTAAAATATCTTGAAACTCCTGGGGAAGAATTCTGGAAGGTACAGGACTTTCTTCTTGATATTGAGGGCTTATACTTACCGAGCCTCCTATAGTTTTTCTTTCCCCTGTTAAAGTAGGCGCTTGGAAAAGATAGCTCTTCCCCTTTTCTTCCTCCTGAGGAGAAGGGACAGATACTTTTTCTCCAGAAAAAACCTTTCTTTCGGATTCCTTCTCTCCAAGTTTAGTATTTCTCTCCTCAGTTCCAGGAAGAGATCCTGAAGACTCTTTTTTATCCACGACCTTACCTCCAGTGATAGGAGCTTGGGTCATTCTTTCTTGCTGTGATTGGATAGGCATATTTTCAGTGCCTGCAGTTTGTCCTCCTTCCTTTTCCCCTTGTGAAGAGCTACCTTCCTCCATAGAAGGAGAGATTCCTGAAGCTACCGATCCTAAGGAAGGCATATTTGAAGTACCTATGCTACTTTTTTCAGTTCCTTCCTTTTGAGCAGTACTTTCTTCTTTCTTGTCTTCTACTTTCTGATTTTCCTTCTGGCTCTCCTTAAACTTTGTATTATTTTTATCAAAGTCCCATTGAGATAAAAATTCTTCCAAGGATTTTGGGGTCTCAAAACTTTCTACCTTCTCTTTATTGAAATCTTCCTGTGATACTTGCTGTTTTTTAACTCCTTCCCCCTCCAAAATATTGTCAGACAGATGAGCTTTCTTCTCTAATAGAGAGTTCTTTTGCTCGTTATATGCCCTTTTATTTTCTGTAGGATTAAAAGCAGATATCAGATTTTTAGGGGGAGAAATAATAAGACTCAAAGCCAAAAGAATTAGAGTAAGAAAAGCCATAGTCTTTAAAAGTTTTGAAGGTTTAAAAGAATAAGCCTTTCTAAGATCAATATATCTAATTCTTTCTTCAAGATCCTCCTTAAGTCTTTCTATAAGACCATAAGGATCTTGATGCTCTTTATATTCCCAAAAAGTGATAAGTCTTTCTTCTAATGAAAAATGCCTATCAGCTTTTATTATAACCTCTAAATCCTCAGGCTTTTTCCTTTTTAAAAGATATAGCATAAAGATAGGCAAAGGTAGTAGTAGGAAGGAAAATACATTAAAACTGAAGGATAAAATTTTAAAAATTAAAAAAAGATCAAAAGCCGCAATTAGAGAACTAAGAAATCCTTCTATTAAGTAATAATTATTTACTTTTTTTAGGAGTCTACCTACATTCTCAAAAAAACATTACTCCTTATCATCTCCCTTATAATATTTTAACCTTTTTTGAGCTATTAGTATAGAGACTAAAAAAATAAGTAAATAAACGAAAATAATTATTGGAAGGTGAATCTTAGGGTTAAACACCACATTTACATAAAGTATGTTTTCTGCTTTTACAAGCCAGAGAATATTATTAAGGGGAAAGAAAAAAGAACTCTTAGGAAAGAGAAAAGGAAAAATAATAAAGAGAACATAGGTACTCCAATGAAGAAACCAGCTTAAAGAGGGATTTTGGAACGTAGACCAAAGTATTCCCAACCCTAATACAGGGATAGCGTCTAAAAGTAGCATGAGGTAAAGATAGAGAATCCTAAGAATAGAATAAGGAAAGCTAAAATTTATAAGAAGATTAAAAGGCAAAAGAAGAATAAATAAAAAACAAAGATAAAGGAGTATAGAAAGAGCTCTACCTATAACTATTTTAAAAGTGGAAAAAGATGAATATTTAGCTAAATTTATTATCTTAAATTCTTTCTCAGAAAGAAGATTTCCTGAAGATATTACAGAGGTAAGATAAAGAAGAAAGAGAAAATGAAGGATAGCAAATATGAGGAAAAGATCAGGTACTGAATATCTATTTAAGTTCAGAGTTTGAGATGGCCAAAGTATAAAGGATAATAGTATGATAAAAAAATAGTAGGTAAATTCAATCTTTAAATATTTATGATCTTTTATCTTGGCTCTGAAATCCACAAGCCACCAAATCTTCATTTCTCCTCCTCTCTTAGAGGAATGATAATAATATTATCTCTTCTAACTCCTGCATTTAAATTAAAAAAGTTAAGGATATTTACAGAATCTTCAATCCTCCCCCAAAGTATTATCTTCTCATTATCTATAGGGTCACTTTTTATTTTATACTTTTTAAGGACCTCAGAGAGTAAAGAAGGTCCTCTCAAACCACTACGCCATACTGTCCATACTTTCTTCTCACCTTTCAAAAGATCTCCCACAAAGTTTTCCTTATTATCTACTTTAACAATACAACTTTTAATATTAAATTTAGAATTATTCTGTACTGTTAGAATAAATCTATCCGATAGTATCGTAAAATTGATATCAATGGGAATTACATGATAAGAAACACCTTCCAAAAAGTATACTCTATTTCTCTCTGTGTACATTTTCAATAGATTCATCTTTTTATCTACTATAAGAGAGGTAGCACCCTTTTGAGGCTGATAATAAGCATCATAAAGAACAAAAATATTAGGAGAATAAGAAGCTATTATCTCTCTTTCAAAAGGTGAAAATATGGAAAAAGTAAAGAAATTCTCAGCCACATAACTTTCAGGATCTAAATATATGAGGCTTTTTTCCCCTACTACTAAGGCATCTTTAGTGAATGATAACCCCAAATAAGCACCTAAGAATGAAAATGTCCCTATTAAAATAAGAAATATTATAAGGAATCTTTTCCCTTGTAAAAATTTTCTTATTAAAAAAAGGAGCAGAAAGTATAAAGATAAGAATAGTAATATTTCAAATTTCCCTGGGTAGATAAAAGACTGACCTTCAAGAAGAGAAAGATCAGGTGTATATAAAAAGGTATTATGAGGAATCTTTAAGCCTACAGGATTTAAAGTAAAATATTCCTTTATAGATGGTATCTCGTCTGTAAAGAAAACTCTTTTTGTAAATATTCTTGCCATAGTAAGGGAATTTTTCAAAAGATAAGACATACTATTCCAGAAATCTCTATCTATAAGAACAAGATCATAGGTATCATAAGCTCTATAATTTACAGGAAGTTTTTCCTCTTCATATATTCTTTGTATTCTTGCCTTTCCAGATATATTTAAAGGAATATTTTTCTTACTTAACACAAGCACTAATGGAAGAGTAACCCTCTCTATAGTGAGTGCTAATTTCTCATCTTTAAGGACCTCTCCTGAAGAGGTTAGAACTTTTACCTTTACAGGATACCTAAAATCTATGGGTGGAATGAGAAACTCAACTTTTTTTCTTGAAAGGGATAGAATTTCTACTTTCTCTTTGTAGATAGTCTCACAATAACCTGCATACCTAAGCCCTTGGGTATAGATAACCTCTATATCAAGAGTTACTTTACTCCCAGGATTATATATCTCTACAAAAAGAGGAATAAACCTCTCCAGTTTCCATTCTCCATCTATTCCTAAGTCTATCTTTACATCAATCTGCTCTGCATAAGCTACGGAGAAAAGATTTAAAAAGAAAAGATTCAAAAATAGAAGTATAAAAATAATCTTTTTCATACTATTTTAATTATACAATCTTGTAGTAAAATAAGCATTATGATAGCATATCTTTTTTTATTAGGAAGAATAATTCTCTTAGGATATGAGAAAATCGTAGTAAAACAAATAGGAGCAGAAAGTGATAGTAAGGTCGCCTCTTTTCTATTTTTCTTTACAGCCACTCTTTTCTTACTCCCTTTTGCAATCTTTGATAAATCTCCTAAGGATTTTCAAATCTTAAAATATGGCATACTTAGTGGCTTTATATATTCTATCTCCTTTATGTTATATGTAAAATCATTATCCATAGGTGAAGTATCCTTAGTAGGACCTCTCTATAATTTTAATGTATTTTTCCTATTAATCCTTACCAGTATATTTCTTAAGGAGCCTTTTACAATACAAAAACTTATAGGTCTTTCTCTTTTAGTCTATGGAGCATCTTTCCTTAATAGACAAAAAAATTTTCTATCTTCTTTAAAGGTCCTTATCACTAAAAAAGAGACCTTATTAATGATATTGAGCTCTTTTCTTATTGCTATAGGTAGGACTATAGATGGATTTGTAGTAGAAAAAACAAGTCCTATATTTTATTGTTTTTTCCTTTACTTTATGATAGGCTTCTTCCAATTTATCTATATTCTATTTAGTAGGGAAACAAAAGATATTTATCCCCTTTTCAAGAAACATCCTATATTAGTAAATTTAGCAGGTATTTGTAATGCTTATTCTTATCTATTTCTTCTCTTTGCATTTCAAAAAATTGATGTTAGTGTTGCAGAACCTTTATCTATGCTGAGTATGATTATTACATTAATTCTTGCTCATTATATTTTTAAAGAGCAGATAAGATTGCGTTCTTTGGGTGTCCTTATTATGATTACAGGATCATGGATATTAAATTTGAGGTGAAAAATGAGAGAAAACTATCCTGTGTTAGAGATCAACCTTTCTGCTATCTATCATAATGCAAAGATTATTGTAGAAAAGGGAAAGGAAAATGGAATACTTATTGATGGAGTCACTAAGGTCTCTATTGGAGATCCTAATATTGGAAAGACACTTATTAAGGCAGGAGTTAGAGGAATCTCTGATTCCAGGGTTGAAAGTATAAAAAGAATGAAAAGGGAAAATCTAAACACTGAATTTACCCTTATAAGAATTCCTTCTCTATCTCAGATACCAGAGACTGTAAAATATGCTGATATTAGTCTAAATTCGGAGCTTAAAACTATAGAAGAGCTAAATAATACTATCCAAAAAGAGAGAAAAAAACATAAAATCATTATAATGGTAGAGATGGGAGATTTAAGAGAAGGTATATGGGATAAATCTGAACTTAGGGAAGTAATATCTACAGTATTAAAGATGAAAAACATTGAACTGGTAGGTATAGGTACAAATTTCACATGTTTCGGTAGAGTAATTCCCACCCAAGAAACATATATGGAATTTTCAGATCTCATAGAAGCTTTAGAAAAAGAATTTTCCATAAATTTTCAGCTTATCTCTGCAGGAAATTCCAGTAGTATTCCTTTACTTTTTGATGGAAAGATACCAAAAAAAATAAATCATCTTAGAATAGGTGAGGGAATCATGCTTGGAAAGGATACAGCTTTTAGAAATCCTATACCTGGGGCAAGATTAGATACTTTCAAATTCATAGGGGAAATTGTTGAAAGCAAAGAAAAGCCTTCTTTACCTTGGGGGATAATAAATAAAGATGCTTTTGGACATAAACCTATCTTTAAAGATAAAGGAATAAGAAAAAGAGCTCTACTCAATTTTGGAAGACAAGATATAGATCCTGACGGGTTAAAACCAGACCTTCCTGGAATAGAAATTTTAGGATCTAATTCTGATTATACAGTTGTAGATTTAGGGGAACATGAGGAAATAAAATTAGGTGATACTTTAAGTTTTTCTCTAAACTATTCTGCACTGCTTCGGGCTTTTACATCTCCTTTTATTAAAAAGATCTACAAGGAGGTAGAGTTATGAAAAGAAGAGTTTTAATAATGGGTGCTGGAGGTAGAGATTTTCATAACTTCAATGTTTTATTCAAAGATAATCCTAACTATGAAGTAGTAGCTTTCACTGCAACCCAGATTCCAGGAATTGAAAACAGGACATTTCCACCAGAGCTTGCAGGGAATCTCTATCCTAACGGTATACCTATATATCCTGAGGAAAAACTTTCTGATCTTATAAAAGAATATAAAGTAGACGAGGTAATATTCTCTTACAGTGATGTCTCCTATACATATGTAATGCAAAAGGCAAGCTTAGTACTCTCTCTTGGAGCTGATTTCCGATTAGTAGGAGCTGAAACTATGTTAAAAAGCTCAAAACCTGTAATAAGTGTATGTGCAGTAAGGACAGGCTCTGGAAAAAGTCAGACTACACGATATATCGTTAAAGTATTAAGAGAAATAGGGCTCAATACAGTTGTAGTAAGACATCCCATGCCCTATGGAAATCTTAGAGAACAAAAAGTACAAAGATTTTCCTCCTTTGAAGATCTCACAAGATATAACTGCACCATAGAAGAGAGAGAAGAATATGAACCTCATTTAAGAGAAGGTGCTATTTTATATGCTGGCGTTGATTATAAAGAGATATTAAAAGATGTAGAGAAGGAAGCAGATATTATAGTCTGGGATGGTGGAAATAATGATTTTCCATTTTTTAAGCCCGATCTATCTATAACTGTAGTGGATCCTCTGAGATCAGGACATGAGGTTGCTTACTTTCCAGGAGAGGTTAACTTATATATGGCAGATATTATTGTAATTAACAAAATTGATACTTCTTCCAAAGAAAATATCCAAAAGGTTTTAGAGAATATAAAAAGCAGAAATCCAAAAGCTGAAATTATATTTGCCAGCTCTCCCATAATACCAGAAAAAGAAGAGGATATAAAAGGGAAGAAGGTTTTAGTAATAGAAGATGGTCCCACAGTAACCCATGGAGAGATGCCTTTTGGAGCAGGTTATCTATATGCTAAAAGAAATGAGGCAGTAATCATTGATCCCAGACCTTATGCCGTAGGCTCTATAAAAAAAGCTTATGAGAAATATTCCCACTTAGAGAATGTACTACCAGCTCTTGGATATAGTAAAGAACAACTTAAAGAGTTAGAAGAAACTATTACCAAAATAGACTGTGACTATGTGATCATAGGAACTCCAATAGACTTAAGAGGGATCATAAACTTCCCTCAAAAAAGTATAAAGATCTATTACGAATATAAAGATGAAAGCTCACCTACATTAAAAGAATTGGTCAGAGAATGGTGGAATAATAAGATGAATTTACCAATCTAAATACACAAAAAGGGAGGGCTAACTAAGGATCCCCTCCCCCTTCCCCTAAAGTAGCCTATTACAAAAGATAGTTCATTTTTACTCCATATCATTTGACAATCAAATGAAGCCTTTTATATAAGTCTTTAAATACATAGCTTAAAATATATATAAATTCATCCATTTTCTATTTTTAAAAATTTTTCCTTTTTACAGCCCTTTTATATGCATTTTAACGATTATTTTCTTAAATTAATGTAGTATAATAAAATAATCACCTCGGAGGAGGTAATGATATGAGATACTTAGAAAATTTAATACCTCTTCTTTTAAAGCTTAAAAATCAAGAAGAAGTTATAGATAAAGCTGTAGAGAAAACTGTAGAAGTCATTAAAAAGGGTAGAATAATACATATATTTGGCATAGGTCATTTTAATACTATTTGTGAGGAATTCTTCTATAGACCTGGCTGTCTTGTATGTATAAATCCTATTTTTGATCCAAGTACTATGCTACACAATAAAAACTTTAAATCTACATTTTTAAACAAAACAGAAGAATATGGAAAAACTATCCTTGATAAATATGACTTAAGAGAAGATGAAATATTATATATAGTCTCTTACTCTGGAAGAGATACCATAGTTATTGACGTAGCCTTAGAAGCTAAGAAAAAAGGGCTTTTTATAACAGCTTTAATAAATGAACAAAATGCCAACTTTCCCTCTAAACATTCCTCAGAAAAGAATTTAAGAGATGTCTCTGATTTAACTATCTTACTTCCAGGTCCACCTGAAGATACTCTTGTCTCTATAGGAGATGTAGAAGTAGGACCTGTCTCCAATATTTTAGCTTCTGTAGTTTTAAATATTATATTTACAGAAACTGCCGAAGAATTAGAAAGGGCTGGTATTACACCTCCGGTCTTTAAATGGCCTACTTCTCAAAAGGAAGAAGAGAGTAATGAAAAGCTCATAGAAATCTATAAAGAAAGGATAAAGAGCTTATAAAGGTGAGAAAAATTCTATCAGGTAACATTATATTAAAAGATAGTATTATAGAGCATGGATATGTAGAGATAGAGGGAGATAAAATTGTAAGTGTGGGAAAAGGAGAAAAGTACAAAGGAAAGGATGCAAAAATTTTTGATTTTAGTAACCTATACATTTCTCCTGGATTTATTGATGTACATATTCATGGTTCTTTTGGAAGAGATGTTATAGATGGAAAATCAGAATCCTTAGAGATCATCTCTCAGTTTATTGCAAAACATGGAGTTATTGGCTTTCTTCCTACAATAGTTACGGCACCTCTTAAGGATATGAGAAAGAGCATAGAGAATATTGAAAATTTTATAGGAAGAAAAAATTTTAATGGAGCAAAGATTTTAGGAATACATCTTGAAGGACCCTTTTTAAATGCGAAATATAAAGGAGCTCAAAGAGAAGATTGTATCTTGCCACCCAAAATAGAGTACCTGGAAAAGCTTATTTCGGAAAATCTAAAGCTTATGACCCTTGCCCCAGAAATTGAAGGATCTTTTGATATTATCAGGTATCTATCCAAAAGAAATATAAAAGTCTCTGCAGGACATACCGATGCTACTGCAGATATCATAGAGAACGCAATAAATCTAGGACTTTCCCATGTAACTCATCTTTTCAATGGAATGAGACCTCTTCATCATAGAGATCCTGGAATAATAGGAGTTGCTCTTATTAACGATCAACTGAGTGTAGAGATCATAGCAGATGGATATCATCTTGCAGATCATATATTAACCCTTGTCACTAAGGTAAAACCAAAGGAAAAAGTTATACTTATTACTGATGCTATGGAAGCCGCAGGACTTCCTGATGGAGATTATGAACTCTCTAAACAAAAAGTTATTGTAAAAAATGGGAAGGCAACCCTTGAAAATGGAACCTTAGCAGGAAGCAGTTTAACATTGAATAAAGCTGTAAAAAATATGGTAGAAAGAGCAAAACTTGATATAAAAGATGCAGTTTTTATGGCATCTTATTCGCCTGCAAAATTATTAGGTTTAGAGAATAAAGGAAGCATTGAAGTAGGTAAAGATGCAGATATCACTGTATTTGGTGAGAACCTTGATATAGCGTTCACTATGGTAGAAGGAAAGATCGTTTACAGAAATCCTCTAAAATAATTTTAGATCTGCTCTACCTGCTGCTCCAAAGATCTTTGTAATCACCACATCAAGATTCTCTTTTTTCCTTTCTGAGATCCAAAGCTTTGCATATTTATTAGCAAAAGCTACAAAATCAGAGTAGGAAAGGTCATTTTTCACCCTCTTTATTCCTATTCTTAGCATATCTCTAATAAGAGCAAGATCCTCGGGAAGTGCTATCTCTTCTATCTTCTCTAAAGTCTCAGTATATTTTGCTAAAAGTCTATTTTTATCTGTCAAAAGAGAGGCAATCTGGGCATAATAATCACTCCAAAAATCACCTGTGGATTTTAGATCTTCGTGAGAAACATAAGTATAGTATCTATAGCTCAAATCTCCAAGAAAAACATGCTTAATAGTTTCTACAATATCATTCTCACCTAATATCTTTCTTACATTCAAAATCTCTTCTCTTTCACCTGTAAGTGCCATCCATTTTTCTTCCCACATTCCAACTCCCTCTGCAATCTCCATCGCTGCAAGGAGCAGGGGATAAAGGTAAGAATAAAGACATTCTGCACCATCATCTCCCCAGGAAGTTATAATAAATCCTGGAAGCTTCTTTCTTTTCGCAGGAAGCAAGAAATTTTTTATATTAGAAATAGCAATACCAAAATTTGGATAAAATCTACCCCAGTTAGAAAGCCCTGGACATGCAAGCTCCTTTTCTACTCTTTCTCCAAACATATCTATCTTCTTCTCAAAATGTTCCTCAGGAAGATGCGTATAATCCCAGTTAGCAATAATAGTATCATCCCATATATCACTTTCAAGGACTACCTTCCATCTTTCTTTTTCTTCTTCTCTCAGATACATACCTGTTAGCATATCTCCCCAAACTATAGGGATCTTTCCACTTTCCTTTACCATATTAATAAGTGTCCTATGATATCCCTCAAAAAGCTCAGGTCCTTGAAACACTCCTGTCTTATCTAAACTTTTTCCTCTTCCTAAAGCCCAAGTCTCATCTCCACCTATATGAATATATCTTGAAGGGAAAAACTCAATTACTTCTTCCAAAAGCTCATAAGCAAATTTTTTTGCATCTTCATTAGATATATCTAAACATCCCTCTTGAGGTATATGCCACTCACTAAACTTTCCAAAATCAGGAAGAGAAAGAATATTTTCCATATGTCCACAAAGTTCCAAAGATGGGAATACCTCTATTCCAAGATTTTTCCCATAATCTATAATCTCCCTTAACTCTTCCCTTTGAAGTCTCCCTCTAAGCTTTCCAATCTGAGGATATTTATCCCATGGGAAGAGATCTTCAAAATATATCCCTAAGTAGTTATATTTTAGAAGAAATAAGAAGCGGAGAAGCTTCTTGAATGCATCTAAATTTAGCACCCCACCTCTGGCAAGATCTATATGATATCCTCTAAATAAAAAGGATAGCTTTTCTTCTATTAGTACTTCAGGAAATTTATTCTTGTTTTCTATCAAAAGCTGAAGAATTGTTGCAAAACATATATTCTTATCCCCCCAAATATTTATCTCCTTTTCTTTAATCTCTATTCCAGTTCCTTCTCTCTGTACCCAATTTATCTTCCAACTTCCTTTTTTAACCTCAAATTCCTTTGATAAAAACTCTGGGAAATTTTGAAAACCGTCAAAATCAAACCATCTTCCTCTAAAATATATTCTTTTAGGTTCGGGGGTAATTTTTATCACTTGTTCCATAAGGAAATCCTCCTTAAGAATACCTTAACTATTTGGAAAGTTTAATCTCCTTTGCCTTCTCTATAAGCTCTTCTGCAAACTCTTTATATTTTAAGATATCCTTTCCTGTAATAGAGATTCCAATTTGTAAATTCTTCCCATGTATTACTAAGAAGTTAGGTCTCCAAAGAAGATAAATTATAAGGGATAAAGCAGAAAGAAAGTACATCCTTCCCACTAAAAATGCAAAAAATAGAAAGGAGAATATTTTATCTCCCTTCTGAGTTATCTCTACTCCTTCTACCTCAGAAAGGAGAAGATACGTATATCTTTCTTCAAAGAAGACCTTTCTCTTTTCTACTATTACATCTTCTTTAACTTCTAATGTGCTTTCTCCTACTAAAAGATCTGAAGGGAGCCCAAGCCATAAAGTAGCAGGTCTTCCTTTTATTTCCATAAGTAAAACCTCCTTCTAAAAATAAATGGAGGAGACTTTTCATCTCCTCTCAAATTATAGCATAATAAAACTTATCTCCTTATTGAGTTATAAGTTAATCTTTATTCAGTTCATTCAAAAGATTTTGTACCATCTCTTCGGTAAACTTTCCGCCACCAAAGCCAATAAGACTCCTAAGAGGCATATATCTCATCATTTCAGCAAAGTCCATAAGACTCTCTTCAGAAGAACCTGGAAACATGTTTACAAACTGCTGCATTAGTGCCTTAAACTTCTCACTGGCCACAGGATCTTCCATGATATCTCCCACGGTAGAGTTTATATGGTAATGCTTCTTAATCTTTGTGGTAGATTTAACAAATACTTTATCTCTTAGTACAATATCCCTTGAAGATTTTCCTATGAGAATCTCAAACTCACCAGTCTCCACATACCAATCCTTAATATCCACATTGTAATAGGCAAAGGCTCTCTTACTTAGTTCAAAAACTACTTCCTTTTCTTCTCCAGGTTCAAGTTCTACCTTAGCAAAACCTTTAAGTTCTTTTTCTGGTCTTATAACATCACTCTTAATATCTCTCACATAAAGCTGGATTATCTCTTTACCCTTAACATTTCCTGTATTCTTTACCTTCACTTTTACTTTTAAGACTTCTTGATCAGTAATCTCTTTCTTATCTAAGGAGAGTCCCAAATACTCAAAAGTAGTATAGGAGAGTCCATATCCAAATGGGAAAAGGGGATCTATTTCCTTTTTATCATAGTATCTATAACCTACAAAAATTCCTTCTCTATATTCTACTCTATCATCCTCTCCAGGGAAGAATAAATAAGAAGGATTATCACTCAACTTCTTCGGAAAACTCTCTGCAAGCTTTCCAGAAGGATTTACCACTCCAAAAAGTACATCAGCTACTGCACCACCCCATGCCTGACCACCTAAGTAAGTTTCAAGAATTCCCTTTACTTTATCTACCCATGGCATCTCAATAGGTGAGCCGTTAGATAAAACTACTGCTACCTTGGGATTAACTTTTGCCACATTTTCAATTAACCTATTATGGCTTTCAGGCATTCTCATATGAACTCTATCATAGCCCTCAGATTCGTATCTTTCAGGAAGTCCAGCAAATACTACAACTACATCTGCCTTCTTTGCTATCTCTTTTGCTTCTTCAATTAAACTTTCATCTATATCATCTTTATCTAAGCTGTATCCATCTGCATATAGAATATTTGCTTTTCCATTTACTATCTTTAAAATCTCATCATAAGCACTATCCACCTTAGTGGGATTTACATGAGAACTTCCTCCGCCTTGGAATCTTGGTTTTTTTGCGAAGGCACCAATAAGTGCTATAGTCCCTTCTTTTTTAAGAGGTAGTATCTTATCATCATTCTTCAAAAGTACAAAACACTCCCTTGCTATTTCTCGTGCTAATTGATGATGGGCTTCTTTATCGTATGTGGCATTTTCCTTCTTATTCTCTATAGCTTTAAAAACTATCCTTAGTATTCTTTCCACTGCCTTATTTAAAGCCTCTTCAGACAGCTTCCCACTCTTTACTGCTTCAATAATCTTCTTATCTCCATTTCCTCCATCATATGGCATTTGAAGATCAAGTCCTGCCTCAAGTCCTTTTGGTCTATCATTAACAGCTCCCCAATCTGAAACTACAAAACCCTCAAAGCCCCACTCATTCTTTAAAATATCCGTAAGAGTATATTTATTTTCAGAACAGTATTCTCCATTTAATTTATTATATGAGCACATTACAGTCCATGGTTTTGCTTCTTTAACTGCCTTTTCAAAGCTTGCAAGATATATCTCTCTTAGTGTTCTCTCATCTACAATTGCATTTACCGTAAGTCTTCTATGCTCCTGATTGTTTGCACAGAAATGTTTTATAGATGTACCTACTCCTTGACTTTGAACTCCTTTTATAAAGTGAGCAGCAAGTTCTGAGGAAAGAAGAGGATCTTCAGAATAATATTCAAAATTCCTACCACAAAGAGGTGACCTCTTAATATTTACTCCAGGTCCAAGTATAATCTGTACATCTTCCGCTTGACATTCCTCTCCTATGGCTCTACCAACTTTCTCCAAAAGGTCTATATCCCAAGAAGAAGCCAGAGTCACCGCTGTAGGAAAACATGTGGCAGGAACACTTTTATCAAACATTTCACCTGCTTTTCTTAAGCCATGGGGACCATCGGACATTCTTATAGATGGAATACCAAGTCTTTCAATAGGTTTTGTACACCAAGCATCCTTTCCAGAACACAAAGAAGCTTTTTCCTCAAGAGTCATTTGCGAGATGAGTTTTTTTAAGTCCCTTTCCATTTAATATACCTCCCTAACTAAAAGGTTTTTATAGTATACCATGTAAAGTTTCAGTATGGTACTAAATATTTTTGATTCAAGAAGGTTTAAGAAAAAATATAAAGATTTAAAAAACTTTAAAAAGTTTTTAGAGGATCCAATTATTGATTTTATTTTTAGAGAAAGAGGGAGAGAATATTTCTTCTCCCCCTCTTCACTCTTATGATACCCTTATATTATCAGGCTCTTCTAAATCTTCCCACTTCTTGTATAAAGTAGGGATACTTCCAATGAGATTCTTTGTATATTCATGCTTAGGATTAGAGATAATCTCATCAGGAGTCCCTTCTTCTACCATTTCTCCTAAGTACATGATAAAGATCTTATCGGAAATATAATAAGCAAGACCAAGATCATGAGTAATGAATATTACTGAAGTATTTGTATCATCTCTCAATTTCTCAAAAAGTTTAATAATACCACCACGAGTAGAGGCATCAATCATAGATACAGGTTCATCAGCAATAATTAAGGCAGGTCTCAAGAGCCAGCACCTGGCAATCATTATCCTTTGCTGCTCTCCACCAGAAAGCTGATGAGGATATTTTCCAAGAATGTTTTTAGGTTCAAGCCCCACATTCACTAAAGCTTCTTCTAAAAGTTCTTTTGCTTTTGGATTGTCTGTATTTAGCCCCAATAGTTCCAAAGCTTGGTATAAAATTCTGTCTATAGGATAGAACTGATTATAACTGGCAAAAGGATCCTGAAATACAGCATGAACCTTCTTATAATAGTTTCTTTTATCCTCTACTGTTTTAATATCTTTCCAAACATTTATACCGTCCACAATAATATCTCCTGATGTGGGAGCCAAAAGCCTAAGTATCATTTTAGCAGTGGTAGTCTTCCCAGATCCACTTTCTCCTACTAAAGATACGATTTGCCCTTGGTCCACCGTAAAATTTACATTTTTTACCGCATGGATGGTCCTTCTTACAAATAAACCCATCTCATACACTTTGTTTAAATCTTTAACTTCTAATAAAGCCATCTCTCTCACCTCATTTATTGAATAAGAAGCATGCTACTTCTCTATCGCCATTTATCTTTTTAAGAACAGGCTCTTCTTCTTCACATATAGGCATCCTGGATGAACACCTGGGATAAAACCTGCATCCTTGAGGAGGATTTGCAAGATCAGGAGGAGTACCTGGTATATTAGATAATCCACGTTTCTTAACTTCTGGCTCTGGTGTAACTACTGAAAGAAGAAGCCCTTTGGTATATGGATGAAGAGGTTCTTTTATTATATCTTCTATAGGACTATTTTCCACAATTTTCCCAGCATACATTACAACCATCCTCGTAGCAATTTGTCTTACAGTAGCGATATCATGAGTAATAAATACAACAGACTCCACTATTTCCATCTTTCTTAATCGCTCAAAAGTTTTAAGCACCATCTTTTGGGTTGCCACATCCAAAGCAGAGGTGGGCTCGTCAGCTATTAAAAGCCTTGGATTTAATAAAGTTGCTACCGCTATAACTGCTCTTTGTCTCATGCCTCCTGAAAGTTCAAAAGGATATCTATAAATATAATCAGGACTTACACCTATATCTCTAAATCTTTGTTTTGCTCTTTCAATAATTTCATTCTCATCAAGAGCTCTTTCAAAATGGTCTTTCACAAGATCTGAGATAAGATCTCTAATCTTTTTTGTAGGCATTAGAGCATTCATAGCTGATTGAGGTATTATTGATGTTTCTCTTCCCCATACAATTTTTTGAAGCTCTTGCCTTTCCATTTTATTTAATTCTAAAAAGTTTGCTCCCACATTTAGGGTGATATTACCATCTACAAAAGTTAAAGGTCTTCTAATATTCATTATCATTACATTGGAGAGGGTAGATTTACCACAACCACTCTCTCCCACTATGCCCACTACTTCCCCTTTATATATATCTAAAGATACTCCATCTACTGCCTTTACATATTGATCCCCTTTTGCATAATAGGCTTTTACATTGTTAATTCCTAAGATTAAAGTATCTTCCATTACTATCACCTCTCCCTTAACTTAGGATTGAATACTTCGTCCATTGCTGTAGTAATAATGAGCAAGGAGGAAGTAAGGGCTACTATTACAACTCCTGGTGGGATAAACCACCACCAAAGTCCTCTTCTTACTGCTTCCATTAGCGTAGCCCATTGCAAAATTGTCCCTAAGGTAACTCCTTTTGTAGGACCAAGACCAATGAGGCTAAGACTTGCTTCTCCTAAGATACCACCATTAATAAAAAGTATAAAAGACATAAAGGTATAGGTAGCAATGGCAGGTATAAGATCCTCTATAGCAAGTCTAAAATCTCCATAGCCTGCCAACCTTGAAAGATAGACATATTCACGATTGCTTAAACTCATAAGTTGGGCTCTAATGGCTCTTGCAAACCATGGCCAAGATAGAACTCCCAAGATTAGAGCTATAACCTCCAAACTTCTTACATTAAGATAACTGGCAATAAGTATAGCAAGAAGAATACTTGGGATGGTAAGAACTACATTTGTAATAGCCATAAGTATTTCATCTACTACTCCACCTTTAATAGCAGAAAATATCCCTACAAGAAGTCCAATGGTCATAGAAATCAATGCTACAATTACTCCTATATAAAGAGAAGATCTTATTCCATTTAGAAGCTTTGCCAAGAGATCTCCCCCATAAGTATCTGTTCCTAAAGGGTATTCTTTACATGGGGGTCGTTCTGGTATTCCAGCAAAAGCATTAGGATCCTTAGGATATAAAATAGGACCTACAAGTCCCATAAGAACTACTATAATAAAAATTGTAATACCTACAATAAACTTAGGATTTTTAAATAAGGGTCTAAACATTGCTGACCACATTTTAGCTACCCTCTCCTTGTCCTAATCTTATTCTTGGATCTACAATTGCATAAATAAAATCTACTATAAAGTTAGCAAGATAGATCGCAAGTATTAAAATCACAAATATCGCCTGAATTAACTGATAGTCCAAGGTACTTAATGATCTAAAGAGGATATATCCTGTTCCAGGATAATTAAATATAAGCTCAGTAATTAATGCACCTCCAAGAGCAGAACCTAAATTTAGAGCAAGACCTGTTATCTGTGGTAAAAGAATATTTCGGAATACATATTTAAAAACTGTAGAATCTCTCATACCTAAATTAACAGCAAAAATCGTATAATCAGCGTCAAGCTCATTAATGACCAGAAGCCTTGTACCAATTGCCCATCCCCCAATAGCCGCAATGACTATAGAAAGGAATGGAAGTATATAATGATAAAGTACATCAAGAATAAATGATAAAGAAAAGTGCGGAATCACTCCTTGAGAATAAGCTCCCTGATTAGGAAAGATCCCAAGATTTACAGCAAAAACATAGATAAGGAGCATCCCAAGCCAGTAATAAGGAATCTGAGAAATCACTAAAGATGAATTTAAAACTATATTATCAACCCATGTACCTCTTTTATTTCCAGCAACTGCACCTAAGGTATTACCTATAATCCAAGCAATAAGAGTAGCAGGAATAAGCAAAAATAAAGTCCACGGGATATAAGGGGCAATTACATCTAAAGCCTTTTTAGGATAATAATGAATAGAAGTCCCAAAATCACCCTTAAAAAGCCTCGTTATAAAGTCTACATATTGAGCATAAAGAGGCTTTGAAAGACCAAATTCCTCCATTAGAGTCTTTTGCACATTAGATAACATTTCAGGATTGGCACTTCCTACCGTTGCAATACGGGAGAGAATCTGAGCAAGGGGATTCCCCGGGATAGCCCGGGGAAGTATGAATATAATTGTTATCGCTATAAAGTAGGTTAAAACTAAGAAGAATAACCTTCTTCCTAAATACTTAAGAAAGGGCTTAAGTGCATGGTCCCGCATCAGTTTAAACCTCCTTATATTTCATATTTCATTGATTTATTTTGCTTTTGAAAGAGCACTAAGTATATCGTCAGTTGGGACCAAGAGTCCACCCTTGCTAACTGGATTGACCCAAGCTGGAACTTTTGGTGTTTGCCCCTTAGGAGCAATACCAAATAAAGTAGGAAGAGCCATAGCGTGCCATGGAGAGGAAGGGAACCACCATGGATCTTTAGCAGTTGGGAAGCCAACCCAGTAAGATTCATTAACTTCATACCAATGAGCTCCATAGAAGAGTGGAATTGCAGGTAGATCTCTATAAACTATTCTTTGAAGCTGATAGTATAAAGTCTTTCTTACTTTTGGATCAAGAGTTGCTGCAAGCTTATCAATAATCTTTCCTACTTCTGGATTGTTATATCTTTCAAAGTTTCCATATTGATCCTGTCCAAAAGGCTTATAGAGAGCTGGATCAAGTACTACTCTATATACGTTCCATGGATGATCATATCCAGGACCTGCAGACCAGCCAAGGATGAAGTCAAAAGTTCCCTGAGTCCATCTGGTCCACCATACAGAGTAATCTGGGAATTCGGTCTTTACATCAAGCCCAATAGCCTTCATATTTGCTGCCATCATTTCACACATCATCATCCAGTCAGTCCAACCACTTGGTACTTGAATAGTGAATGGACCCATTCTCTTTCCATCTGGGCTGACTCTAATTCCATCTCTTCCTTTCTTATATCCTGCTTTATCAAGAATGTCATTTGCTTTCTTAAGATCAGTCTTTACTTTCCCGTCAGGAGAACCCCAGAAGTATTTTGCATATGCACTATCAATATACTGATGATATGCTTCAAAGTCATCTATAACCATGGATGGATGTGCTTGGTTCCCATAGCCAAAGTATGCTTTATCAAGCATTTCTTGGTAAGGTATTGAGTATGCTATAGCTTTTCTTACTGCAGGGTCTCTAAGAAGTGGATTATAGTAGCTGATGTAAAGAAGATCTAATCCATCAGGCATGAAGTAAGGCTTATTGTCAAACCATGTTTTAACTGGTAGCTTTTTGTCTTTCCAGAGAGCAGCTATATCAGGTATAAATACTCCACCCCAATCAGCATTTCCTTTCTCAAAATCAAGGTTTGCTACAGCATTATCCTTATAAATTACGTTCCCAATATACTTTGGTACAGGAAGTCCAAATATGGATTTACCCCACCAATTGTCAATTCTTCCATATGCTACGATATTAGGATCAGCGTAGTAAAGCTTATATGGACCAGAAACCACTTGCTTCGCTGGATCATCATTTAGGAAGTCTTTTACTGCTTGTACACCTTTTTTCTCAAGAGGTTCATATACATGTTTTGGAACAATTCTTGTATTTAGAGCATATCCTAAGAAAGAGGCATAGTTAACTGCATCTGGTCTCATTATAAACTCTACCGTCTTACTATCTATAGCTCTTACAGTTTGAATATAGTCCCACCAACCATTTCCAGGACCAATTCCTACTTCCTTTGTTAGTGCAAAAGTAAATACTACATCATCTGCGGTAAGTGGAGTTCCATCACTCCATGCAGCCTCTTTTCTAATCTTTACTCTAAGAGTTCTCTTATTTACTGCTTGGAAGGATTCCCCGAGTATAGGGAGCCATCCATCTTTCATATTGCTGTAGAGGAAAAGTGGCATATACATGAACTGTTCAGTTCCATAAGTACTAGATGGGTTATATAAGCTCCACGTAGTCGCAGACCAAAGAGCTCCCAAAGTATATACAGTCTCATTTCTTGGAAGGGAAGTTTGAGCAATTGAAGAAGGAACAATTAAAAATGTAACTAAAAGTACCCCTAAAAGGACCCCTAAAATCTTACCCCTCATACATACACCTCCTATTTATTATTTGGGGGTATCTGATGGGACCATACACCCAGCCCCTTCATGTGAAAAATAATATCATATAGAAACAATTTTGTAAAGTGAAAATTTCAAAATAAAATATTAAAAAATTTTAATATTTTAGTGCAATAAAATATTAAATCAAAATTTTTAAGGTAATACAGAGGAGATTTTTAAACCTGCGGTACATCTTCTGTAAATAGTACTTCTTTTCTATCTATATAATCTTTCAAAATTTCAAAAGGATCCTTTGAAATTAATTCATGCTTTCCTTTCCAAAATATAAAGATATTAGTTCCATGATTAGGCACATAAAAAAGGGCAAAATAAGGCTTTCTACCTTTATTTTCCCACATCTCAACTGCCTTATTCATGGCATACTTACTCATTTCATGCATAAGATCTACCCCACACCCTACTGGAGGATAATCTTTTATATCTACAGGGATCTCAAAAAATCCCTCAGATTCTTTTTCAATCTTATAACCTCTATGGAGATGTACCACTGCCCTGATAGGTGGTACTGAAAAGCCATTATCATCTAAAATATATCCATTATCTAATTCCCTTATTTTTAGATTTTTAGTACTTTCCATCTCATATAGAGGGAATATAAATTCTTCCGCCTCTACAGAAGGACCTAATATCTCTTCACCCTCCTTTTTTAATACTCCAACTTTTCCATCCTTTAAAGGAATTACAGGAGCTAAATCGCTATACTTAAGATCAAACTTTACTGTTCCATATCTTCCAGAACACGTTGTTACAAATATACCTTTCCATGGTAAATTTAAATCTTCTATACCTAAGGAGGGATCAAAAGCCATAAAAGCTCCCTCTGCTTGCCGTGAATAATTCACAATGCGTATAATAAGCCTCGCAAGATTTTCATTCTTCAAAAGATCTTTTATCTCCACAGGAGAAGAAAGAAGCTTATGAGATCCTAAGAATTTGCCAAGTCCTATCATTCCATTTACCACATCTGAGTTTATCCACTTCTCCTTAGGTATTTCAATTTTATT
>JAKOUL010000088.1 GCA_029776735.1 Dictyoglomota bacterium
AGATATCCTTAAAAGGATATCTTCAATGCTATCTGCTTCATCTATTTCATCCTTAATTTGAAGAATTAGATCGGTACATGTCAATTTTTTTACCTTTTCTACAATAACTATTTAATTTATAATAACATTTTAAAATGTTTTTTTCAAAAAAATAAACTATAATTACAAATTATAGGGGGCAAAAACGTATGATATGTGAAATAATGTCCATAGGGACAGAGATTCTTCTTGGAGATATTTTAAATACTAATGCTCAATATTTGGGAAGAAGACTTGCAGATCTTGGTATTAATGTATATTTTCATACATCTGTAGGAGATAATCCTGAAAGGCTAAAGAAAGCCTTTGAGATTGCCTTCTCAAGAAGTGATATGGTAATTGCTACAGGTGGACTTGGACCTACTAAGGATGATCTTAGCAAAGAAGTTGCTGCCGAATTTTTTGGTAAAAAACTGGTTATTGATGAGGAATCATTAAAAAGAATAAAAGATTCTTTTGAGAAAAGAGGACTTCCTTTAACCCCTGGAAATATAAAACAGGCATATATAATTGAAGGAAGTAGTCCTATACTTAATGACTATGGGACTGCTCCTGGGATCCTCTTAGAAGAAAAGGGCAAAATTTTAATTCTTCTCCCTGGACCTCCTAAGGAAATGGTACCTATGTTTGAAAATTATGTAGTTCCTTTTCTTTCCTCCCTTTCTTCAGAGACTATTTACTCAAGAGTTTTAAGGGTGTGTGTTCTTGGAGAAAGTTTTATGGAAGAAAGGGTTCATGATCTTATAGAGAATCAAACAAATCCTACAATAGCTCCATATGCAAAGGAAGGAGAGGCTATTTTAAGAATTACTGCAAAGGCAAAAACTAAGAATGAGGCGGAGAAGTTAATAGAACCTGTGGTAGAAGAGATTAAAAAAAGAATAGGAGAATATATTTATGGAGAAGGAGATATCACCTTAGAAGAAGTAGTAGTGAAGCTTCTTCTAAATAAAAATCTAACGATCTCTATAGCAGAGTCTTGTACAGGTGGAATAATTACTTCCAGACTTGTAAATGTGCCAGGTGTATCCAAGGTGCTTTTAGAGGGAGTTGTGGCTTACAGTAATGAGGCTAAGATGAAAAGGCTTAATATCTCTGAAGAGATTCTTAGAAAATATGGAGCAGTAAGTAAGGAATGTGCTATGGAGATGGCTAAGAATGTAGCATTACTCTCCTCTTCTCATATTGGTCTTTCAGCTACCGGAATAGCAGGACCTGAAGGAGGTAGTGAGGAAAAACCTGTGGGTCTTGTTTATTTAGGGCTTTATATTAAAGGAAAGCTCTTATATAAAGAGTTAAGGCTTAGTGGGGATAGAGATAGAATTAGACTTATGACCACTATAAATGCTTTGGATTTTCTTAGAAGAGAGATTATAAAAATAGAATAATAATATTTTTTAATCTTTCTCTTACCTAATTCTTTAATATTATTTTCTTATCTTTATTTTTTTGTTATAATATACATACCGACTGGTCGGTATGGGAGGAAAAAAATGAAAGAGAAAAGTACAAAAGATAGGCTTGTGGAGATAGGTGAGGAGTTTTTCTCTAAGAATGGATACAATGCCACCAGTATATCCGATATATGTGAAAGAGCAGGTGTAAGTAAAGGAGCCTTTTTTCATTATTTCCCTACGAAGGAAAGTTTTTTCTTAGAGGTTCTTGATAAGTGGCTTTTTGAACTTTCAGAGAGACTCCAAACTTATAAAGAGGTTTCAGGAAATGTCCCTGATAGCATTTTAAAGATGACAGAGATTTTTAATGATATATTCCGGGAATCCAAAGATAAGTTTTTCCTTTTCCTTGAATTTTTGCGATGGGGAGTAAAGGATGAAAAAATTTTAAAAAGGCTTGGAGAATATTTTAATAAATATGAGGAATACTTCTCTCATCTTATTGAAGAGGGTATAAGAGAGGGAAGTTTTGTGGATGTAGATCCTCATATAGTATCTCACAGCTTAATCTCTTTTTCCTTAGGGACTATTCTGCAGGAGATTTTTGACCCTTTGAAAGATTGGGGAAAAATCAGTAAAGAAGGTATTAAATTGATAATTTCAAGTATTAAGAAGGGAGAGTGATATCATGAAAGTTCTTCTCACAGGTGCCTTTGGGAATATAGGTTTGAGTGCTATTGAGGAGATTATAAGACAAGGGGATAAAGTTAGATGTTTTGATTTAAAGAATAAGAGAAATGAGAAGATATTTAAGAGATTGAAAAAGGAATATGGGGAAAGAATTGAAGTTTTTTGGGGAGATATTACAAGAGAAGAAGATATAGAAGGAGCCCTTAAAGATCAGGATATAGTTGTCCATCTTGCTTTTATAATTCCAAAGCTTTCTGTTACAGGTTTAGAATCAGAGAAAGTTCCTGATATAGCCTATAAAGTAAATGTTATTGGTACAAAAAATCTTGTGGATGCTATGGAAAAAGTTCCTTCTCCTAAAAAGATTATTTTTACTTCTTCATTACATGTCTTTGGTATTACCCAAAATCTTGTACCACCAAGAAAGGTTGATGATCCTTTAAATCCTCCAGAACATTATTCAAGGCATAAGGTAGAATGCGAGAATATTATTAAGAATTCTAATCTTATCTGGAGTATATATAGATTGGCAGCTTCACTTCCTATAAGCGTAAAGCTTGATACAGGGATGTTTGATGTACCTCTTGAAAATAGAATGGAATATGTGCATACAAAGGATGTAGGTCTTGCTATTGCAAAAGGAGTAAGGAGTGAGAAGATTTGGGGCAAAATTCTCCTTATTGGTGGAGGTCCTAAATGTCAATACTATTATAGGGATATCTTGCAGAAAGTATTAGAAAATATAGGTGT
>JAKOUL010000113.1 GCA_029776735.1 Dictyoglomota bacterium
CCCCATTCCTAAATGCCATGGATTCTGATTTTTAGCTATTCCTTTTACAAAGGAGATCTGTGAGGTGATAGAATTTGTCCCTTTTAATGGAACATAGGCACCTGCACAGATTCCAATATATCCTCCACCATCTTTTATAAATGAGACTAACTTATCTCCGCCACTTTTTCCAAGAGATTTTTCAATATTATAGGCAACTCCAGGAGGGAAAATGATAAGATCATACTTTTCATTCTTTAAAGCTCCTTTTTTTAACGATTCTGGAGAGATTTTTGTAAAGCTAAATCCCAGTTCCTTTAAAGTGCTATGGAGAGGAAGGTTTTCACCTGTATCAAGGACTGCAATATGTGGTGGAGATGGTATATATGTTTTTATAGCTGTAATCTCTTTATAGGGGAATTTTCTTTTGGAAAGCTCATTTTTAATAGCAGTTAGCTCTTCCTTAGGGCCTGAGATCTTTAGAGAGCCTGGAGGGATACCTTTTATATCATCATATATGATTTGTAGTTTCATTTTTCCCGAATAATATCTTTTATTTAAGAAGGATAAGATTTCAACTGTCTCGTTCTCTCTGCCCTTAGGTGTTTTTAGAGGAAGAGGCACAATCAAATATGTGTCCTTACTCTGAGAAGGAGTACTATATGCAAAAAGGGCTATAGATATTAAAATTAAAAAAAGACTTAGAAATACTTTCATTTTTCTCTTATAAAAGTATATAATAAAATCATGAGGATTTTAATTACAGGTGCAAAAGGATTTATAGGTCAGTATTTTTTGAAGGAGCTTGAGAATTTTGATACCATCAAACTTTCTCATAGCGATTTAAATTTAGAGGATAAAACTACTATTGAAAGGATCCTATCTTTAAAACCTGATATGGTAATTCATCCTGCTGCTATTCGCTCCCCAGATGTTTGTGAGGAGAATCCTCATAAAGCTTTTCAGGTTAATGCTCTTGGGGCAAAGCATATAGCAATTGCCTGTGCTATTCTTGATATACCTATGGTTTATATAAGTACTGATTATGTCTTCTCAGGTGAGAAAAATGATCCTTATACAGAATTTGATACTCCTAAGCCTTTAAATGTATATGGAAGGACAAAACTTTGGGGAGAGATTTTTACTAAGGAATTTTGTAAAAGACATTTTATCATTCGCACCTCCTATGTTTTTGGGGAGTATGGAGATAATACCTTGAATCAAATATATGGTGCATTGAAAGAAGGTAAAGAATTAAGATTAAGCAATTTCCATTTTGCATCGGCAACCTATGCAGGAGACTTAGCAAGAAAGGTAAGGGAGCTTATAGGGACAAAACTTTATGGGGTTTATCATGTGGTAAATAAAGGGATTGTTACTCGTTATGATTTTGCCTGCAAGGTAGCAGAGACATCTGGTTTTTCTAAGGATAAAATTATACCCTTAACTCCTGAAAATTTTAATAATCCTGCTCCAAGACCTCTTTACTCAGTATTAGAGAATTATGTGCTTAAACTTTATGGGATGGATGATCTCTCTTCTTATGAAGAGCGTCTTAAAAAATGCACTGAACTCTTAAAATCTCATATATAATAAATGAGAAACTTATTTATAGGAGGTATGTAAATGTTTTTTGATCTTCCTCTCTCAGAACTTTATAAATATCTTCCTGAAAGGGAGGAGCCTAAGGATTTTGATGAATTCTGGGAAAAAACATTAGAGGAGTCATCACAGTATCCTTTGGATCCTGTTTTTGATAAGGTAAAATTTGGACTGGATCTTGTGGAGACTTACGATGTGACTTTTTCTGGATATAAAGGGCAGAGGGTTAAAGGTTGGCTTATTGTCCCTAAGGAAAGGAAGGATAAAATTCCAGGTATTGTGGAATATATAGGATATGGTGGTGGAAGAAGTCTTCCTTATGACTTTCTACTTTGGGCAAATGTGGGTTTTGCTCATCTTGTAATGGATACAAGAGGGCAAGGAAGTTCCTGGAGTCCGGGAGATACTCCTGATTATGATGATACTCCTTTTGATTCTGAATATCCTGGATTTATGACCAGAGGTATCTTAGCGCCTAAAAAATATTATTATCGTAGAGTTTTTACTGATGCTGTAAGGGCTGTAGAAACTATTATGGCATTTCCTGATGTGGATAAGAATAAGATAGGAATTACGGGTGGAAGTCAAGGTGGAGGAATTACCTTAGCTGTAGCAGGTCTTTCTCCTCATGTAAAACTTGCAATGCCTGATGTACCTTTCCTTTGCCATTATAGGAGAGCTATAGAAATAACTGATGGTTATCCATATCAAGAGATTGTGCAATATCTAAAAACTCATAGGGATCATGTAGATAAAGTCTTTAAGACATTATCCTATTTTGATGGAGTAAATTTTGCAGCACGTGCTAAGGCTCCTGTTCTTTTTTCGGTGGGACTTATGGATATGATATGTCCTCCTTCTACGGTTTTTGCAGCCTATAACCATTACAAAGGTGGGAAGGAGATAAAAATATATCCCTTTAATGGTCATGAAGGGGGGGGGACATTTCATACCTTGGAGAAGGTAAAATTTGCAAGTAGGATTTTAAAAGGTTTCTTCTAAGAGTTTCTTTATCATATTTATATTATAAAGATCTGCCATAGGAGAATCTTTGGGAGTCTCAAGAATAAGAGGGATTTTATGGAGCTCTTCTATCTTAAATAGATTTTGAAATCCTCTTATTCCAATGGCTCCTTTTCCTATATGAGCGTGTTGATCTCTCCTTGATCCTAAAGGAAAATGAGAGTCATTTATATGGAGAAGAGAAAGCTTCTGTAAAGGTATCTTCTCTAAAAAAGAGTAGAAGAATGCTTTACACTTTCTCTCATTTTTCAGATTATATCCTGCAGCAAAAAGGTGACACGTATCAAGGCAGAAATATATATCAGGAAATTCTTTATATACATCATAAAGATTCTCTATGGTAGAGCCCCATCCATCTCCTTCTCCTGCACTATTTTCCATAATAAGTTTTGTTTTTATTCCATTATTATCAAAGATTTTTTCTAAGGAGTTTAAGAAGTTTTCTTCTGCCACTTCTTTTCCCATTTTTTTGCTACTTCCAGGATGTATAACTACTCCTTCCCATCCTAAACGTTCTGCAAGCTTTAGCTCTTCTATAACTTTTTTTATGGATAGATTACATATTCTCTCATCAGGAGATGCAAGATTTACTACGTAAGGTGCATGGATAAAGATAGGAGTAAAAGGGAAAATAGGGAGTTTTTCCGATGAAGGTCTATAACTTCTTGGATTTCCTGAAAAAAGCTGAGCAGTATTTATACCAAGGAGTCTTATATCTTCAAAAATCTCTCGGGAACCTCTGAAAAGATGTATACCTATCTTATATAGTGTTTTCATAAGAGGATGAAGCTCTCCTCCTTTAAAGAAGGAGAGCTTATGCCTTTACTTATTTGTCGCTTCCTCCATCCTCATTAATCTATCTAGTTCATCCTGAACATCTTTCTTGAATGCTTCTAAAATATTAGCATTCTCAGGTTTGAGAAGATGGGAGAATCTTCCCTGAACTTTGAGGAATTCCTCTACTGGTTTGAAACCTTTAGCAGGTTTGTAATTTATCTTATATTTTCCATCTTCTACCTCATAAAGAGGCCATACTCCAGTTTCCACAGCAAGTTTTGCTATACTTATGGCAGAGTTATCAGGAGTCCTCCATCCTCTTGGGCAAGTGGAATATATATTTAAAAATGCAGGTCCATCGGTAGCTACTGCCTTTTTTACCTTTTCCATAAGGTCT
>JAKOUL010000065.1 GCA_029776735.1 Dictyoglomota bacterium
GGAACTCCCTGTAAATAAAGCAATTGTGGGAAAGAATATTTTTGCCCATGAGTCTGGTATTCATGCTGATGGAGTAATAAAATACCCAAAAACTTATGAAGTATTCACTCCCGAAGAAGTGGGAGGAGAGAGACAAATTGTCATCGGAAAGCATTCTGGAACTCATGCTCTTATAAGAAAATTCCAAGAATATGCAATTCAGCTCTCTGAAGAAGATGCTCAAGAATTACTTAAAAGAGTAAGGGAATTAGCGGTGGAGCTTAAGAGACCTCTCTTTGATAAAGAACTTATGTATTTGTACCAAGACTACCTAAAAGAAAAGGGAGGAAAATAAGGAGTATAAAGTATGGGAAAAACTATCTCAGAAAAAATCTTTTCTATTCATACAGGTAAAGATGTAAAAACAGGGGATCTTGTTATTGCTAAAATAGATGCCCTCATGGGACAAGATGGAACTTCTCCTCTTGCTATAAAGGTGTTCAGTGAGTTAGGAGGGGAAAAAGTCGTAAATGCTGAAAAAGTTCTATTAGTAATGGATCATTCTGTGCCACCCCCTAATGAAGGAGTAGCTAATTTACACAAATTAATGCGAGAATTTGCAGAAAAATATGGTACACAAATCACTGAATTTGGAGAAGGTGTATGCCATCAAGTCTTCATGGAAAGAGGGCTTGCAACACCAGGAAGTTTAGTAATAGGTGCCGATTCTCACACCTGTACATATGGGGTTTTGAATTGCTTTTCTACAGGCGTAGGTTCCAGTGAACTTGCAGCTGCTATGTACACAGGGAAATTGTGGTTTAAAGTTCCAAGCACAGTAAAAATTAATCTAAACGGAAAGCTTCCTAAGGGGGTAACTGCAAAGGATGTGGTACTTTTCCTAATAGGACACTTTAAAGCAGACGGGCTTACTTATAAGGCTATTGAATTTGATGGAGAGATTATTAAAGAACTCTCTATGGATGGGAGAGCAACTATTACTAACATGGCTGTAGAGATGGGAGCTAAAGCTGGAATAATGCCTTTTGATGAAAAAATAAGAGAATTTTTTGAAAAGATAGGATATCCTCAAAAGAATGGCATCTCTGCGGATCCTGATGCGGAATACGAAGCAGTATATAACTTTGACCTTTCTAATTTGGAGCCTCAAGTTGCCATGCCTCATACTGTAGATAATGTATCTCCCATATCTAAAATAGATAAGACCAAAATTAATGAGGCTTATATAGGAACATGTACCAATGGAAGATTAGAGGATTTCAGACTTGCTGCAGCTTTACTAAAAGGGAGAAAAATAGCCCAAAATGTAAAAATGATCGTAGCTCCTGCATCAAAAAGAATCTTGATGCAGGCTTTAAAAGAAGGACTTATTGATATTTTCTTAGATGCAGGAGCAGTGGTAGTAAATCCAGGATGTGGTCCATGTGTAGGAACCCATCAGGGAATTCCCGCTGATGAAGAAAATGTTATCTCCACCGCCAATAGAAACTTCAAGGGGAGAATGGGAAATAACAAAGCATTTATATACTTAGCTTCTCCTCTCACAGTAGCAGCCTCAGCAATTAAAGGAGAAATTACTGATCCAAGAGAATTGCTATAAAGGAGGAATTAAAAATGATTATAAAAGGAAAAGTCCATAAATTTGGTGATGATATAAATACTGATTATATTATTTCCGGCAAATATAAATTTAAATCATTAGATTTTGTGGAGATGTCAAAGCATCTATTTGAGGATTTAGATCCAAATTTCTATAAGAAGATAACCCCTGGAGATATCATTGTGGCAGGAAAAAACTTTGGATGCGGATCTTCCCGAGAACAAGCTCCATTAGTAATAAAATATGCAGGGATAGGGCTTGTAATTGCCAAGAGTTTTGCAAGGATATTTTATAGGAATTCCATAAATGTAGGACTTCCCTTACTTGAAGCAGATACCGATGAGATTGATGATGGAGATGAATTGGAGGTAGATCTTTTCCAAGGGAAAATTTATAATAAAACAAAAGATAAAATTATTTACTCAAAGAGTACTTTTCCTGAGATAATGGTAAATATCTTACAAGCAGGAGGCTTAGTGGAATATTTAAAAAAAGAAGGAGACTTCAAGATTTGAATGTATAATTTCTCTTTTTACTTTCCCACTAAGGTAAAATTTGGCGTAGGACTCTGGGAGAAAATTCCCGAAGAGTCCTATTTTTTGGGAAGAAAAATATTGTTAGTAACTGGAAAGAAACACTTAAAAGAGACTGGAATTTTATCTAATTTAGGAAAAACCTTTAACAATTACCCTATAGACCTTTATATCTTTGATGAGGTTCCACCAGAACCCCCATATTATGTGGTAGATCAAGGAGCGGAATTTGCAAAAATGAAGGATATAGAGTTAATTATAGGGATTGGTGGAGGAAGTGCTTTAGATGTTGCAAAGGCTATCTCTGTAAAGGTAAATCTTACAGGTTCCATATGGTATTATGTGGGAGATAATAGCGAAAAAATAACAGTAAAAGGTCTACCTACAATCTTAGTGCCTACCACAGCTGGAACAGCCAGTGAAGTTACAAAAATCTCAGTATTAATTAACCCTGAGACAAAGGAAAAACTCAGCGTCAACAATGATAATTTATATGCTACTTTAGCAATAGTTGATCCTTATCTTACACTATCTCTTCCAAAGGACGTTACTGCCAGAAGTGGAATAGACGCCTTTATTCACTCTTTAGAATCCTATCTTTCCAAGAATAGTAATATCCTAACTGAACCTATCTCTCTCACTGCTTTAAGGCTTATATACAAATATCTGCCAAGGGTCTATGAAGATGGTGATCGTTTAGATTTAAGAGAGAAAGTTCTTTATGCCAGTACCATAAGTGGAATCGCTTTTACTCAAACAGGACTTGGAGGAATTCACGCCATTGCCCACCCTATAGGAGTATTTGCTAATATTCCTCATGGACTTGCTTGTGCCTTAGTAACTTTACCTGTTCTTGAATATAATCTGGATATATTATCCCGAGAGAAAATCTCCGCCCTTAGTAGATCTGTAGGTGTTTACTCTATGAGATCTGCCAAAGAAAAAATTCTAACAAAAATAGAAGAATTTTTTAAGAGTTTAGGAATAACCTTAGGACTAAAAAACTACGGCATAGATAAAAGTATGCTCCCTATAATTGCAAAAGAAGCTGCAAAAATGGGAGCTTATAAAACTAATCCAAGAACCTTAACCTATGAAGCAGTAATTGCTATACTTCAAAAGGCTTGGTAATTTTTCCTATCTACAATCTCTAAAACTGGCTTAAATTTTACAATAGATCTATCTGGAATATAGCCTCTAACTGCTACATTAGGATATATAAGTACTTCTTTCCCAATAATAGATCCAGGATTTAATACTGAATTACAACCTGTCTCACTATCATCACCAATGATAGCTCCCAATTTTCTCAAACCTGTATCATAAACTTTTCCGTCTATTGAAACCTTAACAGTAGATTCATTGATGATCTTTAAATTGGATATCTTTGTCCCTGCACCTAAGTTTACTTTATGTCCAAGAATACTATCTCCCACATAATTAAAGTGTGGAGCTTTTGCACCAGAAAGAAGAATACTATTTTTAACCTCACTACAATGACCTACCACAGAATTATCTCCAACATAAACATTCCCTCTTATATAAGCACCCTCTCTTATCTCACAATTTCTTCCAATGTAAGCAGGACCTTTAATATAAACATGAGGCTCTACAATTGTCCCTTCTCCTATGAAAACGGGACCCTCAACAAAAACTCCACCTTTTAAAACACCACAAACCTCTGGCTTTACATACTCATGTAAAAAATCATGGAGTTTTAAAAGAGCTTCCCATACAAAATTTATACTCTCAAAAAGTTCCTTTTCAAAATCCCCAAGTTCAAAAAAATCCTCTGGTTTAAGCATAAAATCCCTCCTTTTTACCATCCTAATATATTTAAAACTTCAAGAATATCCTTTGGTCTTGATGCTAAAAAATGTACACCATCAAGAAGCTTACTTTCTTTTATCTTTTGGCAAAGTTCTGCACAAATTTCTATTCCAGTCCTTCTTACATCAGTACTTTTTTCAATTTTTTCAATAACAATCTTTGGTATTTCAACCCCTGGTACACTGTTCAACATATAATTCATCATCTGAAGAGACTTAAATACGGTAACTCCAGCTAAAATCTTTATATCTTTCCCCACCTTTTCTCTAACTTCCTCTATAAGAGGAAGAGAGAAAAATAGCTGCGACTGGAAAAATTCAGCACCTACCATATGCTTCTTTTTAAGCTTCCATATTTCTAAATCCAAAGGTTTTAGATTTGGGTTAAATACTGCACCTAAGAAAAATTCAGGACTTTTATTTAATTTTTTACCAGAAAAATCCTCGCCTTCTTCTAATCTTTTAGCAAGTACCAAAATGTTTACTGTATCCAGATCAAAAACTGGCTTTGCACTTTTAGCTATTCCTGTAGTAGTATAATCTCCTGTAAGCACAAGAACATTGTTAATTCCAAGAGCCGAAGCACTTAGAAGCTCTCCAGAAATAGCAACTCTATTCCTATCCCTTGCAGTAATCTGAAAGATGGGTTCTACACCTTCTCTTAAAAGAAGATAACTTCCCACGAGAGATGTTATTCTTACCCCTACATTCTGAAAATCTGTAACATTTACTGCATCAATTCTATCTTTTAAAAGAAGCGTTTTTTCTATAAAAGAAGAGATATCCACCCCTCTTGGTGGGGTGACTTCTGCTGTTACAACAAATTTTCCGGCTCTAATCTTTTCTTCAAAATTCATTCTTGAAGAAGTATCTTACTAAAATCTTTAGGAGGAATAACTCTTAAAAAGTTATCTTCAGTAAACTTTTTAGTTTTATAAAGAATTATCCAAGGGCACAATCTATCATAAACCTCACAAATTCCATATTTAGACCCTCCACATGGTCCATTTCGCATCTTCTTAGGACATAACTTCTCCATACATAAATTTCCTGTCCAAGAAATCCAGCACTCTCCACAGGCAGAACATAATCTTGCAAAACTTCCAAGACTCCTTCCAGGCTCAATCTTTAAAGTATTAGTAGCCGTAACTACAGGCTTATTCAGATAATTAGGAAGTATCTGAGGAAATCCCCCACAAGTAAAAGTTATTATACTTTCAGCTCTCTCTAAGTTTTCTTTCTCTTCCTTAAGAATATCTTTAAGAGCTCCCACATTACACCCTTCTTTAGTAAGATTATACATACCTACAATTTCTAAGCCAAAATCTTCTAAATAAGGAAAAACCTTTCTATTCTTCTCTTCTATATCTAAAAAACCACAATTATCACATGAGAAGATAAAAACCTTATTTCCTTTTAAAAAAATCCTAACCTCTTCTTTAGATTTAATCTCCAGTCTCATCTTTTCTTACCGCCTTCAGAAGATTTAAAGCAAGAACTCTTGTGGTTATTATCCCAATACCACCTGGAACTGGCGTTATACTTTTAACCTTATTCTTTACCCTATCAAAATCCACAT
>JAKOUL010000066.1 GCA_029776735.1 Dictyoglomota bacterium
GGAACTCCCTGTAAATAAAGCAATTGTGGGAAAGAATATTTTTGCCCATGAGTCTGGTATTCATGCTGATGGAGTAATAAAATACCCAAAAACTTATGAAGTATTCACTCCCGAAGAAGTGGGAGGAGAGAGACAAATTGTCATCGGAAAGCATTCTGGAACTCATGCTCTTATAAGAAAATTCCAAGAATATGCAATTCAACTTTCTGAAGAAGATGCCCAAGAATTACTTAAAAAAGTAAGAGCATTAGCAGTAGAGCTTAAGAGACCTCTATTTGATAAAGAACTTATGTATTTGTATCAAGACTACTTAAAAGAAAAGGTAGGAAAAGAAGGGGTATAAAGTATGGGAAAAACTATTGCAGAAAAAATCTTTTCTATTCATACAGGTAAAGATGTAAAAACAGGAGATCTTGTCATTGCTAAAATAGATGCTCTTATGGGGCAAGATGGTACTTCTCCTCTTGCTATAAAAGTATTCAATGAGTTAGGAGGGGAAAAAGTAGTAAATGCTGAAAAAGTTTTATTAGTAATGGATCATTCTGTACCACCTCCTAATGAAGGAGTAGCTAATTTACACAAATTAATGAGAGAATTTGCAGAAAAATATGGTACACAGATTACTGAATTTGGGGAAGGTGTATGCCATCAAGTCTTCATGGAAAGAGGGCTTGCAACACCAGGAAGTTTAGTAATAGGTGCGGATTCTCATACCTGCACCTATGGAGTTTTAAATTGTTTCTCTACAGGTGTAGGTTCCAGTGAACTTGCAGCTGCTATGTACACAGGGAAATTGTGGTTTAAAGTTCCAAGTACAGTAAAAATTAACTTAAAAGGAAAGCTCCCTAAGGGGGTAACTGCAAAGGATGTAGTACTCTTTCTAACAGGATACTTTAAAGCAGATGGACTTACTTATAAGGCTATTGAATTTGATGGAGAGATTATTAAAGAACTCTCTATAGATGGGAGAGCTACTATTACTAACATGGCTGTAGAGATAGGAGCTAAAGCTGGGATCATGCCTTTTGATGAAAAAACAAGGGAATTTTTTGAAAAGATAGGACATCCTCAAGAGAATGGCATCTCTGCAGATCCTGATGCAGAATATGAAGCAGTATATAACTTTGACCTTTCTAATTTAGAGCCTCAAGTTGCTATGCCTCATACTGTAGATAATGTATCTCCCATATCTAAAATAGATAAGATCAAAATTAATGAAGCTTATATAGGAACATGTACCAATGGAAGATTGGAAGATTTCAGACTTGCTGCAGCCTTACTAAAAGGAAGAAAGGTAGCTAAAAATGTGAGAATGATCGTAGCTCCAGCATCAAAAAGAATCTTGATGCAGGCTTTAAAAGAAGGACTTATTGATATCTTCTTAGATGCAGGAGCAGTGGTAGTAAATCCAGGATGCGGTCCCTGTGTGGGAACCCATCAGGGAATCCCCGCAGATGAGGAAAATGTTATCTCTACTGCCAATAGAAACTTCAAGGGGAGAATGGGAAATAACAAAGCATTTATATACTTAGCTTCTCCTCTCACAGTAGCAGCTTCAGCAATTAAAGGAGAAATTACTGATCCCAGAGAATTGTTATAGAGGGAGGAATTAAAAATGATTATAAAAGGAAAAGCTCATATATTTGGAGATGATATAAATACTGATTATATTATTTCTGGGAAATATAAATTTAAATCATTAGATTTTGTAGAGATGTCAAAGCATCTATTTGAAGATTTAGATCCAGACTTCTATAAGAAGATAACCCCTGGAGACATCATTGTAGCAGGGAAAAACTTTGGATGCGGATCTTCCCGAGAACAAGCTCCATTAGTAATAAAATATGCAGGAATAGGGCTTGTAATTGCTAAGAGTTTTGCAAGGATATTTTATAGGAATTCTATAAACGTAGGGCTTCCTTTACTTGAAGCAGATACTGATGAGATTGATAATGGAGATGAATTGGAGGTAGATCTTTTCAAAGGGAAAATCTACAATAAAACAAAAGATAAAACTATCTACTCAAAGAGTACTTTCCCTGAGATAATGGTAAATATCTTACAAGCAGGAGGCTTAGTAGAATATTTAAAAAACGAAGGAGATTTCAAGATTTGAATGTATAATTTCTCTTTTTACTTTCCCATTAAGGTAAAATTTGGAGTAGGACTCTGGGAGAAAATTCCTGAAGAGTCCTATTCTTTGGGAAGAAAAATATTATTAGTAACTGGTAAGAAACACTTAAAAGAGACTGGGATTTTAGCTCAGTTAGAAAAAGCATTCAACAATTATCAAATAGAACTTTATATTTTTGATGAAGTCCCACCAGAACCCCTATATTATGTGGTAGATCAAGGAGCAGAATTTGTAAAAATAAAAGGGATAGACCTAATCATAGGGATTGGTGGAGGAAGTGCTTTAGATGTCGCAAAGGCTATCTCTGTAAAGGTAAATCTTCCAGGTTCCATATGGGATTACGTGGGAGATAATAGCGAAAAAATAACAGTAAAAGGTCTACCTACAATCTTGGTGCCTACCACAGCCGGAACAGCCAGTGAAGTTACAAAAATCTCAGTATTAATTAACCCTGAGACAAAGGAAAAACTCAGCGTCAACAATGATAATTTATATGCTACTTTAGCAATAGTTGATCCTTATCTTACATTATCTCTTCCAAAGGATGTCACTGCCAGAAGTGGTATAGACGCTTTTATTCACTCTTTGGAATCCTATCTCTCCAGAAATAGTAATATTCTAACTGAACCTATCTCTCTCACTGCTTTAAGACTTATATACAAATATCTGCCAAGAGTCTATGAAGATGGTGATCGTTTAGATTTAAGAGAGAAAGTTCTTTATGCCAGTACCATAAGTGGAATCGCTTTTACTCAAACAGGACTTGGAGGAATTCATGCCATTGCCCACCCTATAGGAGTATTTGCTAATATTCCCCATGGACTTGCTTGTGCCTTAGTAACTTTACCTGTTCTTGAATATAATCTGGATATATTATCCCGAGAGAAAATCTCTGCTCTTAGTAGATCTGTAGGTGTCTATTCTCTGAGATCTGCCAAAGAAAAAATTCTAATAAAAATAGAAGAGTTTTTCAAAGGTTTAGGAATAACCTTAGGATTAAAAAACTACGGCATAGATAAAAGTATGCTTCCTATAATTGCAAGAGAAGCTGGAAAAATGGGAGCTTATAAAACTAATCCAAGAACCTTAACCTATGAATCAGTAATTGCTATACTTCAAAAGGCTTGGTAATTCTTCCTATCTACAATCTCTAAAACTGGTTTGAATTTTACAATAGATCTCTCTGGGATATAGCCTCTAACTGCTACATTAGGATATATAAGTACTTCTTTCCCAATAATAGAGCCAGGATTTAATACTGAATTACAACCTGTCTCACTGCCATCACCAATGATAGCTCCCAATTTTCTTAAACCTGTATCATAAACCTTTCCGTCTATTGAAACCTTAACAGTAGATTCGTTGATAATCTTTAAATTGGATATCTTTGTCCCTGCACCTAAATTTACTTTATGTCCAAGAATACTATCTCCAACATAATTAAAGTGTGGAGCTTTTGCACCAGAAAGAAGAATACTATTTTTAACCTCACTACAATGACCTACTACAGAATTATCTCCAACATAAACATTCCCTCTTATATAAGCACCCTCTCTTATCTCACAATTTCTTCCAATATAAGCAGGACCTTTAATATAAACATAAGGTTCTACAATTGTTCCTTCTCCTATAAAAACTGGACCTTCAATAAAAACTCCACCCTTTAAAACACCACAAACCTCTGGCTTTACATACTCATGTAAAAAATCAGGGAGTTTTAAAAGAGCTTCCCATACAAAATTTATACCATCAAAAAGTTCCTTTTCAAAATCCCCAAGTTCAAAAAAATTCTCTGGTTTAAGCATTAGGATCCCTCCTTTTACCACCTTAATATATTTAGAACTTCAAGAATATCCCTTGGCCTTGATGCTAAAAAATGTACTCCATCAAGAAGCCTGCTTTCTTTTATCTTTTGGCAAAGTTCTGCACAAAGTTCTATTCCAGCCTTCCTTACATCAACACTTTTCTCAAGTTTTTCAATAACCATTTTAGGTATTTCAATCCCTGGTACACTATTTAACATATAATTCATCATCTGCAGAGATTTAAATATAGTAACTCCACCTAAAATCTTTATATCTTTTCCTACCTTTTCCCTAACTTCTTCTATAAGAGGAAGGGAAAAAAATAGCTGCGATTGGAAAAATTCAGCACCTGCCATATGCTTCTTTTTAAGCTTCCATATCTCTAAATCTAAAGGCTTTATATTTGGATTAAATACTGCACCTAAGAAAAATTTAGGACTTTTATTTAACTTCTTACCAGAAAAATCCTCACCCTCTTCCAATCTTTTAGCAAGCGCCAAAATATTTACTGTATCCAGATCAAAAACTGGCTTTGCACTTTTAACTATTCCTGTAGTAGTATAATCTCCTGTAAGCACAAGGACATTATTAATCCCAAGAGATGAGGCACTTAGAAGCTCTCCAGAGATCGCAACTCTATTTCTATCCCTTGCAGTAATCTGGAAAATAGGTTCTATACCTTCTTTTAAAAGAAGATAACTTCCCACAAGAGACGTTATTCTTACCCCTACATTCTGAAAATCTGTAACATTTACTGCATCAACTCTATCTTTTAAAAGAAGCGTCTTTTCTATAAAAGAAGAAACATCCACTCCTCTTGGTGGAGTAACTTCTACTGTTATAACAAATTCCCCTTTTCTAATCTTTTCTTCAAAATTCATTCTTGAAGAAGTATCTTACTAAAATCCTTAGGTGGAATAACTCTTAAGAAATCATTTTCAGTAAACTTTTTAGTCTTGTAAAGAATTATCCAAGGGCATAATCTATCATAAACTTCACAAATTCCATATTTAGAACCACCACATGGACCATTCCGCATCTTCTTAGGACATAACTTTTCCATACATAAATTTCCTGTCCAAGAAATCCAGCACTCTCCACAGGCAGAACACAATCTTGCAAAACTTCCAAGGCTCCTCCCAGGTTCAATCTTTAAAGTATTAGTAGCGGTAACTACAGGCTTATTCAGATAATTAGGAAGTATTTGAGGGAATCCTCCACAAGTAAAAGTTATTATACTTTCAGCTTTTTCTAGGTTTTCTTTCTCTTCCCTAAGAATATTTTTAAGAGCCCCCACATTACACTTTTCTTTAGCAAGGTTATATATTCCCATAACTTCTAAACCAAAATCGTCTAAATAAGAAAAAATTTTCCTATTCTTATCTTCTATATCTACAAAGCTACAATTATCACATGAGAAGATAAAAACCTTATTTCCTTTTAAAAAAATCCTAACCTCTTCTTTAGATTTAATCTCCAGTCTCATCTTTTCTTACCGCCTTCAGAAGATTTAAAGCAAGAACTCTTGTGGTTATTATCCCAATACCACCTGGAACTGGCGTTATACTTTTAACCTTATTCTTTACCCTATCAAAATCCACAT
>JAKOUL010000002.1 GCA_029776735.1 Dictyoglomota bacterium
GAGAGAGTGGTAGGAAAGGTTATAAAAGATTTTCGTAGACAAGACCTTGTTATTTCCAGTAAATTATATTGGCCTATGAGCGATAATGTAAACGACAGAGGACTTTCCAGAAAACATATTATGGAATCAGTAGAAGGATCTCTGAAACGTCTTGAGACAGATTACCTTGATATTTATTTCTGCCATCGCTTTGATCCTGAAGCTCCCATAGATGAAATCGTAAGAGCTATGGATGATTTGGTACATCAAGGAAAGATACTCTATTGGGGTACCAGCGTTTGGACTGCAGCCCAAATAGAGAGTGCTATAGGTACAGCTATCAAATATAATGCCTATCCTCCACAAGTAGAACAGCCAAGATACAATATGCTTGATAGACATATTGAGCCTGAAATTATTCCCACTTGTGCAAAACATGGAATAGGGATCACAGTATTCTCTCCCCTTGCACAAGGAATCCTTACAGGGAAATATAATAATGGTATCCCAGAAGGAAGCAGAGCTACCTGGAGTGAATGGTTAAAGAATGAGCTTACCGAAGACAACATAGAGAAGGTAAGAAAATTAACTGAGCTTGCAAAAGAGCTTGGACTCACCATGTCTCAGCTTGCTCTTGCCTGGATCTTACGAAGACCCGAAATTACTTCTGCTATTGCAGGAGCCAGTAAACCAGACCAATTAAAAGAAAACTTGAGGGCTGGAGATATAACATTAACTCAAGACGTTTTAGATGAGATTGAGAATATATTAATGAATGCTCCAAAATAAATTATGAGTATTAAACTAAGTTTTGATTTACTAACATTAGAAATATTTTACCAGGAAGTTTATGCCTCTCTAATAAATTCCATCATAGAAAAAATCTATCAGATAGGGAATACAGAGGTATTCATTAATTTATATTCTCCAAGCTTAGGAAGAACAAATCTTATACTTTCAGTACATCCTCAATTATATAGAATACAGTTAACAAAGAAGGACTTCCCATATCCTATGAAGCCCCCCTCCTTTGCTATGCTTCTTAGGAAGCACTTAGAAGGGGCACGCCTTTGGGATATGAATCTTGTACCTCAAGAAAGAATTATAGAATTTAGATGGAAAAGATCTCTTGATGAAGATAAAAAACTTGTCTTAGAACTCATGGGAAAATATAGCAATCTAATTCTTCTAAATGAAAATAACATCATAATAGATTCTATAAAACATGTCACCAGTGAGATAAGCAGATTTAGAGAAATTCTACCAGGAATATCATATATCTATCCTCCTAAGACCCAGAAATTTTCACTAATAGATCTTAAAGATGAAAATTTAGAGGAAATTTTTAAAAAGGCTATCCCTTTAAAGGATCTACTCCTAAGAGAAATATCTCATATGAATCCACAAATAGTTAAAGAGATATTAGGAGAACTTTCTAATAAAACTCCATCTATGTTAACAGAAGACGAAGAATCAATTTTAAAAGAGAGAATTTTTCAGTATAAGGAAAGGGTTATTAAAAAAGATTTTAAGTTTATAGTCTACCTTATAAATAATGAGCCTATAGCTTATTCTCTTTTCCCCTTAAAAGAGTATGAGCATCTTGAGAAAAGAGAATTTGAGAAGTTACATAAAGCAATAGACTTTATATATTCTTATGCCTTTGAAAAGATCTTATTTGATCAGGAGAAAAAGAAGCTTTCAGACGTTGTAAAAAATAACATTAAAAAAGTGGAAGATAAAATAAGAGAGTTTGAAACACAAATAAAGGAAGGAGAAGAAGCTGAGACCTTTAGAATAAAAGGAGAGGCTCTTCTTCTAAATCAGAAGAAGGTAAGAAAAGGTATTGAAGAAGTTATACTTCCAAACCCTTATAACCAAGAGGAATTTTTAGAAATAGCATTAGATCCCTCTCTTTCATCTATAGAAAATGCCCAAAAATATTTCAAAAAGTATAAAAAATTAAAGAAGGGGATCTCAATTTTAAAAGATCAGAAGGAAAGATTAGAGGAAGAATTATATTATCTACACTCTTTGGATTACTCTATTGATAATGCAGACTCTCTTATGGGCTTGAGAGAAATAGCTGAAGAGTTAGAAAAGGAAGGTTATATAAGAGAGAGGAAGGAAAAAGAAAAAAGAAAGGAGAAAAAATTAGAACCACATAAATTCTTGAGTTCTGACGGTTTTGAAATTTACGTAGGCAAAAATAATAAACAAAACGAATATATAACTTTTCATTTGGCAAATCCTGAGGACATATGGCTACATGCCCGAGGAATTCCCGGTGCTCACGTCATAATAAAAACAAGCGAGAAAGAGCCCCCAGAAAGCACTATATTGGAGGCAGCAACTCTTGCAGGATACTTTAGCAAGGGAAGAGACTCTACCTATGTGTCTGTGGATTATACTAAAAGAAAGTATGTACAAAAACCAAAGGGAGCAAAACCTGGATTTGTAATATATAGGAATGAAAAAACAATTTTTGTAAAACCTGAAGAAGCACTAAGATTCTTCCCTGAGGGTATCCAGGACTCTTTGAAAATCCTCAGGTAAAGGAGCAGTAAACTTCATAATAGTTCCTTCTCGCGGATGAATAAAAGATATCTCTTTTGCATGTAAAAGCTGACCTTTTATACCAAATCTTTTATCAGTCCTACCATAAATCTCATCTCCTACTATAGGAAATCCCATATGTGATAGATGTACTCTTACCTGATGAGTCCTTCCTGTTTCAAGCCTTGCAGAAACTAAAGTGTATCCTTTAAACCTCTCTAAAACCTCAAAATTTGTAATTGCTATCTTACCTGTAGAGACCACTGCCATCTTTTTTCTATGTACAGGATGTCTACCTATAGAAAGTTCCACTCTCTTTTTATCCCAAGGGATCTCTCCTTCGCATAAAGCCCAATATACTCTTTTTAATGTTCTTTGTTTTAACTGTTCTGATAAATGGTGATGAGTATAATCATTTTTTGCTACCACTAAAAGACCAGTGGTATTTTTATCTAATCTATGAACAATGCCAGGTCTTATAGCTCCCCCTATACCCGAAAGATCTTTAACCTTATATAATAGAGCATTAACCAAAGTACCATGAAAATGTCCTACAGCAGGATGTACTACCATGCCACGAGGTTTGTTCACTACTAAAAGATCTTCATCCTCATAAACAATTTCCAGAGGTAAATCTTCGGAAATAATCTCAGTACTTTCTGGAGGAGGAATAACCACTTCTATACTATCGCCAAACTTTACTTTATAGCTTGTTCTTACTCTTTCCTCATTTACTTTAACATACCCTTCATCTATAAGTTTTTGAATTTGAGATCTGGAAAGAAGAAGCTTTTCAGAAAGATACTTATCAACTCTTTCTTTTAAATCTCTTTCTACCCGAAGGATGTACTTTTCCATTTAATAAATTCTTTGCTTCAGCTTTTCCATATTGCGTATTATTATATGATTTCTTTCCATAGATATGATTTTATCTTCTTCAAAGGATTTTAGGACTCTTATAACTGTCTCTCGTGAAACTCCTGTCAAATTTCCAAGTTCCTGCCTCGTAAATTCCAAATCTATCAAAATACCCTCATCAATCTTTTTCCCTTTCTCCAAAGCTATATCCACAAGGACATGAGCAATTCTTCCTGAGGCGTCAAAAAACATTAATGTTTCAATCTGTTTATTTGTTTTTCTAAGTCTCAAAGAGAGAGTCTTCAAAATCTTAAGAGCAATCTCAGGACGTTTATAAAGTAGATCCAGAAATTCGTCTCTTCTAATGACAATAACCAAGGTATCATCAAGAGCTACTACAGAAGCAGATCTTGGTTCTTCATCTAAAAGGGACATTTCTCCAAAAAATTCTGTGGGATACAAGATAGAAAGGATTCCTTCTTTTCCCTCTTCAGTTTCCAAAATTATTTTTACTTTTCCAGAACCAATAAGGAAGAAAAAATTACCTACCTCATCTTTTTGAAAGATGACAGACCCCTTAGGATAATTCTTTACTTGAGCGATACTTGCAAGTTTCTCTAAATCTTCTTCTGAAAGTTCTGAAAATAGAGGGACATTTTTTAGAAACTTTTTTATTTCCATTTTTTCTCCTTTTTTCAAAACTTATCTTATATAAGATTATACCTTAAACAAGATATTTACTGCAAAAATTTTTTTAATTGTAAGTGGATGTCATATCTGGTAAAATTACCTTGTCTGATTTCTTCAGAAATTCTTATGGTATTTGGAGAAAAGATTTATGGATGATGTAAAAAATATCTGGGAAGAAGCCCTATCTTATTTATCTTTAGAAATAAGTAGACCTGGCTTTGAAACATGGATAAAAACCCTTAAGCCTCTAAGTATAGAGGAAGGAAAATTTATTCTTCAAACCCAAAGCAAATTTTCAAAGGAATGGCTTGAAGAGTACTATCTCTCTCTTATTGAAGAGATTATCAAAAAAGTTACTCAAAAAGAGTTTAAGGTAGAAATATTAGCTGATGAGAAAGAAGAGGCAATTTCTGAAGAGGGAAAAATAGAATTTCTTTCAAATTCATATAATAATTTAAATCTTAAATATACTTTTGATACTTTTGTGGTTGGAGATAGCAATAGATTTGCTCATGCAGCTGCATTAGCAGTAAGCCAAAACCCTGCAAAAGCTTATAATCCTCTTCTTATATATGGAGGAGTAGGTCTTGGTAAAACCCATTTGATACATGCTATAGGTCATTCCATACAAGAAAGATTTCCTAAAGCAAAGGTTGTATATGCATCTATGGAGAAATTTACCGTAGAACTCATTGATGCCATAAAAGAAGATGGAATGACAAAATTCAGAAGTAGATATAGAAATATAGATGTGCTTCTCATAGACGATATTCAATTTTTAGCAGGAAAAGAAAGGACTCAAGAGGAATTTTTCTATACTTTTAATACTCTTTATGAGGCTGGAAAACAGATTGTACTCACCAGTGATAGGGTACCAAAGGAAATTCCAACCTTAGAAGACCGATTAAGATCCAGATTTGAATGGGGACTTATTGCAGATATTCAACCACCAGATTTAGAGACACGTATAGCTATATTAAAAAAGAAGGCTGAGGCAGAAAGAGTTAAAGTACCTGATGAAGTAATAGAGTTTATTGCATCTCAGATACAATCTAATATCCGTGAATTAGAAGGAGCACTAATAAGGACTGTAGCCTTCGCTTCTCTAAACAATATGCCTATAAATTTAGAGCTTACCAAAACTGTACTTAAGGATATTGTACAGCCTGTAGTAAAAACCATAGATATACAAAATATAATCCAAGCAGTAGCAGAGTACTTCCATATCACTGTGGATCAGTTAAAAGGGAAGGGAAGAGCTCAGGGGATAGCTTTACCAAGGCAAATTGCCATGTATTTAGCAAGAACTCTTACTGATCTTTCCTTACCTAAGATTGGAGAGGAATTTGGCGGGAAAGATCATACTACAGTTCTACATGCCTATGAAAAGATACAAGAACTTTATCAATCTGATCTTGCTATTAAAAAAGCTATCCAAGATATCCAGAATAAACTAAGAAATAGTAGCTAATTTTACTTCTTCCTAAGATATTTAAATATTTCTGAATCTGGCGTAATTATAAGCACATTTCCAGGAAGTGCCTTTTTATATAAATCTAAACTTCTTAAAAACTGGTAAAACTCAGGGTCAGAAGAAAGAGCAGACTGGAGAATACTTCCTGCTTCTGCTTCTCCACTACCTCTAAGCTCTTGAGCTTTCCTATATGCCTCAGCTAAAATAAGAGTCCTTTTCTTCTCTGCCTCTGATCTTATCCTTTGAGCCTCTCTCTGTCCTTCAGCTCTGTAGAGTGAGGCTTGTCTCTGCCTTTCTGCAGTCATAGAATCATAAATTTTCTTCAGGTTCTCATCAGGAACTGAGACTCTTTTCATCCTTACAGTAAGTATCTCTATACCAAGCTCACTTGTCTTTTCCTGTGAAGCCTTTGTTACTTCTTCAAAAACCATTTCTCTCTTACCTGAGACAATATCATCAAAATCATATTGTCCTACAACTCTCCTCATCTCACTATAAATAAGATCATCAAGTCTTGTCTGAGCTCCAAGCTCGTCTCTTACAGTTTTGAGAAATAAAACAGGATCGGTTATCTTAAAAAGTGCAAAAGAATCAAGTACCATAGACTTTTTATCCTTAGTTACCACCAACGTGGGCTCTGACTCATATTCTAAAATTCTCTTTTCAAAAGATACTACTTCTTGGAAAAAAGGCTCTTTAAAATATAATCCTGGATCTTTTATAACCCTGACAGGCTTCCCAAATTCTAAAACTATTGCTTGTTTTGTCACATCTACAACAAAGGCTGAAAGAAAAAAGAAAACTAAAACCAATACAAAAATAACCCCAAATATTACATGCTTCATTTTCCCTCACTTCCTTCCGGAAGAGTTAAAGTGTTTGTAAAAATTTCTTGAGGTAGATTAAAAATCTTTACGCTACCCTTAGGATCATCTAATAAAATAATCTTAGTCTCAGGCAAAAGAATTTCCAATGCTTCTATATAGAGTTTTGTCCTAATAAGTGATGGGGCTTTCTTATATTTATCTAGTAATGTTTTATATCTATAAGCGTCACCTTTACTCTTTTCAATCTGCTCATTCTTATATGCTTCTGCATCTGCAATAATCTTAGCTGCTTCTCCTTCTGCTTCAGGTACGATTTGGTTATAATAAGATTGAGCTTCTAAAATTAGTTTATCCTTCTCAGATTTTGCATTTATAACCTCTTGAAAAGCAGGTTGTACAGGATCAGGAGGTACCACATCTTGAAGCTGAACATTAACTACTTTCACTCCAAAATTAATT
>JAKOUL010000009.1 GCA_029776735.1 Dictyoglomota bacterium
TATTCTTATCCCCCCAAATATTTATCTCCTTTTCTTTAATCTCTATTCCAGTTCCTTCTCTCTGTACCCAATTTATCTTCTTTGGAGACCTAACTTCTTAGTAATACACGGGAAGAATTTACAAATTGGGATTTCTATTATAGGAAAGGATATCTTAAAATATAAAGAGTTTGCAGAGGAACTTATAGAGAAGGTAAAGGAGATTAAGCTTTCCAAATAGATAAGTTATTCTTAAGGAGGATTTCCTTATGGAACAAGTAATAAAAATCGTTCCTGAACCTAAAAGAATATATTTTAGAGGAAGATGGTTTGATTTTGATGGTTTTCAAAATTTCCCAGAGTTTTTATCAAGAGAATTTGAGATAAAAAAGGGAAGTTGGAAGATAAACTGGATGCAGAGAGAAGGAACTGGAATAGAGATTAAAGAAAGGGAGATAAATATTGTGGTAGATAAGAATATATGCTTTGCAACGATTCTTCAACTTTTGATGGAAAATAAAGACAAGCTCCCTGAAGTACTAATAGAAGAAAAGCTATCCTTTTTATTTAGAGGATATCATGTGGATCTTGCCAGAGGTGGAGTGCTAAATTTAGATGCATTTAAAAAACTTCTTCGTTTTTTATTTCTTCTGAAATATAACTATTTAGGAATATATTTTGATGATCTCTTTCCATGTGATAAATATCCTCAGATTGGAAAGCTTAGAGGGAGACTTCAAAGGGAAGAGTTCAGGGAGATTATAGATTATGGGAAAAATCTTGGAATAGAGGTATTCCCATCTTTGGAACTTTGTGGACATATGGAAAATATTCTTTCTCTTCCTGATTTTAGAAAGTTTAGTGAGTGGCATGTACCTCAAGAGGGATGTTTAGATATATCTAATGAAGATGCAAAAAAATTTGCTTATGATCTTTTGGAAGAAGTGATTGAGTTTTTCCCTTCAAGGTATATTCATATAGGTGGAGATGAGACTTGGGCTTTAGGAAGAGGAAGGAGTTTGGATAAGACAGGAGTATTTCAAGGACCTGAACTTTTTGAGGGATATCATAGGACACTTATTAATATGGTAAAGGAAAGTGGGAAGATTCCTATGGTTTGGGGTGATATGCTAACAGGTATGTATCTAAGAGAAGAGGAAAAAGAAAGATGGAAAGTAGTCCTTGAAAGTGACATATGGGATGATACCATTATTGCTAACTGGGATTATACGCATCTTCCTGAGGAACATTTTGAAAAGAAGATAGATATGTTTGGAAAAAGAGTAGAAAAGGAGCTTGCATGTCCAGGGCTTTCTAACTGGGGTAGGTTTTATCCAAATTTTGACATTGCTATTTATAATATAAAAAATTTCTTGCTTCCTGCAAAAAGAAAGAAGCTTCCAGGATTTCTCATAACTTCTTGGGGAGATGATGGCGCAGAATGTCTTCATTCCTATCTTTATCCTTTGCTCTTTGCAGCAATGGAGATTGCAGAGGGAGTTGGAATGTGGGAAGAGAAATGGATGGCACTTACAGGTGAAAGAGAAGAGATTTTGAATGTAAGAAAGATATTAGGAGAGAATGATATGGTAGAAACTATTAAGCATGTTTTTCTTGGAGATTTTAGCTATAGGTACTAT
>JAKOUL010000023.1 GCA_029776735.1 Dictyoglomota bacterium
AGAGGCAATATCTGGATCTGACATTAGATCAAACTCAAACTGGTACCAAGTATCAAGAGGAATCAAAGATACATTATTTTCCTGATAATTTATTGGACTTCCTTCTTTTAAGAAACATTTCTCATATACATATTGGTTTCCAAATTCATCTTCAAAAACAATATTAACTCCAGCGGGATATTCTCCAACTCCTGCCCATCCATCACTGCCAAGTTCTTGACTATGGATCCTAACATCAAAGGAAAGAAATAGTACCCTTTTTCCAGTTAGATCATAATTTATATCTTGATAGGCTCCTACTGATCCCCCACTGCCGGAAGTTACAGATCTATACCAATGTATATAGCCACTATCAGCATTAATATCCCACTCATCTGATACACTACTGCCATGCCATGTTGTCCAATAATCTAAAGTGTTGTTATCAAAGTCTCCATTTAGAATTAAGCTTTCTTGGGGTGGTTGAGGCGGATTACAGCCTGAAATTAAAGTGACAAGGAGAATACTCAAGAGGAAAACAGAAAACTTTTTCATTTCAAAAGCCCCCTTAGTTATTTATTGAGGAGCTAAAAAGTTTAAGTTCTTTTTCAGAAGATGAAATTTCCAACCCCTCTAAGCAAAATTATAATATAAATTTCTTTTAATAAAAGTGATCTTTGTCACAAAAATTTTTAGGGTTAGTGATTTAAGTAAGGTTCCTATATGCCTGACAGACAAATAACACTTTTACTATTAAAAACTAAACTATTACAAAACCATTCATCTATTTTTAATAGTATTCCTAAGCCTCTCTATTGAGACGTCTTCTTAAAGGAAACTTCCAAAAAAAAGTAAAAGCCCTATGGTATAATCAATCATCTCAAAATCCTAATTGTGAGGAAATAAGATGAAAAAGATATTTTTCGTTTTAATCCTAATTTCTCTTATAATTCTCCCAGCTTATGCAAAGGATTATGGCTTTAATGAAGCAAGAGTTTATTATACCATTCAACCTGATGGAGAAATTGATGTTGTAAATGATTTAACCTACTGGTTTTCAGGTTCATACTCTCAAGCATGGCTTACTATCCCTAATGGAAACTATGAAATAAGAGATGTGTCTGTAAGTGAAGTTACAAACAGTGGCGAAAAATTGTATACCTATTATCCAGAAACAGAGGAAAGAGTTCAAAATACATTTGCTTTCACAAAAAATTCTACAGAATATAAGATAACATGGTCTTATAGAGCTCAAGATACAAATAAAACATTCAGAATCCGATACAAAATTTTAAAGGGATTAAAAGTCTATGATGATGTTGCAGAATTTTATTGGAAAGTATGGGGAGGGGATTGGGAGAAAAAACTTCCTGCATTATGGGTTGAAGTCTCATTTCCTACCAAAATAAATGATGCTGCAGAGTTAAATTATTGGCTTCATCCAAAGGTAGAAGGGGAAATAGGAATTTCAAAAGACTATAGAAAAATAATAGCTTATGCAGGAAATATTCCAGCAAATCAGTGGGTAGAAGTGAGAGTTGTTTTCCCAACATATTATCTGCAAAATATAGATCCTAATAAAGCATTAATTATCAATAAATATGGGTTAAAAGACATTTTAGAAGAGGAAAGAAGATGGCAGGATGAAGAAAAAAGAAAGGAAACCTTAGGGAATATTTTAAGTGTGATTTTCATATTAATTTTTGCTTTAATTCTATTTGCAGGTATTTTTATTCCTATAAGGATATATCACAAGTATGGTAGGGAACCAGAGGTCAATTATGATGGGGTATATGAGCATGAGCCTCCTGATGATTCTCCACCTGCATGGGTAGATATGCTTATCAATCAGTCAGATGCTGTATCTCCGAATTCTATTGTTGCTTCCACTTTAGAACTTGCAAGAAGAGGATGTTTGAAGATCCAAGAAGAAGTAAAAGAGGGGTTTTTAGGGACAAAAAATAAGGATTATAAAATTATTCTTACAGGGAAGAAGATAGAAGACGATTTAAGTGAAGAGATAAGGCTTTTACTTTCTAAATTCCAAGATTTAGGGGAAGAATTTTATCTCTCAAAGCTTAAGAAAGTTGATCTATCAAGCTTTAAATCAAAATTTGACAAATTAGTGAAAAATAAAATCTATAAAGAGAAAAAATGGATTAACGAAGAAGGAATTAAATATTTAAACATCTGGCTTGTTATTATCTTTGCAATAGAATTTTTATCTTTTATTCTAACATCAATTTCTTCAAGTTTTATGAAAAATGCACCTTTGTATTTTTTACCTTTATTTATATTGGGTTTCATCAGTATTTTTTTGAATCTTATATTCCGCAAGGCTGTGAAAAGATATACTCCTGAAGGAAAACTTCTTGCTTTAAGATGGAGAGCCTTCAAAAAATTCCTTCAAGATTTCTCCCTTATGTCCCAATATCCTCCTTCTTCATTAGTCTTATGGGAAAAATATTTAGTCTATGGAACAGCCTTAGGAGTAGCAAAAGAAGTATTAAAAGCAATGCAAATGCTTAATGCACCTATAGAAAACATAGACTGGTATAATCCAGCTATGGTAGGTTCTATGGCAAGTTTAGCTGAATCCATTGAAAGTTTCAGTTCTTCTTTAGAATCTTTTAGTAGTGCCTTTTCAAGCAGTGTGGCATCATCAACTTCCTCTGGATCTTCTGGTGGAGGTGGTGGTGGAGGCGGAGGCGGGGGTGGAGGCGCAAGCTAAAGATTACTATTTAATTAGTACTAACATAGTAATCATGCCTATTATTATTGTGACTGATATAAAGACTGAAGCAAATTTTTCATTTAAGCCTCTTTCATGAGAATAAATAACTGCTACTAAAGGTGCAGGAAGTAGAGAGCCGATAGAGATAATCCTTACAATAAAAGAAGGACCAAAAATAGTAAAAAGTAATATGGAAAAGATTATCCCTGGTATAAGCCTTATAAGAACTCCCCATATTAGTGCTTTAATCTCTTCCATATTGAGGTTTAAATCAAGGAAGAAGCCAATGGTAAAGAGAGCGAGAAAGCTATTGGGAGCTGCAATTTGAGAGATAACATTTAAAAAAATCTCTGGAAATCTTACATGGAATAAGTTAAGTATAAGAGCCGCAAAATAAATATCCAAAGGGAAAAATAGAATTACCTTTTTTAAGACTTTCCCAAAATCTATTTTCCCTTCTTCCATAGCAATTAAAGATATAGCATATGCAAGACCAAAAACAATAAAGGAATTTCCCATATCAAACATTGCCATATAAGAAAGTCCATAATCTCCATATGCACTTTGGATAAAGGGATAGGAAAATAATCCCACATTATATCCACATATAGAAATAAGCAAGGTCCATTTAGTCTTCTCATCCAAGTTTATTCTCTTTAAGATCTCTCTTCCTACAAAAAATACAAAGAATCCTAAGAAAATAGATACAAATGGCAAAACAAAAAGATTTTTATCAAGATTTGAAGTGAGAAAGATCTTAAGAATTGTTGCAGGCAATGTGATATACATTACAAATCTACTAAAAACAGTCCCAGTTTCTTCAGGCAAGATTTTTATTCTTTTAACTATATAACCCAGTATAATAACCAATATATTTGTAAAGATTTTCTCAAGCATTGCAACCACCTTAACTATTTACTTTAGATTTAAAGCATTATAACATTTTTTAGATACCTGTAATAAGGAGGAGAAAGCATGATACTAATATGGGATAAAGATTATAACGAACTTATTGGCTTTCTTAAAGACCAAAAGGAAAAGCCTTTCTTACTTTGTGATGAGAATACCTTTAATGCATGTGGAAAGTCTATAGCAGAAAAATTAAAGAAAGAACAATTAGATCATGATTTATTGATGCTCCCTAATGATGCTCATGCAGATGAAAAGAACATATGCAAGCTTATGTTAAATACAGAGGATAATCATCTTATTATATCTATAGGATCTGGAAGTCTTACTGATATTGCAAGATTTTCAGCCTATAAACAAAAACTTAGATTCATCTCAGTGCCTACTGCTCCTTCTATGGATGGATATGCATCATCAGTAGCTGCACTAACTATAGATGGACTCAAAACTACAGTCTCTGCTTCAGCTCCAGAAAAAATTTTTGCTAATATAGAGGTTATTAAGAATTCACCTAAAATTTTAAAGTTAGCAGGCTTTGGAGATCTTATGGGAAAATTTACAGCTCTCTCTGATTGGAAATTAGCAAATATTATTACAGAAGAGGATATAAATTGGGACGTATGGAATACTATGTATAATACATGCGAAAAAACTCTAAAAAATGTAGGAGAAAGTGAATTTGAGAAGTCATTACTTGAAGGACTTGTAAAATCTGGAGAGCTTATAGCAATTGTAGGAAATTCAAGACCTGCTTCGGGTTCAGAGCATCATATATCTCATTATTTAGAATTCTTAGGGTATGACCTTTTTCATGGAATAAAAGTAGGAATCTCAACTTTTTATGCAATAAAGCTATATAAGTATCTTCTAAATCTTGATTTGGAGGATTTAGAAAGATTTCAAGATGTAAGGATAGATATTGATGAATGGGAAAGAGAGATGGAGGAGAACTTTCCTAAAATCCAAAATAGAATCATAGAGGAGAATATTGAAAGGATAAAAGACTTCAATAATGCAAATTATAGAGCAAAAATTTTAGAGAGGATAAAAAATAAAAAAGATGAGATCTATGAGATAGCTAAAAGTTTAATAGAAAAAGAGAGTGAGTTATCAGAAGGATATAAAAAATTAGGATTTTCTGTGGATCCAGAAGAATGGGGGATTAAAAAAGAGGATATTAAAAAAGCTTTACTTTACTCCTTATATATAAGGGAGAGATTTACTATTCTCACTCTTTACCAATTTTTAGGAATATTAAAAGAATTGGCACAAGATGATATAATTTAAATATGAGAAAGAGAATTGGTATCCTCATTGACAACTTCTATAATTATCAATGGAGCATTTTACAAGGTATATTCTCCGCTGGAGAGAAGTCTGATGCTAATCTTTTTTGTTTCGTAGGAAAGTCATTAGAATCTCCTTATGGATACGAAAAACAAGGGAATCTCATATATAATCTTGCGGATAAGGAGAATGTTGATGGTCTAATAATCTTTAGCTCTGCCATAGGTTCAGATGTATCTTTTGATGAGCTTGTAAATTTCTGTAAAAACTTTTCTAAAAAAATTCCTACAGTAAACATAGGACCTCCTATAGAAAATATTCCAAGTATATTCATAGATAATAAAACAGGATTCCAAGAGCTTCTCATACACCTTATAGAAGACCATGGATATAGGAATATTGCTTTTATAAGAGGACCAGTCATGAATGAAGAGGCAGATATAAGATATGAGACATTTATACAGGTAGCAGATCAATATGGAATAAAGATAAATCCTGATTTTATTTATGAGGGGAACTTTCTTAGAAATTCAGGAGCAGAGGCTGTTAAGACGTTCCTTGATAAAAGAACATTAAAATTTGAAGCATTAGTCTCTTCTAACGATGATATGGCTCTTTCTGCATTGGAAGAACTAAAAACAAGAGGTATAAAAGTTCCTGAGGATATTGCCATAACAGGTTTTGATGATGTGGAAGAGACAAGTCTTGTAACACCACCTCTTACTACCGTTCATCAACCTCTTTACGAAATGGGAGAAAAATCCGTAGAGATGCTTCTATCTATCATCTCAGGAGAGAGAGTTCCTGAAAAGGTATTTCTTCCCACTAAGCTTATTATTCGGAATTCTTGTGGGTGTGAATTTTCTGGCATTAATAGGGCAAAAGTAGAAAGAAAAGAAGAAACTATACATCTAAGTTTTGAAAAACTTAAAGAGTTTAGTAAGGAATTTATCAAATATGTAGAGGAAAATCTTAGAAATTTTGAGAAAGAAGAGGAAAGACATAATTTAGAAAAAATTTATATGTCTTTCATTGAAGCATTAGAAGAAAAGAATCCAGATATATTTATCAGCACTTTAGAGGATATTCTCCAAGAAAAAGAGACGGAAATAGAGAACCTTAGCATTTATCAGGAATATATCTCCTTGCTCAGAAAATTTTTATTCTACTATTTTGATAAAGAAAATCTTCACAATGCAGAAAACTTATGGCATCAAGCAAGAGTCATTATTAATGATTTTTCTGAAAGAAATCAGGGTTATAAGAGAATAAAAACAGAGCTTGAGACAGAACTTATGGGAGAGATAGGAGGGGATTTAATCTCAAATTTTGAAATAGATAGTATTTTAAATCAAATATTAGAAAGACTCCCTGATTTAGAAATTCCAAGCTCTTACATAATATTCTATGAGAATAAAAATATACCAAGTAGAAAGGGAAAACTGATATTTGGGTATAAAGATAGGCAAAGGATCCCTGAAGATAAAATCTTCCCCATTAAAAAAATAATTCCAGAAGAAGTGTCGCCTACAATAAGGACTACTTATATTATAGAGCCTTTATATTTTCAAGAAGATTCCTTTGGATATGCATTATTTGAAATGGGACCAAATAAAGGAATTATCTATGAGATTTTAAGATCTCAGCTCAGTGCAGCTATTCAAGGAGCTTTACTTTTTGAAGCAAGAGAACAATATGAGAAAACACTTGAAAAATATATAGAGGAGCTTACAATTTTAAACGAGACAGGAAGTGCTATTAGTTCTGCTTTAGAATTAGACCTATTATTGGAGTTAATACTAAAGCAAATCTCCAGAATTTTTGACTTCTCTGCTTTATACATCGTTCTCTGCAATGGATGTACTAAAGATGAGAAATTTAATATTGCTGCTAAAAATATTAAAAATGAGGAGGCCACAATTTCTCATTATGATAATAAGCGAATATTTAAAGTAATAGAAGATAAGTCTCCTCTACTCAAGACATATAAAAAAGGAAAGATAAAATCCTTTTTAGCAGTACCAATCATAGCTGGTAATAAAGCAATTGGAGCTCTTGTTTTAAAACACTGCGAAAAAGAAGATATCTACGACGAGCATAGTATAGAACTCCTCTCTACCATATCAGATTTTGCAGCTGTTGCTATAGAAAATGCTCGCCTTTTTGATGAGACGAAACGCTTAGCAACCACAGATCCTTTAACTAATGTTTTAAATAGAAGAGCATTAGAAGAGGTATTTCAGAAAGAAGTTGCTAAAGCTCAAAGATATGATCGTCCTTTATCTGTTATAATCCTTGATTTAGATGATTTTAAACTATTTAATGATACTTATGGACATATTTTTGGGGATCAAGCTCTAAAAGAAGTTGCTAATACCTTAAAATCATCTTGTAGAAAGGTAGATGCGATTGGAAGATATGGAGGAGATGAGTTTACCATCATACTTCCTGAGACAAATTCCTCAGGATGTATAAGAGTAGCAAAGAGATTATTAGAGCGTATACAAAATACTTCATTAGTAACCCCAGATGGTAATAAAATTGCTGTTACCGTCAGTATGGGAATAGCATCCTACCCTGAAGACACTTCAGAGCCAGAAAAACTTCTCTCCCTTGCAGATACTGCTATGTATAGAGCGAAGATTGCAGGAGGCAATCAATTTTCAACAATAAGTTCAGAGGTTTCTCAAAAAGAGTTTGAGCCTAAATTTGACACATTGATGGGGCTAATTAATGCCATTGATAGTAAAGATAATTATACTTTTAAACACTGCAGAGATGTTTCCAAATATGCATGTACCTTAGGAGAGGTCTTAGAACTTTCTCAGGAAGATTTGGAGATCTTAAAAATCGCAGGCGAACTTCATGATATAGGTAAAATAGGTATACCTTCTGAAATACTTAAAAAACCAGGTAGTCTCAATGAAGACGAATGGAAAATAATAAAAGAGCATCCAAGATTAGGCTTTTTAATATTAAACCAACTTCCTAAAATGGATAGATTACTACAAGCAGTCTTGCACCATCATGAAAGATATGACGGAAAAGGATATCCTTCTGGTTTACAGGGTAAAGATATTCCTCTACTCGCAAGAATCCTTGCAGTAGCAGATGCTTACTCAGCTATGAAATCCAATAGACCATACAGAAAAGCCCTTTCTAAAAAGGAGATTCTTAAAGAATTAAAGACAAATATGGGCAAGCAATTTGATCCAGAAATTGCAGATAAATTTATAGAGCTTCTTGAAAAAGGATTAATTGATTAAAGTCTTATTGTAAATAAAATCCTAAAAGAATATAATTTTCTAAAATTCAGATCTAATAAGGAGGGCTATACCTATGAATAACTTCGTATTCCACAATCCTACAAAAATTATCTTTGGAGTGGATACCACTAATGAGGTAGGAAAAGAAGCAAAAAATTATGGAAAGAAAGTACTTCTTGTGTTAGGACAAGGAAGCATTAAAAAAATTGGACTTTATGATAGAGTAGTAGGACTTCTTAAGGATAGCGGATTAGAAGTCTATGAACTTGAAGGGGCAAAACCAAATCCAAGGGTAGACTTAGTAAGAAAAGGAATTCAGATGGTAAGGGAAAACAAGATTGAACTTATTCTTGCCCTCGGTAGCGGAAGTGTAATAGATACAGGAAAAGCTATAGCAGCAGGACTTACTTATGAGGGGGATGTATGGGATCTTTTTAGATATAGAAAGCCCATAAAACCTACAATTCCTATAGGTGTAGTATTGACTCTTGCTGCTACTGGTTCAGAGATGAACGGAAATGCAGTAATTTCAAATATGGAAACCGAAGAAAAACTTTCTATATCAAGTCCCTATATCTATCCAAAATTCTCCATTCTTGATCCTAAAAATACTACTACTGTTCCAATGAATCACACACTCTATGGAATAGTAGATATTCTTTCCCATGTTTTTGAACAGTACTTTGATAGAACTGAAGGAGCTGTATTACAGGATCGTTTTGCAGAATCTATAATGAAAACTGTAATTGAGACTACCCCTAAGCTCATTAAAAATCCTGAAGATGTAGAAGCAAGAGGAATTATACTTTGGTGTGGGACAAATGCGCTAAATGGCATTATAGGAGTAGGAAAAGAACAAGATTGGGCAAGTCATGACATAGAACACGCTATATCTGCTGTATACGATATTTCTCATGGATTAGGACTTGCTATCGTATTTCCTCACTGGATGAGATATGTTATTGACGTAATTCCTCATAAATTTGCACAATTTGCAAGAAACGTATGGGGTATTCAAGGGGATGATGATTTTGAAGTAGGGCTTAAAGGCATTGATAGATTAATAGATTTTTATGAAAGCATTGGTGTCCCAACAAAACTTTCCCAAATAGGTATTAATGATGAAAGATTAGAAGAGATGGCAGAAAAAGCTACCCTATTTGGTCCCTTAGGGAATACCAAAAAATTAACCAAAGAGGATGTTTTAAATATCTTAAAGATGTGCTTGTAAAAACTTGCTTGACAGCAACTTTTTTCGCTGTTAGGATTATTAAAACTCTTCTGGAGGAAAAATAATGGAAAGAAGCAATTCCGTAAAAAAGGGCATAGAAAGAGCTCCACATAGATCTTTATTTTATGCTATGGGCTACACTCCTGATGAATTAGAAAAACCTCTTATTGGAGTTGTAAACTCTGCAAACGAAATGATCCCTGGACATATACATCTTGATATTATTGCTCAAGCTGTAAAAACAGGAATCCTTGAGGCTGGCGGGACTCCTATGGAATTTAGAGTAATTGCAATATGTGATGGTATTGCTATGGGACATAAAGGCATGAAATATTCTTTAGCAAGCAGAGAGTTAATAGCAGATTCTATTGAAGCTATGGTAGAAGCATACCAGCTTGATGGAATTATTCTTATAACTAACTGTGATAAGATTGTGCCAGGAATGCTCATGGCAGCAGCCAGGTTAAACCTTCCATCTCTTATCTTAAGTGGTGGACCCATGCTTGCAGGAAGATGGAGAGATAAAGATGTAGATCTCATAAGCTTATTTGAAGGTATAGGGCAGGTAAAGGCTGGGACATTAAAAGAAGAAGATCTTTATGAACTTGAACAGTATGCATGTCCAGGATGTGGCTCCTGTTCTGGAATGTACACTGCTAATACTATGAATTGCCTATCAGAGGCTTTAGGTATTGCTCTTCCTTTCAATGGGACGTTACCTGCTGCTTATGATGGTATAAGAAAAAGATTATCCAAAGAAGCAGGAAAAAGAATTGTCCAATTAGTAAAAGATGATATTAAAGCAAGAGATATATTAACAAGAACTGCATTTGAAAATGCTATAGCCGTAGATATGGCCCTTGGAGGTTCCACAAATACAGTCCTTCATCTCCTTGCTATTGCAAGAGAGGCTAATGTAGATTTACCCCTTGAAACCTTTCAGAAAATAGCTGAAAAAACCCCTAATATATGTAAATTAAGCCCTGCTTCCTCTCAACATATTCAACTCCTTCATGAAGCAGGAGGAATACCAGGAGTTTTAAAGGAACTCCTTAAAGGAAATCTTATAGATCCATCTGCCATTACTGTTTCAGGAAAAACTATCGGAGAAATTGCAAGGGGGGCAGTAGTGAAAGACAGGAATGTAATTAGGACTTTAGAAGATCCTTATGGAAAGGATGGTGGACTTACTATACTTTATGGAAATTTAGCTCCTGAAGGAGCAGTGGTAAAAAAATCAGCCGTAAGTCCTAAAATGCTAAAGCATGAAGGGCCAGCAAGAGTTTTTAATAGTGAAGAGGAAGCTATAAAGGAGATTTATGCAGGACATATTAAAAAAGGTGATGTGGTTGTAATAAGATATGAAGGACCAAAGGGAGGACCAGGAATGAGAGAAATGTTAGGACCCACTTCTGCACTGTCTGGAATGGGACTTGATGAAGATACAGCTCTCATTACCGATGGAAGATTTTCAGGAGGAAGTAGAGGTGCCGCTATAGGGCATATCTCTCCAGAGGCAGCAGAGGGAGGTCCTATAGCATTGTTAAAAGATGGAGATATCATTGAGATAGATATTCCTGAGAGAAAATTAAATGTGAAATTAAGCGAAGAAGAATTAGAAAAAAGGGAAAAAGAATGGAAGCCTATTAAAAGGGAGATTGAATTTAACTATTTAAGAAGATACGCTGCCTTGGTAACATCTGCGAGTTGTGGTGCAGTGTTAAAAGATATATACGAAGAACTTTAATAAGGAGGGAAAGAATGATTATTACAGTAGTAGATCATTATCCTAAGATTCCAAATCCTCCAAGAGAAGCAAAATTAAGAAAGGCAATTCATACTTATGATCAAGGAAAGATGACAAGAGAAGAATTAGAAACTGTTTTTGATGAAGTTACAAAGGAGGTAATTGAAGAGCAAATATCAGCTGGAGTTGAGCTCATAACCGATGGACAAATAAGATGGGAAGATGGACAAAGCTATATAGCAAGAAAACTTAAAGGTATTGAAATAGGAGGACTTTTTAGATATTTTGACAATAATACTTATTACAGACAGCCTATTGTAAAAGAAGAGATAAAATGGAAGGAGCCCATCATCTTAGAGGATTGGAAAAAAGCGCAAAAGTATGCTGGAAATGTTCCTGTAAAGGCAGTATTAACAGGACATTACACATTAGCAAGATTAAGTAGAGACGAGTATTATAAAGATCTTAATTCTTTAGTTCACGCTTATGCCGATGCACTAATAGAAGAGGTAAAACTCTTAGAAGAAAATCATGTTCCATTTCTTCAGTTTAACGAACCCTCTATTCAATATTTCCCAGAAGACTTTAATTTATTCTTAGATGTGTATAAGAAAATTAGGGAAAATTACTCTGGTAAATTGGCAATTTATACGTATTTCCACACTGTAATTCCCATAAAAGAAAGGATCAAGGAGTTACCTGTAGATATATTTGGAATTGATTTTATCTCTCGGAAAGAGAACTTTGAAGTATTAAAAGACTTTCCTAAAAATATGGCTTTAGGATATGGGATTATAGATGCCAGAAATACTAAATTAGAAACACCAGAACAGATAGCAAATTTAGTAAAAGAGGCATTAAAGTACATCTCTGATGAAAATCTATTTGCCAATCCCAACTGTGGTCTTGAATATCTCCCAAGAGAGAGAGCTTACGACAAATTAGTCAATCTTGTAAAAGGAGTAAATTTGGTAAGAGGTGAGAGAAAATGAAAGAAATAAAA
>JAKOUL010000032.1 GCA_029776735.1 Dictyoglomota bacterium
CTATTTGGAGAGGTCTTGGACTTATAGAGAATAGTGGACTTATTCTGAGAGATGAGTTTGAAGAATTTGATATAAGAAAGATATATCCCATAAAAGTCGTATCTAAAAAGGATAACCTTTGCCGATGTGGGGAAGTATTAAGAGGAGTATTAAAGCCTACAGAATGTCCTCTATATGCTAAGGTATGCACCCCTGAAAATCCAAAAGGACCTTGTATGGTGTCCTCAGAAGGCACCTGTGCAGCCTATTTTCTTTATGGAGGGGAATAGATGGAAGATATTATACTTCTTTCCCATGGAAGTGGGGGAGAAAGCACAAGAAAACTTATTGAAGAAGAAATCCTAAAGTACTTTAGAAATGATATATTAGAAGAGCTTCTTGATTCTGCTGTATTTAATCTTCATGGTAAAACTGCCTTTACCACAGACTCCTTTGTGGTATCCCCTATATTTTTCCCAGGAGGAGATATAGGGAAACTTTCCATATATGGCACTGTAAATGATCTGTCTGTTATGGGAGCAAAACCTCTTTATATAAGTGTGGGTTTCATAATTGAAGAGGGATTATCCTTTGATGAGTTTAGGAGAATTCTCCAGTCTATGAAATTAGCCAGTGAGGAATGTGGGGTAAAAATTGTTACAGGAGATACTAAAGTAGTAGAAAAGGGAAAGGGAGATAAGATATTCATTAATACTGCTGGTATAGGAATAATAGAGGAGGATTTAGATTGGAGAGGAAGAAAGATAGAAGATGGAGATTTAGTGATAGTTAATGGTGGAATTGGGGAACATGGAATAGCCCTTATGCTGGAAAGATTAGGTGTAAAATCAGGAGAAGAAGTGAAATCTGACCTTGCCCCTTTAAATTCCCTTACCATTCCCCTTCTTAAGAGTTCTAAAGGAGTAAAATTTATGAGGGATCCTACACGAGGAGGAGTTGCAGGCATATTAAATGAGATCTCTCAAAAATACCATATAGATATAGAAGTATATGAAGAGAAGATCCCTATAAAGGATTGGGTAAAAAGTGCCAGTGAAATCTTAGGGATAGATCCTCTATATGCTGCTAATGAGGGAAAGGTAGTAATGATCGTATCAAAAGATGAGAAGGAAAAAGTTTTAGAATTTTTAAGAGTGCATCCTTTGGGAAAAGATAGTAGGGTTATAGGGGAAGCTAAGAAGGGAAATGGTAAGGTATATTTGATAACAAAGCTTGGGACTAAAAGAATCCTTGACACATTAAAAAGAGACTTACTTCCAAGAATATGCTGAGAGGAAAATCTTTATGAGTTCAAAAGTTGTAGTATTTAATAGTGATTATGATAGAGATTTCATAAAAGAAAATATAAAGAAGGCTCTTTCTTATTTTGATCTTCCTGATTTTTCAGATAAAAAATTCCTTATAAAACCAAGTCTTCTTATGGCTCAAGTTCCAGAAAAAGCTATTACTACTCATCCTATAGTAATGGAAGCCATTGTAGAAACCTTAAAAGAGAAGAATGCAAAAGAGATATATATTGGTGATACTCCTGGAAGCACTCTCTCCAATATTACTGATCTTTACAGAAAAACAGGAATGGAAGAGGTATCTAAGAAAACAGGAGCAAAACTTATTAATTTATACTCATCTGGAGCTATCACAATATCAGGAAATGGTTTAGTAGAGTCTATTCCCATAACTAAGTTTATAAAAGAGGTAGATTATGTAATAAATGTACCAAAATTAAAAACCCATAACTTTATGCTTATGACCTGTGCCATAAAAAATCTTTTTGGACTTGTCCCTGGGACAAATAAAGCTAAGATGCATTCTCTTGCTATAACACCAAAAAATTTTGCTAAAATTCTTGTGTATATATGCGAAGAGGTAAAACCTCTCATAAATATTGTGGATGCCATAATAGGAATGGAGGGAGAGGGTCCATCTGCAGGAAATCCCAGAAGATTTGGAAAGATCATTGTAGGAGTAGATCCTGTGGCTGTGGATACTGTCTCAAGCTTAATTCTGGGATATAGACCTGAAGAGATCTATACAAATGTTATAGCTTATGAAAGAGGATTGGGAGAAATGAATTTGGAAAATATAGAGATTATAGGGAATACTACGGAAGGATTATTTAATAAAGATGTAAAAAAGGGAAAAAGTCTTCATATGTTAGCCGACAAAGTCCCAGGATTTGTAAATAATATTGCTTCTTCTCTTTACTCAAGATTTGTAAAACTATATCCTGCGATTGAAGATGAAACGTGTATAAAATGTGAGATATGTGCTAACAGTTGCCCTCAAAAGGCTATTTTCCTAATAGATAATAAGATGATTATTGATTATGAAAAATGTATATCTTGTTTCTGCTGTCATGAATTATGTCCTCAAAAAGCTATAAAGCTTGAGAAAAACTTCATTGCAAGGAGAATCTGGAGATAAACTATTTTTCCTCCATCTCAAATATGCCCCTTCCAAAAATTGTCACAAATAGGATAAAGACAGCAAGCATAACTAAAGAAAATAAAAGGATAAAACTCATGCTTATTTCTTCGGCTCCCACAGACATTCTAAGACTACGTCCTATATAGTAAAGGGGCAAAAATTTAGCAAAAGTTTTTAGATAATCAGGTAAGAATCCCAATGGAAAATATATCCCAGAGAAAAATGCCATAACATTTAAAATTAAATTCGCTACATTATTTGCTGTTTGAGGCTCTTTAAATACGCTTGATAATAAGATACCTAAAGCCATCATGCCAAGAATTGATGTTCCAGCAGAGATAAGATATAAAACCCAATTTATTGCAAATCTAATCCCAAATAAAAACTGAGAGATTAAAAGGACAAGAGTACAAGAGGCTAAGCTTACAAGAAAATTTCCCACAAGCATTCCAGAGATAAGAGTAGAAGCACTTACAGGCGATACAGCAAATCTTTTTAATATGCCTTCTTTTCTGTAATATCCAAAAAGAGCAATCATTAAAAACATAGCCGAACCAATAGAAAAACTCACAACACCTGGTATCATATAACCAAGGTCGGTAATCTTAGCCTTTCCAGGATCTATAGTCTCTTCCTCTACTTTTATAAACTTCTCTTCTATCCCAGCTTCCTTCTTAGAATAGAGGGTAGATATACTACTTCCCAAATTTCTTAGGAATGGCTTCTGCTGAAAACTTGTAAAATTTATAAGAAGTTTAAATTTATTCCCATCAAAGATAACTCCACAATCAGCATCTCCTTTTAGGACCATATCTCTCATCTCATCTTCTTTTTCTACTAAGATCACATTAGTACCTTCTAACTCCTTCACAACTTCTGCCACATTCCCTTGTGATTTTAAGACTGAAATATTTGTTATAGGAAGCTCTTCAGATGAACCTCCAAAGACAAAGCCAAAGATGATGATAATAATCATAGGTAGAATAAGAGAGAAGAAGAAAGTGAATTTATCTCTGTAGAAACTCTTTAATCTATATAAAGCTACACTCAAAAAGCTTTTCATGAAAACTCACTCACCATATATTTTTTTAGTGCGATATAGAGAAAGATTACAATGTAGATTAAAGGTACTAAAACACTTAGAAATTTCGGATATGTAGAGCTCATAATCCCTAAGGAACCCCTTACACCATCACAAAGATAGGTAATAGGATTTATCAAAACAATCCATTTAATAAACCAAGGCACACCTTGAACTGGAAAATAAATTCCTCCTAAAAATTGCATAGGAAATTGAAGTATCTGACCAACTATTCCAGCAGAATTTGCACTCTTTGATACAGCAGATATGAAGAAACCCATAGCACAAAAAGTAACCGTAGATAAAAACATATAAAAAAGAAAGGCAGGATTAAAAGGATTTATAGTACTTTTATACACAAATTTACAAATTGCACTTACAACAACTATTTGAATAATAATAAAATAAGCCCTTGATAAGAAAAAAGAGCTAAAAAAGGAGATAGGAGAAAGGGATGTTACATGAAGTCTCTTATAGATCTTTCCTTCTTTATACCAAGCAAGCTCTGAACCTATCCCTAGTAGTCCTGTAAAGAATATTGCAAGGATAAGAATGCCTGGATATAAAAAATCCACATATGAAAATGCCTCTTTTGTCCCCACAATTTCGGTCTCTACTTCATACTCTTTTATATCTTTCATCCTTTTTGCAAACTCTAAATCAAATCTTTCAAAAATATTCTTTACTATTAAAGAAGCAGTCTGGGACGTGGTACTATGTTTCAAAGAATATAATTTTATAGTGGGAGGCTCAAAACTAAGCCCAAAACTTTTAAAAGCAAAATTAGAAAGAAGTGCTGCATCAAATCCCTTAGGAATTTCTACTATACCATTGACCTTTTCAGATTTAAGATCCGATAGCATATTATCCTTAGAGGAAATACTATTAAAAACTTTAAGATCAAAGATTTTATTCTCTCCAGAGCTTAAATTATTAAATACATCGTAGATGATATTAGAGAACTCACCTTGTTCAGGCTTTATAAGATAAAGACTTAGATTTATTCTTTCTACATCTGTAGTAGAGGAGAAGATAGTAACAAGTATGACAAGAAGCACTATTGGAAAAGCAAGGAACCAGAATAAATAATCCTTCTGTCTAATAACAGATTTAAAAAGATAGAATGAATTCTTTAAGATCATGCTTCTTCTCTCAACTGTTTACCTGTCAAAGCGAGAAAAACATCTTCAAGATTTGGCTGTCTGATTATCTCATTAGTTATTTTAAGATCATATTTTTGAGCAGATTTTAATAACGTATCAATAGTAGAAAAAACATCATCGGTTTTTACCACAAGCTTACTTTTTTTAGGGTTATATGAAAGACTAAGGTTCATCTCTTGAAGTTCATTTAAAAATTCCTGATTCTCCTCAATCTCTACCTCTATTATGCTTTCTCCACCTATACTTTTTATTAAATCTTCTGGAGTCCCTTCTCTTATAATCTTACCGTTATCCATAATACAAACCCAATCTGAAAGAAACTCTGCTTCTTCCATATAGTGAGTTGTAAGTACTATAGTCTTGCCTTGCTTCTTTAGATTGAGAAGGAGTTCCCATACATTTCTTCTTGCCTGAGGATCAAGCCCTGTGGTTGGCTCATCCAGAAACATAAGAATGGGATCATTAATAAGTGCAAGTCCTAACGCTAATCTCTGTTTCTGTCCTCCTGATAACTTCTCCACATAGGTGTTTGCTTTTTCTTTTAATGATACAAAACCTAAAACGTCATCTACTTCTTTTCCCCTATTATAAAAACTTCTAAACATACTTAGAGTTTCTTTTACCGTAAGGTTAGGTATGAAAGAGGTCTCTTGAAGAGATACTCCTATAATCTCTTTCTCTTCCTTACCAATTCTGTCTACAGTTCTACCAAAAATGGTAATTTTACCACTATCAGGAGTTCTTAGTCCCTCAATAATCTCAAGAGTAGTAGTCTTACCTGCTCCATTAGGACCCAGAAGAGTAAATATTGATCCCTGCTTTATCTTAAAGCAGGGACCATCTACTGCTACCAGATTTCCATAAGTTTTTCTTAGATTTTCTACTTCTACAATAAATTTATGATTTATCATTTAGAAGTAATACCTAAACCCTAAAGCTCCATCCACATCAAAATATGTACCAGGGACTAATTCAAGGGTTGGTACTATCTCAAAGAAGAAATCTAAAGGCATTCCCTTAGGTATATACGCTATTCCTAAAGGAAATCTTATCCCGAAACTAGTACTGCCACTTGCCAATATTCTTACCCCTATACCATAATAAAAAGGTAAAGATCCGTTAGTTATTTTGAATAATGCAAAATTATGATTTACATAATCTGCAGAAAGATGCAAAACATTAGCTGTTGTACTCCAAGCCAAACCAAAGTCTAAAGCAGTATTTTTACCTTGCCACAATTTAAAAGAAAGACCTGTAGGTTCCCCTACTATAACTCCTACCCCAAAATTTCCTGCATAAGAAATGCTAAGGAGAAAAACTAATAAAAAGAAAGGCAGAACAAATTTTCTCATCGCTTATCACCCCACTTCCTAATCAATTTTCTGTAAACTTTTGCAAGTTTATCAAAAAATCTAAATTTTTGCAAGTTTACAAATTGCCTTTAAAAGTCTATATGAAAAATCTATTTCTATCTGTGGTGAAGCTTAGAGA
>JAKOUL010000043.1 GCA_029776735.1 Dictyoglomota bacterium
TACAAACTTTGGGCAGAAAAAGTACTTTATGCTCTAGAACAGTTTGATGGTGTATACGCACATTTAAAGGGACCCGATGTGCCAGGACATGATGGGAATTATGAAAAGAAAATTAAAAGCATAGAAGATATTGATTTCATATTCTTTGAAAATTTACTTCCCAAATTAGACTTCTCTAAGGTAGTTGTAGCAGTAACTGCTGACCATTCTACCCCTTGTGCTTTAAAGTCTCATTCAGAAGATCCTGTACCTCTTATGATTGCAACCTCTGGAATAACACCTGATGGACCTTCTTATTTTGGAGAAAGTGCTTGTAAAAATGGAAGTATTGGAAGAATAAAAGGAACAGAGCTTCTTCCTCTTCTGGTAAAGACTGCTAAATAGTAAATTTCTTTAAGGGGGGAAGATTTTTCTTCCCCTCTTCTTTTTAATAAATCTTTTTACTCTAAATTATACCCTTAATATCCGTAAAAGTAGCATATATGCTAATTGTATTATTAAATAATATTGAAAAGATTAAAATTTTAAATTATAATATTTTACAAATAGATAAGTTTTAAGGAGGTGAAGAGAAATGGCTTCTCAAGAGCTTAAAGACCTTTTAAATGAGGCTATCGCAGGAGAAATTCAAGTATCTATTCAGTATATGTGGCAGCATGTGTTATGGAAAGGAACAGAGCACTTTGCAGTAAAAGATGAACTTAAAAACATTGCTATAGAAGAAATGAAACATGCAGAAAAGATTGCAGAAAGATTATCATACTTAGGAGGAGTCCCTACTACAAAGCCTAATCCCATTTTTGTAGGGGAAACTCTAAAAGAGATGTTAGAACAAGATGTCAAAGATGAAGAGACTACTATAAATCTTTACAAGAAAATCATTGAAAAAGCAAAATCCGAAGGAGATATAACTACTGCAAAAATTTTTAAAGATATTCTTGAGGAAGAAGAAGATCATCACGATACATTTACATCACTTTTAGAAAAGTAACTAAAAAGGGAGCCTTTAAAGGCTCCCTTTTAAAATCATATTTTTAACCTTCTCATGAGCAAGAAATTCTTCCCTATCAGAGAGAGGTGGAAGTTTTATTTCTTCTTTATACTTTCTTTTTAAAGCTGACTCTATAATAAAATCTGCAAGATGAGGGTTTTTAGAGAGAAGAGGACCATGTAAGTAAGTACCTATAAGATTTTTATATAATATTCCTTCAAAGCTATCTTTCCCATTATTCCCATATCCCTTAATAACTCTTCCCAATGCTTCGTAGTTATGATAAGTCCTTCCCCCATGGTTCTCAAATCCCACAATGGTTTTGGGAGTTATAGGAAGTGTAGTCTCTATAAGAATATTCCCTATTAATCTTCCCTTCTCTGCTTTAGTATAAAAATTTAATAAAGAAAGTCCTTCAACCTTATCCCCATAAGCATCTAAATAATAATCTCCTAAAAGCTGATATCCTCCACATACTGCCAGAAATACTACATTGTCCTCAACAAGATCTCTAATTAACCCCTTAAATTTATATAGATGAGAATAGATCAGTTCTTGCTCCCTATCAGAGCCCCCACCTAAAAAGATGATGTCAGCTTCTGAAAGATCCTCTTCGTTATCTTTAGTAAAATTTAATACCTCTACTTCTATCCCTCTCCATCTGGCTCTTCTCTCCAAGACAATAATATTACCTCTATCCCCATATAAATTTAAAAGGTCAGGATACATATGAAAAATTTTAAGTTTCATTTTTTGTCTCTCTCAATATGATCTTTCTTGTTTTAAAAAGAGCAGTATAGGTAGGAAGAATATAAGTCTTATAAGAATAACCTAAAATATTTAAAACAGCACTCTCTATATTATTAATAATTTGAATCTTTTCCAGAGGAATCTCTGCATATTTTAATCTTACTAAAAGATCTTCCGCCCTTTTTCCAGAACAGATAATCTTCTTTATACTCTCTTCATCTTTTATCTTCTCAAAATCTACATCCCATATCCAAGATACATCCCTTCCATCAGCAATATTATCATTTAGAATAAGAAGAAGTACTTTTTCAGAGGCATCTCTTTTTATAGTATCTAAAACTTGATTATATCCAGCAGGATTTTTCACAAGCACAAGAATCCTCTCAAGATTTTTGTATATGAATTTCTCCAATCTCCCAAGCTTAAAATAAAAATCAGATATAAATGAAGAAAGCTCTTCTTTTGAAACACCTAAAGCTCTTCCTAAGGAATAAGCAGAAAGAGCATTGTAAAGATTATAGACGCCAGGAAAATTAAAAGAAAGAGAAACTTTTTCTTCTTTCTCTTTAATAGAAAAAAACCATCTATCCTTAAACTCTGTCTCATCTATATAAAAGTCATAGGAAGGATTTTTAAAACCACATTCACAGAAAAACCTACCAATCTGAGCATAATTAAAAAATTCATAATTCAATCTTCTTCCACACTTAGGACAATATACACTTTCTTTTATCTCTTTTGAATCAGAAGAACCAATCTTTTTAGAGATTCCATAAAAGTATTTTCTATTAGGAAGATCAGCAAATCTTACTACAAAAGGATCATCAGCATTAAGAATTAAAGTAATGTGCTCTTTTCCAGAAAATACATTTAGAATTTTATTTACAGTAGTATCTATCTCTCCATACCTGTCCAACTGATCTCGGAAGAAGTTATTAATTAGTACATATTGAGGATCTATCTCATTAAGTACAAAGGGGAAAATCCCTTCATCTACCTCAAGAGATGCAAAATCATGATTCCCAGGATTTTTAATGAATGAAGTTGCAATACCACTTTTTAAGTTTGCTCCCTCTAAATTGCTCAAAACCCTAAAATTTTTCTTAGAAAGGATAAAATAAATAAGATTATTTGTAGTAGTTTTACCATTAGTGCCTGTAACAAGAATTCTTGTTTTAATCTTATCTCTTATCTCTCTAAGAAAATCAGGATAGATGTTAAGAGCTAACTTCCCAGGAAATGTAGTAGCATCAAGCCTAAGAAGTCTCATTACATAATATGTAAATCTTCCTACAAAAAAAGCAATATAAAACCTAACTTTTCTTAAGTTCATATCTTAGATTTTTCTAAAGACCTCAAAATTTTTCCCCTCTTTAGTTTATTCTAATATACACTTCTTTATAACATGTTCTTATTATCCACTCAATACTTTACATTTTAAATTTGCCTTTTTCTACTCTTTGGAATATAATTTTAAGTTCCATAGAATCAAGAAAATACATAAAGAATATTCTCTTGACAATTTGAACATAAATAATAAAATTATATATAGTTTAGCACTCTCAGGCAGAGAGTGCTAATTTTGTAGGAGAGGTGGAAATATGGAAGAAAAAGACGTATTACAGCAGGAAGAGATAAAGGATACCTCTAAAACTGAAGAGGCAACATCTGAGATTTCTTCTGAAGAGTGGGAGATAAAATATATAAGACTTCAAGCAGAATTTGAAAACTTTCGCCAGAGGCTAAGGAGAGAAAAAGAAGAATGGCAAGAGATTGCCAATGCCAGGCTTTTAAAGGAAATCGTGGATATAATGGATAATTTCTCCTTAGCTCTGGAAACTATGAAACATGCAAGGAAAAAAGATGCTATTATAGAAGGAATAAATATGATCTACAAACAATTTGAAAACCTCTTACAAAATGAAGGAGTTATCAAAATTGAAGTCATAGGAAAGCCTTTTGATCCTTCCCTCCATGAAGCAGTAGGCATAGAAGAAGTAGAAGAAGGAGAAGATAATATCATAGTTAAAGAGATCTCCCCCGGATATCTTTTCAAAAACAAATTATTGAGACCTGCAAAAGTTATTGTATCTAAGAAAATAGAAAAAAAGGAGGTAGAG
>JAKOUL010000046.1 GCA_029776735.1 Dictyoglomota bacterium
TTTTGGGGAAAAGAGGTAGCATTATATATAAATAGGCTTTTTTCATTTCCTTCAGTTTTTATTTCTGGCTCTACATCTAAGATCTCTTTTAATTCCCTTTCGGTATCGGTATATACTTCTCTTATGGAAGATCCAGGTAGTATATCGTGGAACTCATTTCTTAGGAGTTTTTCCCAAAGCTCTGTTAACTTATCTTTAGGATATGAGGTATTTTCAAAGATATTTAGAAGAGTGGAGAGGCTCTCTAATAAAAAGATATGATTTTCTGCCATTCTATGCAGCCTTTTTACTCTGCTTTGAGTAGTAAAGGTTCCTCTATGAAGTTCTAAATATAAATCACCAAAATATGTAGGAAGATTGTCTTTAGATATTTTTTGAAAGAATTCTTTTAGATGAGAAAATTCCATCTCTGGTATATAAGGAAAATTCTGCATAATTTCTAATCTTTCTATCATCTCTGAGGTTGGACCTCCACCTCCATCTCCATATCCAAAGGTATAAATCATTCCATCAGAAAGATTTTTCCCATGAAAATTCTGCCAATTTTCTATGATCTCTTTTAACTCTGTCGATCCGTTATATCCTCCCCTTTTTCCAAAAATATGGGCAATAATTTTTGTTCCATCAATCCCCTTCCATAGGAATAGGTCATATGGAAAAGTATTAGTTTCATTCCATGTGAGCTTTGTAGTTGCAAGGTATTCTATCCCTGTATTTTTAAGAATCTGGGGTAGATTAGCATTGAACCCAAAAGTATCAGGAAGCCATGCTATCTTACATTTTTCTCCAAATTCCTTTTCAAAGAACTTTTGAGCATACAAAAGTTGTCTTATCAAAGACTCTCCTGAAGGAAGTTGACAGTCGCTTTCTACCCACATTCCACCCTCAGGGATCCATTTCCCTTCTTTAACCTTCTCACTGATCTTTTCAAATATATATGGATTATGCTCTTTTAAATCTTTATAAAGTTGAGCACTACTTTGTAGGAATAAAAAGTTAGGATATTCATCCATTAGTGTAATCATAGTAGAAAAAGTTCTTTGGGCTTTTCTTATGGTTTCTTCTCTGGGCCAGAGCCATGCATAATCTATATGTGAATGCCCTACTATGTAATATTTCCCTATATTAGGGTATTTTTTCTTTAAATCTCTCAGAAGAGACTGTGCTTTTTCTGAATTTTGAATAATGCTATATCTTATATCCTCTGGAATTGGTTTTTCTATCTTAGGAAAATCAGGCATACTCCATAGACCTTTTAATATATCAAGAGTCATTTTGGTCTCTTTTATCCTTGGTAAGAACTCATCTTGGGAACTCAGAAGTTTTATATTCCCTAAGGTTTTTTCTAAGATATCTTCAATTTCATATTGAAGTTCTTTATTTAAATTCTCTAAATCTATGCCAAATTCTCTTATTAGACTAAAAGTAAGCCATGCTTTATATAGTTCATTATCTCTTTGAAATATCTCTGCTTTTTTAAATATGGGATTATATTGATGCTGTCCAAAAAGACCTTTAGGTACTGCTTCTATTAAGATTTCAAATTCTTTTTTAAAAAGGATTTTATGCTCTTTGTGATACTCGTTTAATTCCGCATATGGGACATTATCAATATAGATGAGAGATTCTCCGCCTATATCTATGGATAGATAAAGAGGATATGAATCTGAAAAATCTTTTGGAAGAATGATATTCTTTTTAAAAAAGACAGGTAGAGAGAGCTTTTTCCAACTCTCTCCTACCTTTATATTTTCTGATTTTTCTCCTAACTTATCGGTAAATTCCCAATCATCCAAGGATGTTTTTCTGATAATTGTATAGCTATAAAGTTCGTCCAACCAAAAATTCCATTGTTCTAAAAGATATCTTAGATTCATAATTAACTATTTAGTTTTATTGTTATCTCTGTGGGATAAGCTTCCTTAGTAAGTTCTTCTCTTAATTCCTCAACCGCTTTCACCATATTTTCCATTTTTGCTTTTGCTTCCTCCCAGGTTCTTGTTTTCAAACCACAGTCTGGATCTATAAAGATCTGTTCTGGCTTAAAATATTTGAAAGCTTCTTTAATTCTTGCCTTAATCTCTTCTACACTTTCAATCCTATGAGAATGTACATCTATTACTCCTATTGCTATATATTTATCCTTTGGGAATCCATGATTTTCAATTAATGGATAAAATTTATCAGCATTATTGGTAAGTTCAAAATCAAATTGGTGTACTGGAAAGTCTATTAGCTCTTCCCATATGGGTCTGAAATCTCCATAGCAAATGTGTGTAATAATGAAATTTCTTAATCCTCTTGTGGCTCTTTGAAAACTCTCTTTTGCAATTTTAATCTCTTCAGGATGTGTAGGGATTGCAGGTTCATCAATCTGTATAAAGATAGCTCCTTCTTCCTCAAGGTCTAAAGCTTCTTGATTTATAACCTCAGCAAGGTCAAGGGTAAGGTCTCTTTTGTTCTCATAGTATTCATTGAAAGACCAGTCTGCAATGGTATATGGACCTGTAAGCATTCCTTTTATAGGTTTTTTTGTTAGACTTTGAGCAAATTTGAACATATCTACTGTAATAGGTTTTGTTCTTTTTATTTTTCCTATTACAATTGGTTTTTTGTAATATCTATTGCCATAAGATCTTACTAACCCACTTATGGTAAATCCCTCTAAATTTTCTGCAAAGTAGGTTGCCATGTCTCCTCTTTCCATCTCTCCATGTACTAATATATCTACTCCTAATTCTTCTTGCATTTTTATGACCTCTTCAGTGGCTTTTAATTCCAACTCATGAAGAGTAGAATATGGGATTAGTCCTCTTGAATATTGGTTTCTTGCTTTTATCAAATAGTCAGGTTTTGGAAAGCTGCCCACACTTGTAGTAGGAAGTATAGGAAGTTTTATTTCTTTCATTTTCTCTCACCTCTTACCAAATTTACTCCTTTTACAAGATTGACTAATTTGTCGTAAGCTCTCTCTCTTGGGAGATATTCAAGACCACAGTTGGGATTGGCAAATAGATTTTCATCAGAGATGTACTTTAATGCCTCTTTTACTAAATTTGCTATCTGTTCTGGTGTTTCTAATTTAGTATTTCTAGCATCTATAATCCCATATCCTAAAGCCATATTTTTAGGAAAGTCTTTTAATACTTCAAAGTTCTCTTTCCGAGAGATAAAATCAATTCCAAATATATCTACAGGTAACTCCTTGATCCTTTCTTTTATGGGAATTACAGTGTGGAAATACGTATAAATTGCCAATTTACCAGAGTAATTTTCCCTAATTTTCTTATATACGTCTAAGAATAAATTAAAGTCTTCTGGAAAGTATTGAATAGAGGGTTCGTTAAACTGAAGAAATGGAACATGATTTTCTTCTAAAAGTTTTACCTCTTCTATTAATGCATCAGCATAAGCATGAACTAAAGAATCAAGATCTTTATAATACTCATCTCTGCTTAATCTTGCTAATGTGTAAGGTCCTGTTAATACTGCCTTTACAGGAACATTTCCAGCATACTTTTGCGCTTTCTTCCAATCCTCTAAGACAATTGGCTCTTTCCATTTTATTTCTTCTTTTACAATAGGTTGTCTGTAATAAGTGTTATTGTCAAAATATCTAAAAAGTCCTCCTATTTCAATACCTTTAAGCTTTCCTGCTATATAGCTTTGTCCATCTTCCCATCTTATTTGTCCATCGGTTATTAGCTCAACTCCAGCTGAAATCTGTTCTTCAATTACTTCCTTTGTAACTTCATCAAAAACAGTTTCTAATTCTTCTCTTGTCATCTTTCCTTGATCATAAGTATGAATTGCTTTTCTTAATTTTGCTTCTCTTGGAGGATTTGGAATCTTTGGGTAATTGTCTACTACTGTAATAATCATTCTTTCCCTCCTTATTAAAGTTCTTCATATATATCTTTTAACACTGCACCATAACTTGCAGATGTTACTAAAGCAGCGTATCTTCTTAAATAGTTAAATTCAATCTCTCTTTTAATAGGTTTCCATCCTTTTTTCCTTTTTTCTAATTCTTCTGCACTTAATTTCACATTTAATTTTCTCTCAGGAATATCTATCTCAATGATGTCCCCATCTTTTAATAATGCTATAGTACCTCCCTCTGCTGCCTCTGGAGAAATATGCCCTATAGCAGCACCTCTACTTCCTCCTGAAAATCTCCCATCAGTAATAAGAGCTGTATCTTCATCAAGTCCCATTCCAGCTAAGGCAGAAGTAGGTCCTAACATTTCTCTCATTCCTGGCCCTCCCTTTGGTCCTTCATATCTTATTACAACCACATCACCTTTTTTAATATTTCCTGCATAAATCTCCTTTATAGCTTCCTCTTCACTATTAAAGACTCTTGCTGGCCCTTCATGCTTTAGCATTTTAGGACTTACTGCTGATTTCTTTACCACTGCTCCTTCAGGAGCTAAATTTCCATAAAGGATAGTAAGCCCTCCATCCTTTCCATAAGGATCTTCTAAGGTTTTAATTACATTTCTATCTTTAATTACTGCACTATTTGCAATTTCTCCAATAGTTTTCCCTGAAACGGTAATAGCTGATGGATCTATAAGATTTCCTTTAAGAAGTTCTTTTAAAACTCCAGGTATACCTCCTGCTTCATGGAGAAGTTGAATATGTTGAGAAGAAGCAGGGCTTAATTTACATATATTAGGAGTTCTCTCAGCTATTTTCTGAAAAGTTTCAAGGGGTAGATCTACCTTAGCCTCTCTTGCAATAGCAAGGAGATGAAGGACTGTATTTGTAGAACCTCCAAGGGCCATATCTACAGCTATAGCATTTTCAAATGCGGTTCTTGTTAATATATCTCTTGCTTTAATATCATCTTTTATTAATTGTACAATTCTTTTTCCTGCTTCTTTAGATAGTCTTTTCCTCATTCCATCATAAGCAGCAGGTAGCGTTCCATTGAAAGGAAGAGCAATACCTAAAGCCTCTGATAGGCAATTCATAGTATTAGCAGTGTACATTCCAGAGCAGGAGCCACATCCTGGACATGCATACTGTTCAAGTTCAGAAAGATCTTCCTCTTTTAATGTCCCGGCCTTTACTTGTCCTATACCTTCAAATAAGCTTATGAGATCCACATCTTTATCTCTCCATTTTCCTGCAAGCATGGGTCCACCACTTAAAATAAGAGATGGAAGGTTTAGCCTGGCTGCTGCCATAAGCATTCCTGGCACAATCTTATCACAATTAGTTATAAGAATAATCCCATCAGGCTGATATGCTTCTACCATGGCTTCAATAGAATCTGCTATTAACTCTCTGCTTGCTAAGGAATATTTCATGCCTTTATGTCCCATAGCAATGCCATCACATATTGCGATTACTCTAAATTCCATAGGAGTCCCGCCAGCCTCAAGGATTCCTGTCTTTACAGCTTGAGCAATAGTATCAAGATGAATATGTCCAGGGATCATCTCGTTTCCAGAGTTTACAACTCCAATAAGGGGTTTTTCTAATTCATCAGAGGTGTATCCCATAGCATAAAATAAAGATCTGTGGGGAGCTCTTTCTATGCCTTTTTTTACAGAATTGCTTCTTTCCATAATTTTTCCTCCAGAAGGGTTTTAATAATCCTAACAGTGGGAAAAGTTGCTGTCAAGCAAGTTTTTTACAAGCACATCTTTAAGATATTTAAGACATCCTCTTTTGTTAATTTTTTAGTATTTCCTAAGGGACCAAATAGGGTGGCTTTTTCTGCCATCTCTTCTAATCTTTCATCATTAATACCTATTTTAGAAAGTTTTGTTGGGACACCAATGCTTTCATAAAAATCTATTAATCTATCAATGCCTTCAAGCCCTACTTCAAAATCATCATCCCCTTGAATGCCCCATATGTTTCTTGCGAATTGTGCAAATTTATGAGGAATTGTGTCAATGACATACTTCATCCATTGAGGAAATACAATAGCAAGTCCTAATCCATGAGGGACATCATATACAGCAGATATAGCATGTTCTATGTCATGACTTGCCCATTCTTGTTCTTTTCCTACTCCTATAATGCCATTTAATGCATTTGTCCCACACCAGAGTATAATACCTCTTGCTTCTACATCTTCAGGATTTTTAAGAAGCTTTGGTGTAGTCTCAATTACAGTTTTCATTATAGATTCTGCAAAGCGATCCTGTAGTACAGCTCCCTCAGTTCTATCAAAGTACTGTTCAAATACATGAGAAAGAATATCCACTATTCCATAGAGTGTGTGATTCATTGGGACAGTAGTAGTGTTTTTAGGATCAAGAATGGAGAATTTTGGATAGATATAAGGACTTGATATAGAAAGTTTTTCTTCGGTTTCCATATTTGAAATCACTGCATTTCCATTCATCTCTGAACCAGTGGCAGCAAGAGTTAATACTACACCTATAGGAATTGTGGGTTTTATGGGCTTTCTATATCTAAAAAGATCCCATACATCTCCTTCATAAGTAAGTCCTGCTGCTATAGCTTTTCCTGTGTCTATTACGCTTCCACTACCGAGGGCAAGAATAAGTTCAATCTTGTTTTCTCTTACCATCTGAATCCCTTTTCTTACTAAGTCTACTCTCGGGTTTGGTTTTGCACCTTCAAGCTCATAGACTTCTAATCCGCTATCCTTAAGAAGTTTTACTACTCTATCATAAAGTCCAATCCTTTTTATACTTCCTTGTCCTGATACAAGAAGTACTTTTTTCCCATAATTTTTTGCTTCTTTTCCCACCTCATTAGTAGTATCTACTCCAAAGATAATTTTTGTGGGATTGTGAAATACAAAATTATTCATAAATATAGACCCTCCTTTTAGATCTGAATTTTAGAAAATTATATTCTTTTAGAATTTTATTTACAATAAGACCTTAATCAATTAAGCCCTTTTCAAGAAGCTCTATGAATTTATTTGCAATTTCTGGATCAAATTGCTTACCCATATTTGTCTTTAATTCTTTAAGAATCTCCTTTTTAGAAAGGGCTTTTCTGTATGGTCTATTGGATTTCATAGCTGAGTAAGCATCTGCTACTGTGAGAATTCTTGCGAGTAAAGGAATATCTGCACCTTGTAAACCAGAAGGATATCCTTTTCCATCATATCTTTCATGATGATGTAGAACTGCTTGTAGTAATTTCTCCATCTTAGGAAGCTGATTTAATATTAAAAAGCCTAATCTTGGATGCTCTTTTATTATTTTCCATTCTTCTTCATTGAGACTGCCAGGTTTTTTAAGTATTTCAGGTGGTATACCTATCTTACCTATATCATGAAGTTCGCCTGCGATTTTTAAGATCCCTAAATCTTCCTGAGAGAGTCCTAAGACCTCTCCTAAGGTACATGCATATTTAGCAACATCTCTGCAGTGTTTAAAAGTATAATTATCTTTACTATCAATGGCGTTAATCAGTCCTATAAATGTGTCAAATTTAGGCTCAGACTCTTTTTGAGAGACCTCCGAACTTATTGTTAAATATTGATTACCTCCTGCAAGTTTTGCTCTATACATAGCAGTATCTGCAAGAGAGAGAAGTTTTTCTGGGTCTGAAGTGTCTTCAGGATAGGATGCTATTCCCATGCTGACACTAACAGAAATTTTATTACCATCTGGGGTTACTAACGAAGTATTTTGTATATGCTCTAATAGTCTCTTTGCTACTCTTATACATCCTGAGGAGTTTGTCTCAGGAAGTATGATAGTAAACTCATCTCCTCCGTATCTTCCAATCACATCTACCTTTCTACAAGATGATTTTAGGGTATTAGCCATCTCTTTTAGGGCTTGATCTCCAAAGATATGTCCATAAGTATCATTAAATAGTTTAAAATCATCTAAATCAAGGATTATAATGGATAGAGGACGATCATATCTTTGAGCTTTAGCAACTTCTTTTTGAAATACCTCCTCTAATGCTCTTCTATTTAGGACACTGGTTAAAGGATCTGTAGTTGCTAAGCGTTTCGTCTCATCAAAAAGACGAGCATTTTCTATGGCAACAGCTGCAAAATCTGATATGGTAGAGAGAATTTCTATACTGTGCTCATCGTAAATATCTTCTTTTTCACAGTGTTTTAAGACGATAGATCCGATTGCTTTATTACCAGCTATAATTGGTACTGCTAAGAAGGATTTTATTTTCCCCTTTTTATATGTCTTGAGTAGAGGAGATTTATCTTCTATTACTTTAGATATTCGTTTATTATCATAATGAGAGATTACAGCCTCCTCATTTTTAATATTTTTAGCAGCAATGTTGAATTTGTCTTCTTTAGTATATCCATTGCAGAGAACAATGTACAAAGCAGAAAAGTCAAAGATTCTAGAGATTTGCTTTATTATTAATTCCAGTAATAAGTCTAATTCTAAAGCAGAGCTAATAGCACTTCCTGTCTCGTTTAAAATTTTAAGCTCCTCTATATATTTCTCAAGTGTTTTCTCATATTTTTCTCTTATCTCAAAGAGTAAGGCTCCTTGAATAGCTGCACTGAGCTGAGATCTTAGAATTTCATATATATTTCCCTTATTTGGTCCCATTTCAAATAATGCATATCCAAAGGAATCTTCTTGAAAGTATAAAGGCTCTATAATATAAGTAGCCCTTCTTGTAGGTAATACTTCTTCTGGAATTATTTTTTTAATAGGGAAGATTTTATCTTCAAAGATTCTTTGTCTATCTTTATATCCAAATATCAATTGTCCTTTTCTACTTAGTATATTTTTGTCCTCATAGAATATAATATAAAGGCTTGAAATTTCTAAATCAGGGAGCCTTTCTAAGATTTGATTCAAGATACTATCTATTTCAAAGTTAGAGATTAAATCCCTCCCTATATATCCCAAAGATTCTGTTTCAAGCTCTGTTCTTATTCTCTTATAGCCCTGATTTCTTTCAGAAAAATCATTAATAATAACTCTTGCTTGATGCCATAAATTTTCTGCATTGTGAAGGTTTTCTTTATCAAAATAGTAGAATAAGAATTTTCTAAGTAAGGAGATATATTCTTGATAGATGCTAAAGCTTTCTAATTCCCTCTCTTTTTCTTGGAGAATATCTTCTAAAGTACTGATGAATATATCCGAACTCTTTTCTTCTAACGCTTTAATGAAAGACATATAAATTTTTTCTAAATTATGTCTTTCCTCTTCTTTCTCAAAATTTTTAAGATTTTCTTCCACATATTTGATAAATTCCTTGCTAAACTCTTTAAGTTTTTCAAAACTCAGCTCTATAGTTTCTTCTTTTCTTTCTACCTTTGCCCTTTTGATGCCAGAAAATTCACACCCGCAAGAATTCCTAATAATGGGTTTAGTAGGGAGGAATACTTTTTCAGGTACATCCTTTCCTGAAATAATAGATAGAATCATCTCTACAGATTTTTCTCCCATTTCATAAAGGGGTTGATGGACAGTAGTAAGAGGTGGTGTTACAAGACTTGTCTCTTCTACATCATCAAAGCCTGTTATGGCAATGTCTTCAGGAATTTTTATCCCTCTTGCTTTTAGTTCTTGTAGCGCAGAAAGAGCCATATCATCATTAGAAGAGACTAATGCTTCAAATTTTAAATTTTTCTTATCAAGTAGTGTCTTGACAGCTTCTGCTCCTGAATTTCTAATAAAATTGCCTTCATAAATAAGATCAGGATTTATCTCTATGTTATATTGATTTGCTACCTGCATAAGAGTATCATATCTTATATCTGCTTCTGTATTCATAACTGGTCCTCTTATAAAGGCAATATGTTTATATCCATGATCTTCTATAAGATGTATAAGAAGATCTTGAAATCCTGTCCTATTATCTATGAAGATACTTGGAATACCTTCTATAGGAGGTCCTATGTTTACCGTGGGAATTTTTTTAGAAAAGTTGTTACAGAAATTTACAAGCTTATCAAAAGATACATCTGAACCTATGGCAGAACTAAAGATTATTAGACCATCAACACTTTCTTTGTCTATAAGATTATATATGAGATTCCCTTGTTTCTCGTATCCATAAGGAGACTCTAATGTTTTTCCTACGAAACAAAAAAGGTCAGCATCAAACTTTTCTCCGGCAGAGAATATACCTTGTAAGATGCTCCATTGGTAGTTATAGAGATTGTCAATGAGAATGCCAATTCTTTTTCTCATATTTTAAATTATAACATTTTGCACTAATTCTTTTAATATTCCTAAAAATTGGTAAAGAGTGAGAATAGTAAATCTCTCCCTTATATATAAAGAGTAAAGTAAGGCTTTTTTAATATCCTCTTTTTTAATCCCCCATTCTTCTGGGTCCACAGAGAATCCTAATTTTTTATATCCTTCTAATAACTCACTCTCTTTTCCTGTTAAACTTTTAGCTATGCCATAGATCTCGTTTCTTTTATTTTTTATCCTTTCTAAAATCTCAGCTCTATAATTTGCATTATTGAAGTCTTTTATCCTTTCAATATTCTCCCCTATGATTCTACTTTGGATTTTAGGAAAGTTTTCCTCTATCTCTCTTTTCCATTCATCAATATCTATCCTTACATCTTGAAATCTCTCTATATCCTCCAAATCAAAATTTAGAAGATACTTATATAGTTTTATTGAGTAGAAAGTTGAGATTCCTACTTTTATTCCATGAAAAAGATCATACCCCAAGAATTCTAAATAATGAGATATATGATGCTCTGAACCTGAAGCAGGTCTTGAATTCCCTACCACTGCTATAAGCTCTCCAGATTTTACAAGTCCCTCAAGTAATAATTTTTCAAACTCACTTTCTCCTATATTTTTTAGAGTTTTTTCGCATGTATTATACATAGTATTCCATACTTCCCAATTTATATCTTCTTCTACAATGATATTTGCTAATTTCCAATCAGAGAGAGCTGTAAATTTTCCCATAAGATCTCCAAAGCCTGCTAATTTTAAAATTTTAGGTGAATTCTTAATAACCTCTATATTAGCAAAAATTTTTTCTGGAGCTGAAGCTAAAACTGTAGTTTTAAGTCCATCTATAGTTAATGCAGCTACCGAGGAAGCATAACCATCCATAGAAGGGGCAGTAGGTACTGAGATAAATCTAAGTTTTTGTTTATAGGCTGAAAATCTTGCAATATCAGTAATACTTCCCGACCCTATAGATACAATGAGATGATTATCTCCTGTATTTAACATAACCTTACATATGTTCTTCTCATCTGCATGAGCATCATTAGGAAGTATCAATAAATCATAATCTAATTGTTCTTTCTTTAATTTTTCCACTATAGATTTTCCACATGCATTAAAGGTATTCTCATCACAAAGTAAAAAAGGCTTTTCCTTTTGACCTTTAAGAAAGCTAATAAGTTCATTATAATCTTCATCCCATATTAATATCATTCTTTTTCCTCCTTATTACATTTATCTAAAAAATGTTATAATGCTTTAAATCTAAAGTAAATAGTTAAGGTGGTTGCAATGCTTGAGAAAATCTCTACAAATATATTAATGATTATACTGGGTTATATAGTTAAAAGAATAAAAATCTTGCCTGAAGAAACGGGTACTGTTTTTAGTAGATTTGTAATGTATATTACATTGCCTGCAACAATTCTTAAGATTTTTCTTACCTCAAGTCTTGATAAAAATCTTTTTGTTTTGCCATTTGTATCTATTTTCTTAGGATTCTTTGTGTTTTTTGTAGGAAGAGAGATCTTAAAAAGGATAAACTTAGATGAAAAGACTAAATGGACCTTACTTATTTCTATATGCGGATATAATGTAGGATTATTTTCCTATCCCTTTATCCAGAGTGCATATGGGGATTATGGACTTTCTTATATGGCAATGTTTGATATGGGAAATTCCTTTATTGTCTTTGGTCTTGCATATGCTATATCTTTAATTGCTATGGAAGAAGGGAAAATAGATTTTGGGAAAGTCTTAAAAAAGGTAATTTTATTTTTTCCTTTAGATATTTATTTTGTAGCTCTTATACTTAACTTATCCCATATAAAATTTCCAGAGATTTTTTTAAATGTTATCTCTCAAATTGCATCTCCTAATAGCTTTCTTGCTCTCTTTACCATTGGCTTCTTCCTTGATTTGAATCTAAATATAGAAGAGATTAAAGCACTAATATGGGGAGTTCTTATAAGGCTTATACCAGGGATAATCTTTTCCATATTACTTTTCACCATTTTTGGTCCTTCTTTTATTATAAGGATTATCTCTATAGGTTCTCTACTTCCTGCACCTTTAGTAGCAGTTATTTATTCTCATGAAAGAGGCTTAAATGAAAAATTTGCTTCAGTCTTTATATCAGTCACAATAATAATAGGTATGATTGCTATGTTAATACTAATTAAATAGCGGTCTTTAACTTGCGCCTCCACCACCTCCACCGCCTCCACCACCACCTCCACCAGAAGAGCCAGAGGAAGTTGATGATGCCACACTGCTTGAAAAGGCACTACTAAAAGATTCTAAGGAGGAACTGAAACTTTCAATGGATTCAGTTAGGCTTGTCATAGAACCTACCATAACTGGATTATACCAGTCTATATTCTCTATAGGTGCATTAAGCATTTGCATTGCTTTTAATACTTCTTTTGCTACTCCTAAGGCTGTTCCGTAGACTAAATACTTCTCCCACAAGACTAACGAGGATGGAGGATACTGAGAGATAAGGGAGAAGTCTTGCAAGAATTTTTTGAAAGCTTTCCATCTTAAGGCAAGAAGTTTCCCTTCAGGAGTATATTGTTTCACAGTCTTGCGGAATATGAAATTTAAAATAATGCTGATAAATATTACTGCAAAAAACCCAAAAAAATACAAAGGTACATCTTTTATAAAATTTGGAAAGAGTGAGATTAAAAGAAAAGAGAAAAATCCTATTAAAAAGAGAATAATAAGCCAGATATTTAAATATTTGATTCCTTCTTCGTTAATCCATTTTTTCTCTTTATAGACTTTATTTTTCACTAATTTGTCAAATTGTGATTTAAAGCTTGATAGATCAACCTTCTTAAGCTTTGAAAGATAAAATTCTTCCCCTAAATCTTGGAATTCGGAAAGTAAAAGTCTTATCTCTTCACTTAAATCATCCTCTATCTTCTTCCCTGTAAGAATAATTTTATAATCTTTATTTTTTGTCCCTAAAAATCCCTCTTTTAGTTCTTCTTGGATCTTCAAATATCCTCTTCTTGCAAGTTCTAAAGTGGAAGCAACAATGGAGTTTGGAGACACAGCATCTGACTGATTGACGAGGATATCTACCCATGCAGGTGGAGAATCGTCAGGAGGCTCATGTTCATATACTCCCTCATAATTTACTTCTGGTTCTCTACCATACTTGTGATAAATCCTTATAGGAATAAAAATACCCGCAAACAGGATTAAAGCAAGGATCAATATAAGAATTGTGCTTAAAATACTCCCTAAGGTTTCCTTTCTTTTTTCTTCATTTTCCCATTTTTTTTCCTCTTCTAAAATATCTTTTAGCCCATCTTTATTGATAATTAATGCTTTATTAGGATCTATATTTTGTAGATAATATCTTGGGAAGATAATTCTTATTTCTATCCACTGATTTGCTGGAATATTTCCTGCATAAGCTATTATTTTTCTATAATCATTTGAAATTCCTATCTCTCCTTCTACTTTTGGATGAAGCCAATAATTTAACTCTGCAGCATCATTTATCTTAATAGGGAATGAAACTTCAACCCATAGTGCAGGAAGTTTTTTCTCCCAATCTCCTCCCCATACTTTCCAATAAAATTCTGCTGCATCATCATAGACTTTTAATCCTTTTAAAATTTTATATCGGATTCTAAATGTTTTATTTGTATCTTGAGCCCTATAAGACCATGTTATCTTATATTCCGTAGAATCTTGTGTAAAGGCAAAGGTATTTTGAACTCTTTCCTCTGTCTCTGGATGATAGGTATAAAATTTTTCACCACCGTTTGTAACTTCACTTACAGATACATCTCTTATCTCATAGTTTCCATTGGGGATAGTAAGCCATGCCTGGGAGTATGAATCTGAAAACCAGTAGGTCAGATCATTTACAACATCAATTTCTCCATCGGGTTGAATGGTATAATAAACTCTTGCTTCATTGAGACCATAATCCTTTGCATAAACTGGGAGAATTATAAAAGAAATTAAGATTAAAGCAAAAAATATCTTTTTCATCTTATTTCCTCACAATTAGGATTTTGAGATGATTGATTATACCATAGAGCTTTTACTATTTTTGAATTTTTCTTTAAAAAGACGTTTCAATAGAGAGGCTTAGGAATACTATTAAAAATAGATGAATGGTTGTAATAGTTTAGTTTTTAATAGTAAAAGTGTTATTTGTCTGTCAGGCATATAGGAACCTTACTTAAATCACTAACCCTAAAAATTTGTGACAAAGATCACTTTTATTGAAAAAAATTTATATTATAATTTTTATCAGAGGGGTTAGAAATTTCATCTTCTGAAAAAGAACTTAAACTTTTTAGCTCCTCAATAAATAACTAAGGGGGCTTTTGAAATGAAAAAGTTTTCTGTTTTCCTCTTGAGTATTTTCCTTATCACTTTAATTTCAGGCTGTAATCCGCCTCAACCACCCCAAGAAAGCTTAATTCAGAATGGAGACTTTAATAACCAAACTTTAGATCCTTGGACACAATTGCATGGTACTCAAGTAATTGATACGTGGTATATTAATGCTGATAGTGGCTATATACATTGGTATAGATCTCTAACTCTCAGCGATGGAGGATTAGTAGGAGCCTATCAAGATATAAATTATAACTTAACTGGAAAAACTGAATTACTTCTTTCCTTTGATGTGATAATTTACAATCAAGAACTTGACAATGATGGATGGGCAGGAGTTGGAGAATATCCCGCTGGAGTTAATATTGTTTTTGAAGATGGAGCTGGAGAGCAATATGTATATAGGAAATCTTTCTTAAAAGAAGGAAGTACAATAGAGTATCCAGAAAATAATGTATCTACCATTCCTCTTGATACTTGGTACCAGTTTGAGTTTGATCTAATGTCAGATCCAGATATTGTCTCTCAAATTTCCTCTCATCCTATATTAAAACAGATAAAAGTCTTTGGAAGTGGTTGGAGTTTTGAAGGTGGTATGGATAATATCACATTGCTTGTCCGTTAAACTTAATTTTACCTCTTTTTTGGGGAGAGGGTTTTTATCCTCTCCCTTTTTTTAAATAGGGATGAAGGAATAGCTATTAATTTTTAAAATTTAATGTGGAATTTCTGGTAAGAGCTTTGTGGATATGTAAGCTCTACTTATAAAAGTCTCTTAATTCTTTTGACCTTGAAGGATGCTTTAAATGACGAATTGCTTTTGCTTCAATCTGTCTAATCCTTTCCAAATTAATGTTTATATAGCATTT